>CAZDEF010000012.1:0-47056 GCA_964504385.1 uncultured Oscillospiraceae bacterium
TGCATACTAAAACGCCATGCTTTCTCTTGAAAACATGGCGTTTTTCAGCGGTCTGCGGCAGAGGAGAATGCTCCTCTGCCATTTCTGTATGCCGGCTCAGCAGTACCCCTGCTTGATCAGGCGGCTCAAACCATTTCGATAGGGTTTTCCATCCCGCTGCTTTTCAGGCAGTTCTGCTTCAAACAGTGCCGTTACCGTGGCGTCATCGGGCCGCTTTGAGGGATCAGCGCTGAGCATGCGATGCAAAACAGCGAGCCATTCCGCAGGCAGCGCGTCCGAAAAACGGATCTCTCCGCCGCTCAGTGCAGCTTCATACAGATAATGATACTGCGTATGATCGAATGCGGGCATTTCTCCCGTCCACACCAGATGAATGATCGCGCCAAAAGCAAAGCTGTCCAGCCTTGGCCCCAGCTTCGCATCCTGACCAATCATGCGCAGAAAGGCTTCCGGTGCAAGAAAGGCGGGATCCCCCTCCATTTCGCGTTTTTCCGTGGGCGGATCATCCGCCAGAAAGCCGCTGTCCAAGTCGATCAGCCGCAGATGCCAGCCCTCCGGCCGTTTCAGCAGCAGGAAATGATCGGGCTTGAGATCGGCGTGCACCACGCCCTGTGTGTGCAGGCGCTGCAGACACAGCGCTGCATCAAACAGCAGCCGCCGCTTTGCCTCCAATGAAAAGCCGGAAAGTTCCTCCGCCGTGATGTGACTGTCCGGCATCGCTTCGCTCACGGCGTAGTATTTGCGCTCATAACGGAAAAAGTCGATCACGGGCACCAGCGTATCGCCGATCACGCAGGAGACGGCTTCGTACAGTCTCATTTTCCGGCGTTCGAAGGCGTCGCAGCGTTCTCGCTGCTTTCTGCCCAGCTCGTTGTTTTCCTGCGGCGGATAGACGGGCGACAGAAATTCCTTCACAAAGAAACGCTCCAGCCCCTGCACAGCGATGCACCAGCGCGCGCTGCCGCTGCCGACGGTTTGCATCGGCGTGACGCGCTTATAGCCGCCAATCCATTCGCTCATGGTTTCCTCCCAGCGTCCAGTCGTACGTTTCGCGGTACAGCAGCCATTTTTCCTTCTGATAGGCTGTATTCCCGCAGCGTCTGCGGCACGGCGTGACAAACTGCTTCTGCAGGATGGCGCGGCGCGGCAGCAGCTTCTGCTTCATCTCATCAAAGCCGGAAACGCCGCATGGCTCCAGCAGCAAAGTCGCGTCATCCTGCGCCAGCTTCTTCAGCCGGTTCGACAGTTTCTTTTCCCAGCTTTCCCAGCTACGGGCGCTCATCAGCGTATCCAGCAGCAGCATTTCAAACTCCATCGGGTTCATCAGGCTGCTGTATGCGCCGTCCGTCGCGGTGAGGATCATGCAGGGCAGCGGCGCGCGCAGCCTGCGCAGGCTGATCTCAGCGTGCCTGTCTGCGCACAGCAGGCGGCTGAGCGGCGCATCGTGGTAGAGCGAATCAAATGCATCCGGGCTGCCGCGCAGATGATCCTGCGTGCACTGATGCAGCCCGTTTTCATCCAGCACATAGCCGCGGCTGTCGCCCGCCCACAGAAAGCACACCTCGCGCCAGCGTGCCGCCCCATCGGCGGTAAGAGCCGCGCACAGGGTGGAGGGCAGGTCGCGCTGCATGCTGCCCACAATGCGGCTTTTTGCCTCTCCCCCATTTTTCTGCGCAAAGCCGCAGAGGATGGCCTCCAGATGCTCCTGCAGCGTCTGCACAAAGCGCTCGCCCTCAAGAGGGTCGGATGGCAGCTTTTCCCGCTCCTGCGCCCACATGGCCACAGCGCACGTGACCAGCCTTGCAGCGATATATGCGCCGGTTTGATTGCCCAGCGCCGGGTAGCGCCTGCTGCCCAGTCCGCCGCAGCCATCGGCCACGCAAAGCAGCGCGCCCCGTTCATCCCGGCATAGTGCAAAGCTGTCCTCCCCGTTTTCAGGAAGGACAGCGTGGCAGACCGAAAGCAGAGGAAGCGTCAAAGCATTCGTTCCTTTCCTGTTCAAATGGTATTACATACAGCGTCCAGCACCTGCCGGTATTCCACATCCAGCAGTCCTTCGCTCACTGTCTGCACATGGATCACCTGTCCCCACTCCGATGAGATGCGGCTCCACTCCGGCGCATCCGGTGCAAAAATCAGCAAGCGTTTGGCGTTTTCGTCCATTCCGCCGCCCAGCTGCTCATCCTCCCACCACAGGCTCAGTTCATCGAAATTCTTTGCCATTCCCTCCGGATACCAGGGCGCGATCCGTCCATGCCCCAGCTCATGCGTGGGCGCATCCGACCACACAACGATGATATGGCGTTTCTTCACGCCTTCGCGCGTCCAGTCGCTGCGGATGGCGTAAGCCAGCGCTTCCAGTCCATCCTCCGGAATATCTCCGCCGCCCTTGGCGCGGATCCCCGCCACGCAATCCTGAAACAGCTGGGATTGCTCCGGCAGCACAAAGAAATCGGAGCTGAGCATCGCATCGTCGCCATCTGCCACATAATCGCGGAAGGCGATCACGCGCACGCGCATCTGACTGATCGTCTTGTGCTTTTTTTTCATTTCATCCGCAATATCGCGGTACAGGTTCAGCGCGTTCTGCTTCACAAAATCCAGCACATGCCGCATGCTGCCTGTCGCATCGATGCAGAACACCATGTCCACATGATATGTCAGTTTGTAGCCTTCCAACTTGCAAACTCCTCTCCCAAAACGAAATGCGCTTCTAAATCAAATGGATTCTGCACAGAAAGCGGTTTTCCTGCCGTTTCAGAAGGAAAACCACCCTTTCAAAGCGAAAGGTAACAGATGGAAAACAAGGAAGGGATCGAATCGATCATGAAACTGCGCAGAGCACTCAGCGGTATTTTGTTCGGCGTTGGCTGTGCCATGACCTTTGTGGGATTGCTGGCGCTCATTCTGCCCGCCATTGCCAACGAACAGCTTCAGTTGGTGCTGGCTTCCTTCCTGCTGCCATCGCAGCATCTGCTGGTAAGCGCCGTCAACCGCTGCATGAGCTTCGCGCTGGAGAACGGCTGGCGCGTGCTGCTGTGCGGCGCTGCGCTGCTCGCCGTGGGGGTAACGCTGTTCAGCCGCTACACGGCGGACGAACCTGTCTCCAAAACTGAAAGCTACCGCCGCCCCGTGCAGCAGCCGCCCTTGTGGGAAGCGCCGCCTGCCGAAGCGAACGGCCCCAATCCCTTTGCCGATACGACGCTGTGGGAGCAGTACGCGCCCAAGATCCAAGCGCCCACGCCCAGCGAAACGCCAGCTATCGGTTTTGTTTCGCCGCTGCTGGAACCCAACCGCATCGAGGAAGAAGCGCCCGCCGCTGCTCCCGAAACGCTGTATGCCCGTCCTGTGCCCGCGTCTGAGCCGGAACCCTTGGCTGACGCTGAGATACCTGCAGCCGAAGCTTTGCCGGCCATGCCGGAGGACGAGCCCGCCCCCTCTGCCGAAGCGCCAGACCCAAGCGCAGCACCGGTGCAGCTTTCGCCGCGCATCCGCAGCACCATGGGAAAGCGGCGCGAATGGTAGTGAAATGTTCTTGACAAACCATGCCATGCTTGTTACGATAAGACATGTGGTATCACCCCATAGGATACTCAAGGAGGAAAGATCATGGAAGCATCTATCCGTTCCACGTGCACTCAGGTGCGCCGCGACATCATCAACATGACGGCTAAGGCAGGCTGCGGCCATCCCGGCGGCTCTCTGTCCATCGTCGAAGCGTTGGTTGCGCTGTATTATGAGAAGATGAACATCGACCCCAAGGATCCGAAGATGGAAAACCGCGACCGTTTTGTGCTCAGCAAGGGTCATGCGGCTCCTGCGCTGTACGCCGTTTTGGGCGAGCGCGGCTTCTTTGACAAGGCCGAGTTTGACAATTTCCGCCAGTACGGCAGTTTCCTGCAGGGCCATCCCGACATGAAGCGCTGCCCCGGCGTGGACGCTTCTACCGGTTCGCTGGGCCAGGGCATCTCCATCGCCACCGGCATGGCGCTGGCTGCCAAGGCGCAGGGCCGCGACATTCAGGTGTACACCATCATCGGCGACGGCGAATCTCAGGAAGGTCTGGTATGGGAAGCCTGCATGGCAGCCGCCCATTATAAGCTGGACAACCTGACCGTGATCCTGGACAACAACGGCCTGCAGATCGACGGCAGCAACGACGAAGTGATGAGTCTGGGCGATGTATCCGCCAAGTTTGCCGCCTTCGGCATGGACGTGGTGCAGGTGGCGGATGGCAACGATTACGACGAAGTGCTGGCTGCTCTCAACAAGCCTCACACTCCCGGTATGCCCAAGCTGATCCGTATGAAGACCACCAAGGGCAAGGGCGTCAGCTTCATGGAAAACCAGTGCGGCTGGCACGGCAAGGCTCCCAACGCCGAGCAGCGCGAGCAGGCTCTGCGCGATTTGGACGCTCTTGAGAATGCGGAGGTGTAATGTAATGGAAAAGAAAGCAACGCGTGTGGCCTACGGCGAGTATCTTGCCAAGCTTGGCCATGAGAATGATAAGCTGGTCGTGCTGGACGCCGATCTGGCGGGCGCTACCATGACCCAGTATTTCAAGAAGGAACATCCGGATCGCTTCTTTGACTGCGGCATTGCCGAGGCCAACATGGTGGATCTGGCTGCCGGTATGAGCACGATGGGCATGATTCCCTTCTGCTCCACGTTTGCCGTGTTTGCTGGCCGCTGCTTTGACCAGATCCGCAACAGCGTGTGCTATCCCAAGATGAATGTCAAGTTCGGCTT
Organism: uncultured Oscillospiraceae bacterium; assembly: GCA_964504385.1. GTDB lineage: Bacteria > Bacillota > Clostridia > Christensenellales > Aristaeellaceae > Limiplasma. Next base: position 4,750 of record CAZDEF010000012.1, read on the forward strand.
CACCCATGCCGGCATCACGCTGGGCGAGGACGGCGGCAGCCATCAGGCCATCGAGGACATCGCCATCATGCGCGCTCTTCCCAACATGACCGTGCTGGTTCCCTGCGATGCCAACGAGACCCAGCGCTGCGTGGATGCAGCTCTGGCCATCAACGGGCCGGTGTTCATCCGTCTGGCGCGTCTGCCCAGCCCCGTGTTTGAAATGGATATGCCTTTCACCGTGGGCAAGATGAACGTGCTGCGCGAAGGCACGGACGAATGCGTGCTCATCTGCTGCGGCGTGATGGTCAGCGAGTGTCTGGCCGCTGCCGAGCTGCTGGCTGAAAAGGGCAAGAGCGTGACCGTTGTGAATTGCCACACGATCAAGCCCTTCGATGAAGAAGGCGCGCGTGCGCTGGCTGCCAAGTACAAGAATGTTTACACCGTGGAAGAGCACAGCATCATCGGCGGTCTGGGCGACGCTACCGCTGCTGCGCTGGTGAACATGGACGGCATCAAGCTGACCAAGCTGGGTCTGAACGATGAATTCGGCCAGAGCGGCAAGCCTGCCGATCTGCTCAAGGCCTATAAGCTGGACGCTGCAAGCATTGCCGAGCGCGTGCTGGCCAACTGAAAACGGTCTTATTTAAACCATTGATCAAGAGGGCTCCCTTTTTGCGAAGGGCGCCCTCTTTGATTTTATCCGTTTACCAGATGGCCTTGGACAAAAAACGGGAAACGGCATCATTGAAATCATGCCGTTTCCCGCAAACAGGATCATCTTATCTTTGTTTCTTTAGTAGGAGCGCTTTCCGCGCCGTCAGTCGCCCAGCGTGATTCCCATGTTCCGGGCAGTGACCAGCACATGGTCATCCTTCGGAACAGGCTTGGGTACGCCTGCGATGTCCTTGAGATCGTTATGGATGATCTCGTTACCGTCCAGCGCAACTGTCACGCCGTAGATCTCATCGCGGATCAATTCGGCGGCGTGAACGCCAAACTGGGTGGACAGCACACGGTCGTAAGCGCTGGGGCTGCCGCCGCGCTGGATGTGACCGGGCACGACGTGACGTGCTTCCACCCCCACCATTTCCTGCAGCTGCGCGGCGATGCGCTTGCTGATGCAGTCATACGGCAGGGAGCTGCGGTATTCCGCACGCTCCTTCTTTTTCATTTTGGCTTCTTCCTTGCTCATGGCGCCTTCGGCCACAGCAATGATGCTGAAGGCTTTCTTTCCCTTGGCGCGCGCCTCCACTGTCTTGGCCACTTCCTTGATATCGTAAGGGATCTCGGGCAGAAGGATCACATCTGCGCCGCCGGCCACACCTGCGTACAGCGTGAGCCATCCCGCCTTGTTGCCCATGAGTTCGATCACCATGCAGCGGCCATGGCTGGTGGCGGTGGTGTGGATGCGGTCGATCACCTCGGTGGCGATGTCCACAGCGGTGTGGAAGCCGAAGGTGAAATCCGTGCCGTAGATATCGTTGTCAATGGTCTTGGGCAGGCCGATCACGTTCAGTCCTTCTTCGCTGAGCAGATTGGCCGTCTTGTGGGTGCCGTTTCCGCCAAGGGTGACCAGGCAGTCCAGCTTCAGGTTCTTGTAGTTCTTCTTCATGGCGGCTACTTTGTCCACGCCATCGTCCTCTACTACGCGCATATTTCGGAAGGGACGGCGGCTGGTGCCCAGAATGGTCCCGCCCAAGGTGAGAATGCCGGAGAAATCACTTCTCTTCATTTCTTTCCATTCGTCGTCGATCAGCCCGGCATAGCCATTCTGAATACCGATGATCTCCGCGTCAAACATTTCATAAGCCGCACGCGCCACACCGCGAATGGCTGCGTTCAGGCCGGGGCAATCGCCGCCGCTGGTCAGGATCCCTATTCTGCGCTTCATCATCCAAAACGCCTCCTCATGTACAAGATGAACAAGATCTGCATTCATTATACCACGCTCGCTTTCCATTGACAATGAACATTCTGTCTTGCTTCTGCACGAATGCACGGTATAATAGAAAGCGGGGAGGCTGACAAGATGAGAAACGAAGTGCTTCAAAACCTGCAGATGGTTTGGGACAGTCTGTACACGGCAGATACGCTGCAGCAGGCGGATGTGATCATGGCCTTCGGCTGTGCGGATCCGCTGGTGGGCGAGCGCGCGGCAAAGCTGTTTCTGGCCGGTTATGCACCGCTATTGCTGTATTCCGGCGGGCTGGGAAAAGGCACACTGGGCCGGCTTGAAAAAAGCGAAGCGGAGAACTACGCCGACACCGCGCTGAAGCTGTTCGTCCCCGCCGAATGCATGCTGCTGGAAACCCGCTCCACCAATACGGGCGAAAATCTGCGTTTTTCCCACGCGCTGCTGTGCGAACGCGGGTTGCGGATCCGCACGGCCATCGTGGTTCATCAGCCCAACATGGGCCGACGCATCCGCGCCACGCTGGAAAAGCAATGGCCCGATCGCGAAACGCAGTTTCTGATCGCGCCTGCAGACCGTTCGCTGGAAGGCTATCTGCAGCGGCTGGGCGCGGCGGGCGTGGAGGAATACGAAATGATCTCCAACATCGTGGGCGATTTCCAGCGTATGGACGTCTATGCGCGGCTTGGCTATCAAACGCCGCAGTCCATGCCGCCGGAGGCATGGGCCGCTTACGAACAGCTGAAGGCTTTCGGCTATACCAAATATGTGATGGGAGCATGAGCATGGCGGAAAAATGGAAGATCGCCGCACCGGAAACGGACGCGCAGCTGGCCGCTGATATGGCGCTGACAGACGCTGTCCGGCGGGCGCTGGAGGAGGACGGGGATCTGCGCGGCATGCGTTTTACGGACGAAACGCTTGATGCGGTGGAAGGCGGCACGCTGGACGTATGCGGCTGCGTGTTTGAACGCTGCGTCTTTACCGAGATGGATCTCAAGCGGCTAAGCTTTGTGGACTGTCTGTTTGACAAATGTGAATGGAGCAATCTGCGCACGGTGAGCGCCACCTTTCAGCGCGTCGTTTTCCGCAACTGCCGCATGACGGGTGTGGAAATGATGCGCGGCGCGCTGATGAACACCGTTTTTGACGCATGTATGCTGGACTATGCTTCGTTTTCTGAAATGAAGATGGACCGCGCGGCATTCAGCCAATGCCGCATGCGCGAAAGCCTGTGGGCGGATGTAAAGCTGGCAAAGGTACGATTCACCGAAACGGACCTCACCCGTGCACAGTGGGTGCGTACCCCTCTGGCAGGCATGGACATGAGTAGCTGCGTCATTGACGGCTGGAACATCAGCCTGTTCGATCTGCGCGGAGCCAAAGTAACCGCAGCGCAGGTCATCAGCCTGAGCGGTCTGCTGGGAGTGGAGGTGATCACCTGATGGAGATCCAACAGCTGTCCATGGAGAATCTTGACGCTGCAGCCCAGCTGGTGGCGGCCTTTCGTGTGGAGCTGAACAGCTATAAGGGGATCGTTTCAAAAGAGGATGTTTCAGCGGGTCGGGAAGAACTGCTGGAATATGAGCGGACGGGCTATCCCGTGTGGGTCGCCTGCCTGCAGGGCGAAATCGTCGGCTACGTTGTGTGCCGGGTGGATGCGCCCTGCGTGTGGGTGGAATCCCTGTTTGTAAAAAAGCAGTGCAGACGCATCGGGATCGCATCTGCACTGTTTGCCAAAGCCGAAGACCTGGCCGCCTCTTACGGCGAAGAAATGGTCTATAATTATGTGCACCCCAACAATGACGGAATGATCGCCTTTCTGGGAAAGCGGGGCTACAGTGTGCTCAACCTGCTGGAGATCCGGAAGCCCTACACCGGCGAACGGCTGACCACAAAAATCCAGGTACAGCACAACGAATTTGATTACTGAGCTTTGCCGCGTACAAAGCCGCGCATTCTGAAAACCCCGAAGGCCATAAACGCGCAAATGATCGTCATCAGCCCATGGCAAGCCGCAGGCGTCAGGAAGGTCAGAAAACCGATCTTGCCGTCCACGGCGAATTCCAGCACAAGGCACAGCGCCAGGCAAACCGCATAATCCACCCATACGCCGATACATCCGGCACGGTTTGCGCCCTTCGCCCACCGGTCATAGCACGCCAGCACAAAAGCCACCAGCGCCGCGCTCACCAGCTGCGAGCTGCGGATGAAGCCCCAGCGCAGAAAATCATCAAAGCGCATGCTTTCCAGCACCACCTGTGCGGAAGCGTACAGGCCCGCCATCAGCAGCGCGCGGTCGCCCGGGCGGCGGCTTTTGGTTTTCAACAGGAGCGCACACAGCGCCAGCGCCGCCAAGATGCCGCCCATAAACACCGCTTCAGCCCAGCTTTCGTATTCTGCGTCATACACGGCAAATGGAAAACGCGCGAAGAAAGTGCCCTCCTCCAGATAATCGCCGAAGTTCGCGCCGGACAGTCCCTCCGACAGACGAATGAAAGCGATGCACAGTGCGCCGAACGGGGCGATCAGATCCAGCAATTCCACCGCAGAACTCGAGGCCATGCGCGCTGTCAGCATCGCGCTCAGCACAACGCCCAGCATTCCGCCGTACAGCATGGAGCCGTTCCCAAAAAGCAGGCTGACCAGCGGATGAGCGGCGTGCAGCGTGTCGTCAATGCGGACAAGCGCATAGCAGATGTGCCCGATGAGCCATCCCGCCGCAAGGCTCAGCAGCGCAAAGCCCAGCGCCGCGCGGACGGAATAGCTGTTTTTCCTCATGGCCTGCACGCACAGCGTCTCGCACAGAATGCACCCAAGCCACAGAACCAGCTGCGCCCATGAAAAAGCTTCCGTCATATCGTTTCCGTCCTTTCAAAACCGGCAAAACGGTTCTTTCTTTTTCTGGCAAAGCGTACCATGAAAAGGTGGAAAAGTCAACGTTCGCCTGTTCCGCCCGCTTTTCATTCCGTCTATTTACAACAAGTTGAAATTATTGTACAATGAATTTCCTGAAGTGGGAAGATTATGCGCTCCCCAATCGTCTTATTAATGTCAATACCCTGAACAAGGGAGAAATTCGGAGGGATTTTAGAATGAAGCGCTTTTTTGCCACCCTGCTGGTTGCCGTCATGCTGATGACGATGCTTCCGGCAGCATCCATGGCGGCTACGCAGTACGCCACTGTCGTAGGCGGCTGGCTGCGGCTGCGTTCTGCGGCGAATTTCAACTCTGACACCATTACCAGTTACTACACCGGCACCGTGGTGGAGATCCTCAGTTCCAGCGGCGGCTGGTACCGCGTGAAGGCGCCTGACGGCCGCACCGGCTACATGTACGGCCAGTTCCTGCAGCTGGGCGCTTCCGGCGGCTCCTCCGGCTCGTATAACGGCAACGCCTACATTTCCAGCCACAACGGCTACGGCGTGCGCCTGCGCGTGGGTCCCGGCACCAGCTACCGCGTGATCGGCACGTTCAGCTCCGGCACTCCTGTCACCATTCTGGAGCGCGGCAGCACCTGGTCGCGCATCAGCATCAACGGCACAACGGGTTACATGATGACCCAGTACCTGTCCACCGCGTCCGGCAGCAGTTCCAGCAGCGATAAGGTGATCTGCTACGCCACCATCTGGAGCAGCAACGGCTACGGCGTGCGTCTGCGCAGCGGCCCCAGCAAGAGCTACGCCAAGATTGGCGTATACAGTGTGGGCACCACAGTCGCTGTGCTGGAAAAGGGCGGCGTGTGGGACCGTATCCGCGTTGGCAGCCGTGAAGGCTGGATGATGAACGAGTTCCTCAACTACTATTCCAGCAACGAGATCAACAGCGTTACCATCAACAACTATGATCCCGCCGTCGGCAATGTGCTGAGCGTGCAGGCCATCTCCCCCTCCCGCGCTACCGTCAGCTACGAATGGCGCGTGGACGGCGTGACCAAGGGCACCTCCTCCACCTACACCGTCACGGCCAAGGATGTGGGCAAGGTCATCCAGCTGAAGGTGAAGGGCATCGGCGCTTACACCGGCTCTGCCAAGAGCGCTGTGACCAGCCCCGTTGTGAGCGACACCGTGCTGCGCGGCGTGAAGCTCAACACCACCGCTCCCGTCGTGGGCAACGTGCTGACCGCCACGCTCAATCCTGAAGGCGCCAAGGTCATCTACGCATGGAAGGTGGGCGGCTATCAGGTGAGCAACGCCGATAGCTATGTGGTCAATGCCAACGATATTGGTAAGAAGATTGAACTGATCGTAACCGGCACGGCCAATTTCAGCGGAACGGCCTATGCCGCCACCGAAAGGATCGCCGCCAGCGGCACGATTGCCGATGTCAGCATCCGCAACCTGTCCAACAAGACCACCGGCGCAGCGCCTGCTGTGGGCGACACACTGACGGCCGTTACCTCTCCCGCGCTGGCCACCGTATACTATCAGTGGAACCGCGATGGTTATCCCATCCGCAGTGCGAACGGCGCGACCTATGAACTGACCCAGCATGACGAAGGCCATCGGATCAGCGTGACCGTCTACGGCTACGATGCTTATCGCGGCGATAAGACCTCTGCCCAGACGGCAGTGGTGGAGTCTCGCGCTACCAAGCCCGTGATCGATGATGTGAAGCTGCCCAACGCCGTCATCGGCGAGACCTATGCCACTCAGCTGACCGCTCAGGGCGGCGGCGAGATCACTTGGCAGGTGGTCAAGGGACGTCTGCCGGAAGGCCTGACCCTGTCCGAATCCGGCGCCATCACCGGTACGCCCGTCAAGGCTGGTGAAAGCAAGTTCACCGTGCAGGCGCACAACGCCGCCGGCAATTCCAAGTCCAAGCAGTTCTCCATCACGGTCGAGGCCGCTGCGCCCGTAGCACCCGTGATCACCACCTCTTACTTTGGCAACGGCGTGGTCGGCGAAAGCTACTTCCGTGCCTTGACTGCCGATGCGCAGGGTTCTGTCAACTGGATGATCGTAGCCGGCAATCTGCCCGACGGTCTGACCATGACGGATGGTGTGATCAGCGGCGTTCCTACGACCGTCGGCAACAGCGCTTTCACTGTGACCGTGACCGATGATAACGGTCTGAGCGCATCGCAGAGCTTCAGCATCACCATCGAAGCCGCTGCGGTCGCCCCCGGCGCTCTCCCCGTGATCGAAACCAACTATCTGTCCAACGCTACGGTCGGCACTGCCTACACGGCAAAGCTGACGGCGGATGTGAGCGCTCAGTGGAGCTTGAGCCGCAGCAACGCGCTGCCCGAGGGTCTCACCCTGAACGCCGACGGCACCATCAGCGGCACGCCCGTCAAGGCTGGTACCGCCACCTTCATCGTGCTTGCCACTGCCAATGGTCAAACGGCCTCCAAGACACTGACCCTGACGGTGGAAGAAGCCTCCGTGAAGCCCGCCACTGCGCCTGATATCACCACGACCGCCTTCGGCAATGCCAAGGTTGGTGAATACTACGAGCGCACCTTGAGCGCTGACGCGCTGTCCGCTGTAACATGGAGTATGACCGGCGGTCAGCTGCCCCTTGGCCTGACCCTGAATGCCAATGGTCAGATTAGCGGCACGCCTGAAAAGGCCGGTGCTTACACCTTCACCGTGACTGTCACTGATCTGTACAGTCAGCAGGATTCTGCCACCTTCAGCATCACGGTGGAAGGCACGCTGCCCGCTGCGCCCGTCATCACCACCAACGGTTTTGGCGGCGGCAAGGTTGGCGACAGCTACGTCCGCCTGCTGGAGGCAACGAGCGAAACGCCCATCAGCTGGAGCATCATCTCCGGCGGCCTGCCCACCGGTCTCACCATGACTGCGGACGGCTCCATCAGCGGTACGCTTGAGGCAGCCGGTACGTTCCCCTTCACCGTGCAGGTGATGGATGCCTATGGCCAGACCGCCAGTAAGTCCTTTGCGATCACGGTCGAAGCGGTCGTGCTGCACAAAGCGCCCGACATTACCACCAATTTCCTCGGCAATGCCAAGGTGGGCGAAAGCTATTACCGTCAGTTCACTGCCGATGCTGAAACCAGCGTGTTCTGGAGCTTGATTGCCGGTGAGCTGCCGCGCGGGCTGAGCTTGGATGCCGACGGTTTCATCACCGGCACCCCTGATTGCGCAGGCACCAGCTATTTCACCGTGCGTGTAACCGATGAAAATGGCCTGAGCGATCAGGCAGAGTTCAGCATCACTGTGGAGAGCGACTATGTCGCTCCTCCGCAGCCCGAACCCCTGCTGGAGCCGAAGCCTGAACCCAAACCGGAACCCAAGCCCGAAGTAAAGCATAACGCTCCCGTCATCACCACCAACTACTTCGGCAATGCCACCGTTAACGCCGATTACAGCCGTCAGCTGACTGCAGAGGCCGAGACGGAGGTGACATGGAGCCTTGAAAGCGGCTCCATGCCCACCGGAATCACCCTGTACGAAAGCGGCCTCATCAGCGGCACGCCTACCGAGAACGGCAAGTGGGTGTTCACTGTGAAAGCCACGGACGGCAACGATCTGTGGACGACCGGCGAATTCTCGATCACGGTCGAATGATCCCGCAAAACAAAATATGCGAGAGGGCTTTCTTTCCGAAGAAAGCCCTCTCGCACGTTTGCGCAGGAAAACGCAAAACCGATATTTGCTTTTCTGACAATGGTGTTCTGCCCGGTCCTTACACCGTCTCAAACCCGATGATCAGTCCGCCCTGTTCGGCATAGAAGCTGCACAGCGCGCCGCATTTTCCGATCGCCACATCAGCGGTGGGGAAGCGGCTGAGCAGCAGCTGCTTCAGCGCAGTGGCTGCTGGAAGGTTATCGCAGTGATCGATACGCATCTTGCCACCCTCATAGCCAAGGTCGGCAAAATGGCGCAGCAATTCAGCGATGAGTTTCTTTTCGCCGCGGGCCTTGCCGATGGGCTGCAGCGTTCCCTCGTCGCTGGCCTTGCCGATCAGCCGGATGCCCAGAATGCCGGATACAGCGGCCACTGCCACAGACACGCGGCCGTTGTTGGCCAGATTGTGCAGGGACTCCAGCGAAAACATCAGCTTCGTTTTCTGCTGATAGTTCTTTACCTGTTCGACGATCCTTTCAAACGAGAGCTTTTCGCAAATCAAATCGCGCAGTTTTTCGGCGATCAGCGCCATTTCACCGCCGGTCGAAAGAGAATCAAACACATGCACACGGCGGCCGGGATGCTTCTCCTCATAGGTCTGCGCAGCGATCCTGGCGGCATTGTAGCTGCCGGACAAATTGCTGGTGATAGTAACGCAGTACACATTCTCCGCATCGCCAAAAGCGTCCAGATAGTCGCCTACGCCGGGGCAGGCCGTGGACACCTTTCCCTTATGCGCGCGAAGATACTTCACCATTTCCTCTACATCCATGTGCTCGTTATCCACAAACTCCCGGTCGCTAGCGATGATCTTCAAAGGTACGCTTGCGAAATCCACGCCGGAAAATGCGTGCAGATTTCCGGAAGAGTCCAGAACGATCTTGTTTTCCATGTTCTTCCCACCTGTCTTTCGTGATCAGTATGGACTGCCTTATTAACTATAACAGGCATCCGCCACCGCGTCAAGCGTTTTTCAAAAACCGATTGACAGTTTTTCACGAACGATGTAGAATAAAGCTGTATGAATACTGAAACGAAGCGGCTCATGGCCGCACCCATCCGCAAATTCCGCATGGCCCGGTACGAGGATCTTCCCAACATGGGATTGTATCTGGAGCAGACAGTCAAGTATGTCAACAGCTGCCTGCTTCCTTTGGGGTGCCTTGAGATCACCTCCTCCATGGTGAGCAACTACGTCAAAAAAGGCATCCTGCCCAAGCCCGTCAAAAAGCAGTACTACGCAGAACACATCGCGTATCTGTTTTTTGTGGCCTTTGCCAAAAACATGGTTTCCATTGAGGACATCGGTCTGCTGATCGACATGCAGAAAAGCTCCTATCCGCTGCCCACTGCCTATAACTACCTGTGCAGCGAGATGGAAAACAATCTGTTCTTCATTTTTGGGCTGAAGGATACGCTGGACGATGTAGGGGAAACCGAATCCGATGAGAAGAATCTGATGCGCAATCTCATCTTTTCCTCCGCCCATGTCATCCACATGCATGCCTGTTTCCATCACATCCGTGCAGAACGAAAGGGAGAGTGAACGGCCGCTGCTTTCAATAGCGGCTTTTGAATGCAGACCGAAACCGCCCGTCCCATCTACTTTGCCCCCATGGAGGGGCTGACCGACCATCTGTACCGGCAGACGCATCGCGCCTGCTTTGACGGAGTGAGTCGGTATTATATTCCATTCATCAGTCCGACCGAGCACCATGTGTTCACGCCCAGAGAGTTTACCGCCATTTCACCTAAAAACAATGAGGGACTGAATGCGGTCGTGCAGATCCTGTGCAAAAATGCCGATCATTTTCTATGGGCAGCTGGCGCTCTGCAGGATCTGGGATACGCCGAGGTCAACTTAAACATCGGCTGTCCATCCGGCACGGTAACGGCCAAGGGCAAGGGAAGCGGAATGCTGCGTTGCCCGGATCAGCTGGCGCTGTTTCTGGATGAGATCTATGCCCATTCCCCCATTCCAATCTCCATCAAAACGCGCATCGGCTTTGACAGTCCGGACGAATGGCCCGCCATTCTGGATGTGCTGTCGCGCTATCCAGCCAGTGAGATCATCATCCATCCGCGTACACGCCGACAGTTCTATGCCGGTGAAACCTGCCGTGAAGCGCTGGACGCAGCCTTTGAAGTGCTGCGCTGTCCCATTGTCCTCAACGGCGATCTGTTTGCGCCAAAGGAGCTGACAGTCATGGTGCAGCGCTATCCAAAGATGTCTGCGCTGATGCTGGGGCGCGGGCTGGTGGCTAATCCGGCGCTGGCACAGGAATGGCTGGGCGGCGCTCCGCTCACGCACGCCTCCCTGCGTGCTTTTCACAACCGGCTTTACGAAGCGTATGCCGCGCAGGGGCCAGGCGATCTGGCGCTGCGGCGGCTGCGCATGATGATGAGCTGGACCTCCTGCTGCTTCGAAAACCCGGCCAAGCCCTTCAAAGCCATGCAGAGATCCCGCACCAACGCGGATTACCGCAAGGCTGCCGACTGGCTGTTCGACGAGCACCCGCTGGTCAAGCATCCGTACTATTCCCTTGACTCCTGAAAAAGCAGCGCTCCCGGGATCCAAACCGGGAGCGCTTTTCCATGTTAAATCATTCAGTTTGCGGCGGCTGTGCTTGTCTCCTGCTGCCGCTCCGCGCGGTTGCGCTTCATAGCCGTCACCACAGACAGCAGCACCGGCAAACCGATCAGGCCGACCAAGCCGAATAGCTTCAAGCCCAGCAGCATGGCGATCAGCGTTGCCAGCGGATGCAGGCCGATCTGCTTGCCCACGATCTTCGGTTCCAGTGTCTGCCGGATAAAGGTGATCACCAGATAAAGCAGCAGCAGGCCGATCGCCATCTTGTAGTTCTCCAGGATCAGCATCAGCAGCATCCAGGGCAACAGGATACCGCCCGTGCCCAAAATGGGCAGCAGATCAAAAATCGCAATGCCCAGCGCCAGCAGCGGCGAGTGAGGAACACCCAAGATCAGGAAGCCGATCGTGAGTTCCGCAAAGGTCAGCAAAAACAGAATGGAGTAGGATTTGATGTAGATCAGCACCATGCTCTTGGTATAGTACAAGCCGGTTTCCATCACTTCGCGCTGTTTGGCAGGCACCAGTTTTTTCAGGAAGCCCACTACTTTGGAAAAATCCAGCACCATAAAGAATGTGGAAATAATGGTGATGATGGTCTGCACGATCATGCTGGGAATGGAGGTAGCAATGCCCGTCAGCGCCACGATGGCTTTCCCGGAGAAGTTGGTCACAAAGCTGCCCAAGCTCTTCATCGCGCTGGAGGCTAGTTCATCCACCATGGAAGCCAGCCGAGCATCGAAGGGGATCAACGCGTTTTCCAGCCATTCAGCGCCCATATTGAGAACAGGCATCAGCTCATTGGTGGCAAAAGCCGGGATGGCTGTTACCAGATCGATCGCCTCGCCCACCAGCTTCGCGCCCACCAGCACCACCAGCACCACGACCACGGCGTACAAAATACCGCAAAGCAGCACGGAAAGCAGACGGCGCAGCTTCTCTTTGCGCGGAAGAATCCGCTTGGTGATGAATTCCATGATCCCCGCTACGCAAAACGCGATGATGAACGGCGTCATGATCGGCAAAATGTACTTGCCCACCAGAATCACGATCAGCAGAATAATGCCGTAAAACATGCAGTCAACGATAAAACGCTTTTTCGCTTCCATGTTTCCCCTTTCTTGGGTGAGGCTTTCAGCTTTCGTATGCCGGCCCCACTGCGCTTATAACTATAGTAACACAGCTTTTTTGCAATCGCAACCAAAAGACGGCAAAAAACCCGTTCTCTACAACGTGCCTGTACGGAAACGCTCGATCAGGTGAAAGGCAATGCTGATGGTGTGGTCGCAGGGGGCCAGCTCGTCCCGTTGGAACCAGCGCAGCTCGGACAGCTCGCTGGCTTGCCGGTGCAGCGGCGCATTCCGATTCGCCTCCGCATGGAATGCAAACATGTGCGCCCCGCTGATCCCCCACGGCTGATCGCCCAGATAGCGCACAGCCGTCAGTGTCAGGCCGGTCTCCTCCCTCACCTCGCGGCGCAAGGCTTGCTCCAGAGTCTCGCCCACCTCCACATAGCCGGAAATCAACGCAAAGTGCTGGAAGCTTCCGCGGGCGTTCTTGGCCAGCAGTATGCTGTCTCCGCTGGTGATGGCAACAATCACCGCAGGCGCAATGGTCGGAAACAGCATCAGGCCGCAATCGGGGCAGCGCAGGGCGCGTTCAGCTGTGTCTGTTCTGAGCGGATGCGCGCATTTTCCGCAATAGCGGTGCGTCTGGTACCAGCTCCACAGGTGCCAGCAGGAGATGATCAGCGCCGCCGTCTCCTGCGGAAGCGTGCGGAACAGGCTGAGAGCGCAGTAGCGCAGCGTATCGGTTTCAGGCACTGTGTGCTTTTCAAACGGATGCGGGGAAAACAGCCCGCCGTCCGCCGTGCGGGCCAGCTCAAAAGGAGTGAATGTCAACGGCGAGAGCTGCGCCATGGTCGGCAGAACAGGCGTTTCGTCCCCCACATTCAGCAGGATGCGTCCACCGTCAAAGCATACTGCACGATCCTGCGGGCGGGGCGATGCGCCATCCGGCTGAACCGAAAAACCGGGCTGGGAAAGGATCATCGCAAGCTCCTCCTTCATCTTCACAAAATCAGGCGTCAGAACGATTTTACCGCACTTTCAGCGCTTGTCAATGCCAGTATCCTGTGATATGCTATTTAGTGGGAACTTATCGGGCGAGGTGAAGAGGATATGCGTTGTGCCGGACGAAAATGGCTGCGTGCGCTGCCGTGGATTCTCGGGCTGTGCATCGCGGCAGGCTGTGCCGTCGGTCTGTTTGTTCTTCGCTATGAAACACCGTATTATCAGGCAGTGTATACGCTGTGTGCCCTGCCGGAAGCCGGGCGGGACGGCTGGAGCGATATGCAGATGCTCTCGCAGGACTGCGATGCGTTGACGCATACGCAAACCTTCCGTCACGCCGTGCTCAGCGATGTGTCGAGCGACGGCCGCACCTGTGTGCAGGTGAAGGCGCAGCGCGGCACGCACATGCTGCAGATCGTAGCGACCGGCCCTGATGCCGCCGCCGTGCAGGCGTTGGCCAATGCGGTGGGCGATGCACTGATCGAGCGCATTCCACGCATGTTCGACGTAGCTTCCGCGCAGGAGGTGGAGCGCGCGCAGCTGCCGCGATCGGCTGCCAATCCGCCTGCAAAGTGCCAGATCGCAGCAGCGGTGCTGGCGGTGTTCCTGCTCGGATCGCTCAGCGCCTGCCTCTTCGGCTCAGACCGCCGCCGCGTGCGTTTTGATCAGCCGTCCGCAGCGCCGTTTTGTTTGGGGGCTGTGCCGGATGTGCGCCGCGCAGCGAAGCGTTTCCAGCAAAAAAATGCCAAAAAGAGCTGCGACGGCATGCTTTTGTGGCAGATGGATCGTTTGATCAGAGAGAGCCTGCGGCGCGTACTGCTGCGTCTGCGCTCCCCCAAGGAGCAGGAAGGCGGACAGTGCATGGTGCTGGCGGCCGTGCGGGAGGAAGAAGAATCCGCCGCCGCAACGGTGCTGTTGGCCAGCGAAATGGCGCAGCAGGGGTTCCGGGTGCTGCTGCTGGAAATGGACGCAGCGCATCCGCAGCTGGCCGGATTGCTGGGGGTAAAAGCGAAGGCTGATCTGCACGACTACCTGCTCAACCACGCAGAGTGGTCTGAGACCATCGTCTCCACGCCGCTCTCCACGCTCGTGTTTATCGACTGGCTGCATCCGGATGTGGAAGCCTCAGCATTGGCGGCAACGGATGCTTTCGCGGCCTTTTTGAAAAGCGCCCGTTCTCATTTCGACTGGGTGCTTCTTCACGCCGCGCCCACAGCAGCCTGCGCCGATGCAGCCATGCTCAGTCTGGTTTCGGACGGCATGGTGTTGATGGCGCAGGACGATCAGTACGAACAGAAGGATATCGAAAAAGCCGCGCGCCTGCAGGCGCAGCTGGGCCGCCCCGCCAAGGGCGTCGTGTTTACCGGCGTGCGTCGTGATCGGCTCGAAAACGCGGATTAGTTTTGGAAAGGGGAAACCGCTGATGGATCTTCTCAAGACCATTTTGCTCTATATGTCGCTTACCTTTGCCACCTCCGTGCAGATGGCTCCGGAACCGGTGGATCTTCTCAACGCCACGCCGGTGCCCACCGTGTATGTACAGCCGGCCACGCCCACTCCCTTTCCCACGCCTACGCCCACGCCGGTGCCCACCATCAACATCACCCCCAATCCGGAATACAAAACACTGCAGGTGGGCGATCGCGGCGATGAGGTGCGCGCACTGCAGGAAAAGCTGGCCGAATATGGTTACTTGAAAGGGGAAGTGGATGGCGCATACGGCAATCAGACCCGTCAGGCAGTGGAGCGTTTCCAGTACCAGCATGGGTTGAGTGTGGATGGCATAGCCGGCCGTCACACGCTGACCGTGCTGTTTGAAAGCGATGAGATCCGTCTTTCGCCCGATGTAACGCCCTCTCCCACGCCCAGACCCACGAGCCAGCTGACGGTCGCGCTCACTCCCGCCCCGACCGAAGCCCCCACGCCCACACCTGCGCCGACACCGCCCCCCACTTTCGCACCGGTGGAGACCGTGAATGCACAGCCCGATCCCACCGCTACGCCCACGCCGACCGCCACGCCAAGGCCCACGGCCACGCCGGTACCGGCGATGGTGAAGCTGGAAGGCTATAGCATCGAACTGGAATGGACGGAGACGCCCATCGACGCCGCACCCTGTCTGGTGGAGGATCGGCTTTACCTGCCGCTGGTAAAGATCTTGGAGGCGGCTGATATCCTGGTGATCAAGGACAGCTCCGTTGAGAAGGATGAGTTGGCTTTCGCCATGGGGGAAACCCTGTTCCGCATCGCCTATACCGAGGATCAGGACGGCCGACCCATCCATCTGGAAGCCTACCGCAATACCGAACCGCAGCTCCTGACCGGACGCGATATCCGCCGCATGGACGGTGTGCTGTACCTTCCGGTACAGTGCATTGAGCAGCTGACCGGCATCGCCGCATGGGTGGACGAAGACGCCAAATGCGTCATTGTTTCCATTCCGTAAAAAAATTCGATCCTCCGCATGGGGTGTTCTTCAACCCCTGCGGAGGATTTGTTTTCTGCATGTCATACTAACGAGCATTGGCGCAAAGCTTTTTGCAGCCGTCAACTTCCTATGGATTTTTACTCGCATTCGGTAAAAGAAACAGAATCGATCTGAAGATAGTTCTTCCGGTGACGTGAAATCAAAAGAGCAAGCATGTACTTGTCCGTTGTTCCATCATTCTGCGCACATTGAAAAACCATTTTCCCCTCTCCATCGTTCAAGGCAATGATATGAAACTCCGTAGTGGTTGGGGTGATCGTATGATAATCGCTTGCAAAAGTGTTAGTTTCCGACAGAATCGACCATTCTTTTCTTCCCTCGGAATGGTCCAGATTCAGGATCAAAGTGCGCCCATTCTCAACCGTGGCTAAGAACAGCTCTCCATCGACAACAAAGGAAGTCGGCTCGTAAGATTCATTCATTACAAACCATCCGCCGATCACAGCGGTTCCCATTAGAAGGATGATGAGCCACACAATGCTCCTTTTCATATTCACGACTGCCTCCCCTGCCGAATCTTTCCTGCTTTCTGATGTTCAAATCAAGTATACCATAGACTGTTGAAATTGCTACCTTATCCATTGAAAAAGCATCTTAAGCTTTCCTATGCTATTCACAACAAATGAAATCTGCCTGTCTTGCAGGCTGTTTTCGCCTTTCTGCCACGAATTGCATTGCCGCAAACCTTGACAGCAGTCCGCTTGACGGTATAATAATGAATAGCGTTTTACGCACTTTAGGAACAGGAGGTTCAGGCATGCTCAGAGAAGGAATGCTTCATGCGGACTGGTGTGACAGAACCATGAGCATGATGCGCGAAAAACAGTTTGAGGCATGCGAACGCCGCCTGTTTGCCCGCCCGGGCGTCTGTCTGTTTTCGCCGGAAGCTACCGAATTGGATACACAGACGCTGCTGGAAGGATCATATGAAGGACAACCGGACGGTCTGCTCTCGCTGCAGCAGCTGCGCGACCGCGTCATGGAACGCCTGCCGCTGGAGGTGCTCTACATCGGCGTGAATGAGATGCAGATGCTGGAGCGCCTGCTGCTGAACGAAGGCGAAATGCTGCTGACCGATTGGGACGACATCGGCGCGGCGGAAGCCTTGGTGCGGCGGCTGTGGTGCGGCTTCCGCGCGGAGGGCGACGACTGGAAGCTGATCCTGCCCTCAGCGCTGCATGAACCGCTGATGAACGCCATGCATTCGCAGCAGGCCATGTCCGCGCGGGAACTACTTTTCCGCTACGATGCCACCATTCACGGTTTACTGTATATTGCAGGATTTCTGCACTCTGCACAGCCCATTGGCGTATTTCTGCAGGAAGTCATGCACCGCAGCGATGCGCAGGCGGTGCAGGTGGCAAAGCGCTATCTGCAATCCACCTTTGAATACATCACCGATGCTAACGGCGATCTGATCCTGCTCCACCCCGGACTGGCCGATCCCTATCAGATGTTCTGCCTGCAGCCCACGGAGGGGATCTTCACGCTGGAGCTGTCGCAGGAGCTGATTGCCGGGGGCATGAACGGGCTGCTGCCGGAAGAGGTGACGCTGCATGAAAATATGTGCGGCGCTTTGAAGGGGGCATTGCGCCCGGAATATGATCTGGCGGAGGCGGCAGAGGATTTGCGCATGCTGGCCAAGCAGGGCGTATCCTATGAGGAAATGGAGATCGTCATGGGTTCCATGTTGGCTGTGCTGCCCACGGAAAGGATGAAGGCGGCGCTGCGGCAGCTGCATCTGTGCACGCCGCACTGGATGGGTCTGCGCACGACGCTGATGCAATAAAGCTATGAAACAGCATACTTTTGACATTCCCCCACACGCACAGGGCGGCAAGCTGTACGCCTATGCCCGCAGGATGCTGCCGGATGTGCCGGAATATGTGCTGCGCGAGGCGTTTCAAAAACGCGATGTAAAGGTAGATGGACAGCGCGTGAATATGAGCGCCGCCGTTGTTCCCGGCGCTCATGTGCAGATCTACACGCGCGATGTGCAGCCGAAGGAAAGCATCATCCCGATCGTATATGAAGATGAACAGGTGCTGGTGGCGGCGAAGCCTTCCGGCATAAGCTGCGAAGCGGATCCGAAAGGCGGACGAACGCTTCCGCAGCTTTTGCATGCCCAAATGCTGCAGACAAACCCAGCAGCTGAGGAGCCTCTTTTGTGCCACCGGCTGGACAATCCCACCGAAGGGCTGATCGTGCTGGCCAAAAGTGCTGCGGCGCAGCAGGCCTTGCAGGACGGCTTCCGCCAGCGCCGTATCCGCAAAGAGTACACCTGCATCGTGCGCGGCACGCCGGATCCGCCGCACCGTGTGCTGCGCGACTGGCTCATCAAGGACGCGCGCCGCGCCGAGGTGCGCATCGTGCCCACCGAACGGCCGGGCGCAAAGAACGTGATCACGGAATACACGGTGCTGCAGAGCGGCGAGTGTGCCAAACTGCGCATTCTGCTGCACACTGGCCGTACGCATCAGATCCGCGCGCACATGGCCTTCATCGGTCATCCGCTGCTGGGCGATGATCAGTACGGCGACCGCGCATTCAACAGGGCGCACAAGGCGCGGCAACTGATGCTGTGCTCCTCCCGGCTCCATTTTGAACTGGAGGGCGATTTCAGCTATCTCAATGCACATTCCTTTACCTGCACGCCCTCATTCTAAGGAGACGTTTTTCATGATTCGGCTGATTGCAATGGATATGGACGGAACGCTGCTCAACAGCTCCCGAAAGGTAAGCCGCGCCAACGCCGCCGCATTGCGGCGTGCACAGGAAGCCGGCATTCACTTAGCGCTCTGTTCCGGACGTTCACCGGGAGATCTGGCGCTGATCGCCATCCAGAACGGTCTGAAGGACTGCGCGCTGCTGGCGCTGAATGGATTGTACTGTCAGCGCAATCTGAATGAGCCTTGCGTCATTCAGCATGTATTGACCGAAGAAGCGCTTCGCGGGACGCTGCGCGTTCTCCGCGAGGAGCAGCAGCTCTTTGGCTGCTATGCGCAGAACCGACTGGTGATTTTTCCGCTGAACAATCAAAGCCATCTCTCTTTTTTCGATGTGCAGGAGGGCCATGCACTGAGCACCGAGGTGCTGTATGGCGAGGAAAGTTTGTCCAGTTTGACCGACGGCGTAAACAAGATCATCACCTTCGCTCCGGATACAGCCAGTTGGGAACGAACGCAGCGCAAGCTGCTGCACGTGCTGGATTTGGAAGTGACCACTTCGTGGCCACTGAACTTTGAACTGATGCCCAAAGGCTATGGCAAGGGAACCGCCGTGGCTGAGCTGGCCGCGCAGCTGCACCTGACCGCCGACGAAGTGATGACCATCGGCGACTACGACAACGATGAAAGCATGATCCGCTGGGCGGGCTTGGGCGTGGCCATGGCCAACGCCACCGCCTGCATCAAAAGCGCCGCACAGCTCATCACGCTCGATAACGATCATGATGGCGTTGCCTACGCCATTGAGAATTACGCACTGAAACAAGCATAAACAGGAGGAAACGCCCATGACCTTTCCGGAACTGGAATACAAACGCGTGGATCTGGAAGCGCTGAAAAAACGTCTGGCAGAGCTGACCGAGCAGCTGAAAGCAGCCACGGCTTTCGAAGAAGCGGACAAAGCCTATGTGGCCATGAATGATGCTGAGTGCAACACGCTCCACTCCATGCGCACCATTGCGCAGATCCGCCGCGATATCGATACCCGCGATCCCTTTTACGATGGCGAGATCACCTTCTACAATCAGGAGCTTCCCAAGCTGCAGCCGCTGCGCAAGGCATGGACGGACGCCCTACTGGCCAGCCCGTTCCGCAAGCAGTTTGAGCAGAAGTACGGAAAGGTGCCCTTTCTGAATGCTGAGTTGGATGCGCGCAGCTTTGTGCCGGAGCTGGTGGCTGATCTGCAGGCTGAAAATGCGCTGGTATCCCGCTACACCAAATTGATCGCCTCCGCGCAGATCGCCTTTGACGGCCAGACCTTCACGCTTTCCCAGCTGTCGCCTTACAAGCTCAGCCCGGATGACGCCGTCCGCCGCGCCGCATGGAAAGCAGAGGGCGAATGGTACAATGCGCACGGCGCGGAGCTGGATCAGATCTACGACGAACTGACCAAGCTGCGCGACGGCATGGGAAAGAAGCTGGGCTACAGCAGCTACACGCCGCTTGGCTACGACCGCATGCAGCGCAACTGCTACACCGCACAGGATGTGGATGCTTTCCGCAAGGCGGTGCAGAAATATCTGGTGCCTGTAGCAGCCAAGCTGTGCCGGAAGCAGGCGGAACGCATGGGCTTTGCCTATCCCATGAGCTTTGCCGACAAGGATCTGCTCTTCCGCTCCGGCAACCCCAAGCCGGTGGGAACCCCTGCGGATATCCTGAAGATGGGCACCACGTTCTATTCCCAGCTCAGTCCGGAAACCGAAGCGTTCTGGCAGCACATGATCTCTCACCAAATGATGGATGTGGAGAGCAAGCCCGGCAAGGCTGCCGGCGGCTACTGCACCAGTATCTTCACCATCAAGTCCCCCTTCATCTTCGCCAATTTCAACGGCACGGCGCACGATGTGGAGGTCATCACCCACGAAGCCGGCCACGCTTTCGCCGGCTATGTCAACCGTGACCGTGTACCAGCCGATACCATCTGGCCCAGTCTTGAAGGCTGCGAAGTGCATTCCATGTCCATGGAATTCTTTGCCGAGCCTTGGGCGGAAGGCTTCTTTGGAGAGGATGCGCGCAAGTTCCGCTTTACCCATCTGGCGGATGCGCTCACCTTTATCCCCTACGGCACGATGGTGGATCATTTCCAGCATGAGGTGTATGCCCATCCCGACTGCACGCCCAAGCAGCGCCATCAGATTTGGCGCGATCTGCTGCAGGTATACATGCCATGGGTCAGGCTGGACGATCTGCCCTTCTACGGTGAAGGCAAGGGCTGGCAGCGCCAGAGCCACATCTACAAGCGCCCGTTCTACTACATCGACTACTGCCTTGCCCAGACGGTGTCGCTGGAATTCTGGGCCCGCATCCGCAAGGATATCAAGGCTGCGTTCGACACCTACATGGCCTATACAAAGCTTGGCGGCAGCATGGTGTTCACCGATCTGCTGAAGGCCGCTGGCCTGAACAGTCCTTTTGAAGAAGGCTGCCTGAAAGCCATCAGCGAAGAAGCTGAAAGATTTCTGGAAGAATACGATTTGAGCGGAATTGAATGACCAAACGGACGCCCTGCTGTGACAGGGCGATGCCCGTCAAACAGTTTCAGCCCCGGCAGACTATACTGCTGGGGCTGAAACTGTTTACTGACCCCTGCCGCTATCACGGCTGTGCCACTGTTCGTTGCACTTCATCTTCAGGAGACCAGTCTTTTGTCGGCTTATGCTGAGGCAGAGTTAGAAACCATTTTACTCCAAAGTGGTCGATTACGATGGCTGCGCAAGGACTCCATGGCAATTCACAGATCTCCATATCCGCCTTTCCCCCATCAGTCAGCAGAACGAATGCACGTTCCAGTTCATCACGGGTATCAAATTCTACACCTAGTTCAACAGGGTGTTTGTCCGTATAGGTATCCTGCTTTGCTTCCACGACAGAACAAAAAGGCTCTCCATTCCTATACAATTCAGAATGGAAATAAGTTCCATCCTTATTCTGAACATAATATCCAAGTTCCAGTCCAAAAGCTGCTTGATACACCGCGATAGCCTTGGGGCTGTTTCTTACATAGATCCCAATACCGATCATATTCATTTTTCCTCCGGATGCTTCTTTCTTTACCATTCTATCATACAGACTTTCCCAAAGCAAGGGCGCGCTTCTACAGTGGACTTGCAAATACGAAACGCCAGACTCAAATGAATAGTCTGGCGTTTCGCGCTTTACGAACATAGCTCTCCTATCGCAGCAGGGCGTCCTTTTGGGTCGTCATCAGCTGAACATCCGCTCCAGCTCTTCATACTTTTCATGCGTAATCAGCGCGTCATGCTGGGTACCCTCCAGGCGGATCACATAGGTCCAGCGACCATAGGGTGTGATGTCCTTGATATGGTTCAGATTGATGATGTAGCTCTTGTGGCAGCGGAAAAATGCATCCTGCGGCAGCCGATCTTCCATGTCGCCCAGCGAATCACTGGCGACATAGCGGCTGCCGTCCGCCGTATAGAGCACTGTGCTGCGTTCTTCCCGCTGCACCAGCAGGATATCCTGCAGATCCACAAAGCTCACGCCGTCCCGATGGCGCAGCATCATGCGGCCTTTCACCGTTCTGGGCTGTACAGGCGCGGGAGCCGGCATGGCCCGCTTGGCACGCAGCATCAGCCGGTCGCGGGCGCGTTCCAGCGTTTGGATCACGCGCTCCACCTTGAACGGTTTGATGAGGTAATCGAAGGCATACACTTCAAAGGCGTCGCCCATATAAGCGTCGTGCGCAGTTGCGAAGATGATGATGATTTCCGGATCCATGTCCTCAATGGCTTTCGCACACTCCACCCCTGTCATACCGGGCATCTCCACATCCAGAAATACCACATCCGGCTTCAGGGATTCCGCCATTTGCAGCGCAGCGCACCCATCGTCGGCTTCGCCCACCAGCACGAAGCCTTCCACGCGCTCCACGATCTTGCGCATGACCATGCGCATGCCGACATCATCATCAGCAATCAATACCCGCAATTCGTCCATCTGTTTTCCTTTCCTGCATCGCTGCGTTCAGCGGCCGTAATGCCTGCGCTGTGCAGGGCGCGCAAGGATCTCGCTCATCACGATCCCCTGATACAGACCAGCCGGGCTGAGATACAGCACCGACTTTGTACCGATCTCTCCGGCATATACGCTTTCGGGATCCGCACGTTCCGGGCGGTCGTGTTCCAGCGACGGATCGCACAGATCCTTGCCTTCATCGCTATCCATCAGCAGGCTGCCCATGTATTCCCCATCGGAAGGGACGCCTGACGAAGCGGTAAAGGCTGTCAAGGCGGACTCGCCCTCCGCCATTGATCGAAGTGAATCTTGTTTCTGTGGCTGCGTTTCCACAGTGGGCGGAACGGCTGCTTGCACTTGCGGATGCTTTTCTTTCACAACGGTGTTCATCGTTTTCTGCTTGGCGCTTTTGCTGATCGCTTTCCCCGCCCAAAACAGAATCACCAGAAACAGGAGACCATCCATCGTGCTGTTTTCACCTCCTGCAGCAGGGCGGGTACAGCTGCACCCGCCCTTGGGCTGTTATTGTTACTTCTTACTCTCGCCAGCAGGCGTGCTGGCCTTGGCAATGCCTTCACGCATGCTGGTATCGGCCATCATGTTCTGCATCTGGTAGTAGTCCATCACGCCCAGCTTGCCTTCCCGCAGCGCGGCAGCCATGGCCTGGGGCACCTCTGCCTCTGCAGCGACCACGCGGGCGCGCATTTCCTGCACGGAGGCTTTCATTTCCTGTTCGCGTGCAACGGCCATGGCGCGGCGCTCCTCGGCATGCGCCTGCGCAATGCGGCGATCCGCCTCAGCCTGATCCATCTGCAGCTGTGCGCCTACGTTGCGGCCAACGTCCACATCCGCAATGTCGATAGACAGGATCTCGTAGGCCGTGCCCGCGTCCAACCCCTTGTTCAGCACCGTCTGGCTGATCAGGTCGGGATTCTCCAGCACCTGCTTGTGCGTCTCGCTGGAACCAACAGTGGTAACGATGCCCTCACCCACGCGGGCGATAATGGTTTCCTCCCCCGCGCCGCCTACCAGCCGTTCGATGTTGGTGCGCACGGTCACGCGTGCCTTGGCGCGCAGTTCGATGCCGTCCTTGGCGATCGCAGCCACCACCGGGGTCTCGATCACCTTCGGGGTCACGCTCATCTGCACAGCCTGCAGCACGTCGCGGCCAGCCAGATCGATGGCAGACGCCTTTTCAAAAGGCATTTCGATGTTGGAGCGCTGTGCGGCGATAAGCGCGTTGATGACGCGATCCACATTGCCGCCGGCAAGATAGTGGGTTTCCAGCTTGGACAGCGTCATTTCCAGACCGGCTTTGCGCGCCTTGATGAGCGGCTCCACTAACCGTTTGGGCGCGATGCGGCGCAGCCGCATGCCGATGAGCGATCCAATGCTGACATGCACGCCGGAAGCCAGCGCAGTGATCCACAAGCCGACCGGTACGAAACGCAGAAAGATGACAACAAAGATCAGTGCAAAGGTCAGTACGCTAAAAATCCATACGATTTCCATTTCATTTCCCCCTCAGTTCTTTATGGTCGTTTTGCCCGATGCGCGCGGGCATCACAACTGTTATCTTGCGGTGTTCAGGCGGCGCACCACGATGCGCGCGCCGTCCACACGCTGCACCTGAACCGGCACATCCTTGGCAATGTATTCGCCATCGGCCTGCACGTTCAGCTTCACCCCGTCGAACTCCGCCATACCGGTGGGGCGCAGCACGGTGGTCGTTACGCCCTCCTTGCCCAGAAACACTTCCATATCCTGCGTTGCCACATATCCGTCCGCCACGCTTTCCGTCTCATTGAGGATGACGGACGATTTGGACAGCTTACCGTGGTTGACAGAACGCAGTGCCAGCGAGATGACGACAGCCACCACGGCTAAGATCAGGATCGTCACGCCCAGCGCCGCCATACCGCCGTGATGCATATAAGTCAACCCGATGCTGACCAGTTCAAAAACAATGCCTGAAATGCCCGGCAGACCAAAACCCGGCATGAACACCTCCACCGTCAGCAGGATGATGCCTAGGATAAAACAGACCAGAATGGGCAGATTGGCCAAAATGATTTCCAACATACGGTTTCCCCTCCCCAAGGAGTTCTTCTTGATGACGGGGTCAGTATAGCACAGAACGCCGGTTCTGTCTGTCCATTTCCTTTACAGGATACAAAACCGGCGTTCAAATGTCAGCTGGCCTGTTTGAATCCGCACGAAGCGAACGGGCCAGCTCCGCCAGATCGGCGGCATAGGTTTCTTTCAATGAAGCATTGTAGATCACGGAGGCAGGATGGTACAGTGCAAACAGCGGCAAGGTGAACGTCTCCCCCTGCGGAGGCGCAACGACAGCCTGCGACCAGCTGCCGTGCCGATTGCCGATGACATCCGGCAGAAAGGCCTGCAGCGCCACATTGCCCAGCGTAACCAGCGCACGAGGACGCACCAGCGCGATCTCCTGCATCAGCCACGGCGTGAACAGCGCCTTTTCCTCCCGGCTTGGCGGGCGATTCACCACGCGGCCGGCTGCGCTGTTCTTACAAGGCCGCACCTTAACGACATTGGTGATATAGATCTCCTCACGCTTCAGCGCTACAGCCTGCAAAAACGCATCCAGATTTCTTCCGGCCTTTCCCACAAACGGGCGGCCCTGCAGCGCTTCCTGCTCACCGGGCGCTTCGCCTATCAGCATCAGCACCGGCGCTTGCGTCGGCCCTTCGCCAAAGACCAGCGGTCTTTGTTCCTGCGTGCTCAGTTCATCAAAAAACGTTTTGCATTCTCTGCGGAACTGCTCCATCGTGGTCATGGCTGTTCCTCCTTGTACAGATCGGGATAAAGCTGCAGTTCCTGCAGGCGTTGGCGCACGCGCTTCAGATCCTCCCACGCATCGCGCTTTTTAGCCGTATCGCGCAAAAGCGCCGCAGGATGATAGGTGGCGAGGATGGAGACGCCCTTTTTCTCAAACCACTGTCCACGGCAGCGGGTGATACGGTAGTCTGCGCCCAGCACGGTCGATACCGCCGTTGCGCCCAACAGCACGATGACTCTCGGCTGCACCAGCGCCACCTGCGCCCGCAGATGACCGATGCATGCCTGGATCTCCTCCGGGGACGGCTGACGGTTGCGCGGCGGACGGCATTTGACAACATTGCAAATATACACCCGTTCGCGGGGCAGCTGAATGGCCGCCAGCATTCGGGTGAGCAGCTGACCGGCGGGGCCGACAAAGGCCAGCCCTTGCCTGTCCTCCTGTTCGCCCGGGCCTTCGCCAATGAGCATCAGCGGCGCGTGCACATCGCCCTGTCCGGGCACTTTCTGCGTACATCCGGCGCCCAGCGCGCAGCGCTCACAGGTGTGGATGTCGTTCCAAAGGGTTTCCCACGAAACGCGCACATGCATCCCCCCTTTACTGCAGACCGCTTTGCATCAGCAGCATGGTATGCAGCACATCGCTTCTGAGCCAGTCCACCAGCGTAAGCAGCATGGCCACCAGCACAAGGATGACCAGTATGCCGATAATGATGCTGGTCAGGTCAAACGCGCCAATGGCGATGCTGAAATGGCTTTCGTGATCCGCGGCTTCATGTTCATCGGAGTATTCGCCGGCATATGCCTCGTTGTCATAGGGCTCCTGCGGGAACTGATAATCCTGCTGTGCATCGTCCCACGCTTCCTCCTCATAGGGTTCAAGCACATCGCCCAGCTGCATGGATTCTTCCGGTTCTTCCTCCGCGTATCTGCGGCGTCGGGCCATCTTGTCTCACACTCCCCTCTTTCACCTATTGTAACGAAACGTCACACATAATCCATCCACGGTGCGCTCTCATCCTCGCGCCCGGTCAGGCTGCCGTGGTCGATCATCCCGACAAAGGCTTGCTGACGAAGCGCCTCGTACAGCACGATGGCTACGGAATTGCTCAGGTTCAGGCTGCGCGCCCCTTCCGCCATGGGGATGCGCACGCAGCGCTCGTAGACACGGCTGAGCAGGCTTTCCGGCAGGCCGCGCGTTTCGCAGCCAAACACAAGGAAATCATCCGGTTGATAGTTAACCTGCGCATAGCTCCGCGGGGCTTTGGTGGATAGAAAATGCAGCCGCGCATCCGAATAGCGCGCCAGCAGTTCCTCAAAGTTCTCGTACACATGATATTCCATCATGCGCCAATAGTCCAGTCCGGCGCGCTTGAGATACTTGTCCTCCAGCGAAAAGCCAAGGGGCTTGATCAGATGCAGCATACTGCCGGTAGCAGCGCAGGTGCGGGCGATATTGCCCGTGTTTTGCGGGATCTCCGGCTGATAAAGCACGATGTGCATTTTTGTCATTCCTTTCTGAGTTGTCAGCTGATGGAGACACGGTCGCTCAACCGCTCTACCAGCAGCGCGGCCTGCCGGACGATGGCCTGCCACACCTCCGTCTTTTCAGGGTTGGTCTGCAGTTCTTCGGCGCATTGCGAGGCTTCATACAGCAGCTGCATGCTGCCATAGGCGGCCGCCCCGCCGGGGATCATCGCATCGCCATGCTGGCGCGTCCCCAGCAGTTCGCCGGGGCCGCGCTGCTCCAGATCGGCACGCGCCACTTCAAAGCCGTCATTGGTTCGCACCAGTGTTTTCAGCCGGTCATTTGGATGCGCCATCAGAAAGCACCAGCTTTGCGCAGCGCCGCGGCCCACGCGGCCCCGCAGCTGATGCAGCTGGGCAAGGCCGTAGCGCTCCGCATCCTCAATGATCATCGTGGATGCGTTGGGGACATTGACCCCCACCTCAATGACGGTAGTGGCCACCAGCACCTGCGTTTTACCAGCGGCAAAGGCGCGCAGGGCTTCCTGCTTTTCAACCGGGGGCTGACTGCCATAGGTGAGTCCGACAGAGAAACCTTTCAGCGCCCCAGACGCCAGTTCGTCTGCATAAGTCTTGGCGGATTTCAGATCGTCGCCCGTCTCGCACTCGTCCACCAGCGGACACACGACATACGCCTGACGGCCTTCCTGCAATTCCTTTCGCAAGAAACCGTACATTGCTTCGCGCTTTTCTTCGCTCACAATGCGCGTCGTGACCGGCAGGCGGCCGGGCGGCAGTTCGTCCATCACCGAAATGTCCAGATCGCCGAACATCACCAGCGCCAGCGAACGCGGGATGGGCGTGGCGGACATGACCAGCAGATGGGGGGCGCGCGTTTCATCCGCGCCCTTATTGATGAGCGCCGTGCGCTGCGCCACACCGAAGCGGTGCTGTTCATCGGTCACGCACAGGCACAGCTGGCGGTATTTCACGCCCTGACTGATCAGCGCATGCGTGCCGATCGCCACCCGGCAATCGCCGCTTTCCAGCCTTTGCAGCGTTTCGCGCCGCTGTTTGGCCGGCATACCGCTCACAAGCAGTGCACAGCCGAAGCCGCGCGTTTCAAAATAATCCTTCATGTCTTCGTAGTGCTGGCGCGCCAAGATCTCCGTAGGCGCCATCAGCGCACACTGGTATCCCGCCCGCACGCAAAGAAGCATTGCACCCATCGCCACAGCGGTTTTTCCGCTGCCCACATCGCCCTGCACCATGCGCGCCATGGCGCGGTCTCCCTGCAGATCGCCCGCAATTTCCTGCAGCGTTCTGCGCTGCGCGCCCGTGGGGGCAAACGGCAGCGACTGCCAGTAGTCCTCCTGCGCATCCGGCGGAATGACCAGCGCTGTGCCCGCTTTGCGCACGTCTCGCACCATGCGGACCGCCGCCTGATACAGCAGCATCTGCTCGAATGCAAACCGTTTCTGCGCCTGTGCGATCTCCTCCATGCTTTGCGGTGCATGCAGGGTGCGAATGGCCTGCGCGCAGGAACACAAGCCGTGCTCTTGCAGAATCTTCTGCGGCAGCGTTTCCGGGCAAAGCGCTTCCGTCTCTTCCAGCGCCTGCTGCACGACGGCTTCATGGGTCTTTTGCGGAATGCCTTCGATCGGCTTGTATACCGGAACGATGCGCAACTCCGTTTCAAGTGATGGATTCATCAGCCGCTTGCGTCGGCCAAACAGGTCTACCAAGCCGTGCAGGGTAAAGCGTGTTTGCCGGTTGAGGTTTTCCTTCATCCACGGCTGATTGAACCAACAGGCGACGATGCTGCCACTGTCATCGGTGAAGGTACAGGTCACCTGCGATTTTTTGCCGCGACGGACAAGCTTTGCCTCGCCCTCGCGCAGCACCTGCAGAGTACACCTTTCGCCCACCGGTGCATCGGCAATCTGCACAACCTGCCCCACGTTGCGGTATTTGACCGGAACCGCATATAAAAGATCACGCAACGAGCAGATGCCCGCTGCGTGAAAGGCGTTCAGCCGGTTGGGGCCGATCCCCTTGATCTGTGATAATTCCATGTTTTTTGGTCACTCGACGGAAACCAGATAGTAGTACAGCGGCTGACCGCCCATCTGCATTTCCACATCGCAGTCCTCATACAGCTCAGCCAGTTCATCCGTCAGCGCCTGCGCATCCTCTTCGGAGGTATCCTTGCCGTAGTAGACGGTGATGAGCTCGTCATCCTCGGTGATGATCTCCTTCATCAGGTCGCGGGTCACATCGTGGATATTGTTGCCGACCGTGTGGATAGCGCCATTGTACAGGCCGATGATATCGCCCTCGTTGATGTGCATGTCGTCGATATCAGTATCGCGCACAGCGTAGGTCACGCTGCCGGTGCGCACGCGCTGCGCGGCTTCCTCCATGGCGGCGGCGTTGTCCTCCGCGCCCGCTTCCGGCTGGAAAGCGATGGCGGCGGCAATGCCCATAGCCACATTCTTGGTAGGAATGACGATGACTTTCTTATCCTCGCACAGCTGCGCCGCCTGCTGCGCCGCCAGAATGACGTTGCCGTTGTTGGGCAGTACGAAGACGTTCTTGGCATGCGTTTTTTCAATGGCGGCGGACAAGTCCTCGATCGAGGGATTCATGGTCTGGCCGCCTTCCACAATGCTGTCCACCGTCAGGTCGGTAAAAATCTGGTTGAAGCCCTCGCCCAGCGACACGGCCACCATACCGTATTCCTTCGCCGGCGTTTCCGCCTCCGTCTTCTTCTGAGCTTCAGCCTGATTGTCGCGGCGCTGCTGCACCATGTTTTCGATCTTCAGGTTCACCAGTTCGCCAAGGCTCAGACCATACTCCAGCGCCTTGCCGGGCTCGTTGGTGTGCACATGGACCTTTACCAAATTCAGGTCGCCCACCACCAGCACGCAGTCGCCGATACGGTTGAGGCGGCGGCGGAAGGAGTCGATATCCTCTTCCAGAATATCCGGATACAGATTCTGAATCAGGAATTCGGTGCAGTAGGCAAACTTGATCTCGCCCAGCGCATCGTGATCATCCTCAAAGGCTGCCGTGCCGTCGGACTCATGCGTTACCTCAGCGGGGATCTCTTCGCCGCGCAGGCAGGCCACATAGCCCATATAGATCAGCAGGAGTCCGCGTCCGCCAGCATCCACCACGCCGGCCGCAGTGAGCGCCGGCAGCATCTGCTGGGTCTTCTTCAGGATCTTTTCACCGGTGGTGAGGATATTGGTAAACAGTGCTTCGTAATCATCCGGCGTTTTTTCAGCCTGCTTGACCGCCTCCTCGGCAATGACGCGGGCCACGGTGAGGATGGTGCCCTCCTTGGGCTTCATCACGGCCTTGTAGGCCGTCTCCGCGCCGCGCTTGATAGCGGCGGCAAACTGCACGGGGGTGATGCGCTCCACGCCTTCCAGCGCACGGGCAAAGCCGCGGTACAGCTGAGACGTGATCACGCCGCTGTTGCCGCGCGCGCCGCGCAGGGCGCCCTTGGCCACGGCCGCAGCCGCTTCTCCCGCGCTCAGGTACTCCTTCTGGCTGACTTCGCGGGTGGCGGAAGTCATCGTCAAGCTCATATTGGTACCCGTATCGCCGTCCGGCACGGGAAAAACGTTCAACGCATCAACCGCTTCGCGGTTCTTCTCCAGCATGGCTGCGCCGGTGACAATCATGTCGCGCAGCAGCACGCCGTCAATGGTCTTGGCTTGAATCAAAGCTTATTCCTCCTGACACACTGGTCATACACATCAGACGCGCACGCCCTCAACAGAGATGTTTACGCGGCGTACCTTCACGCCCGTCATGCTTTCCAGCTTGTAGCGCACCGTCTCCACAATGGTTTTGCAGACTTCTGCAATCGAAATGCCATATTCCACGATGATGAACAGATCAACATCCAGCATGTCGTCCACCAGTTTCAGCTGCACGCCCTTGGACAGGTTTTCGCGTCCAAGCCACTGCACAAGCCCATCCTTCGCACGCTTGCTGGACATGGCCACAATGCCGTAGCACTCCAGCGCAGCGTAGCCGACCACCTTGAGCATAACGTCTTCGGTGATATAGATCGTGCCAATGTCATTCTTGATCTTGCATTCCATTTCGCTTACGCCTCCTTGCGCGGCGGATATTCGCCCACAATGATGACCCATAACGCCCAAGCATAACAGGTCACAATAATTATACATGATTGTCCAGCTTTGCGCAACTCATTCCCGGCATGTTTTCCTGTTTAGAATTGTTACACATTTTCTACATACACAGCATGCCAATTTCGTCCAGCTATCAAGTAGTATCCCCTTTTCCGCTGTCTCTTATCTCAACTTCTGTCATTTTTTCGTCTCTTTTCTTTCACAATTCAAATCGGTCATGTTTACAAAAATGCAATATGTGATATAATAAGAGGGCGTATGCGTTCCCGCCGCGTACCACTTTATGCATTCGACGTTTTTTCTCAAAGTTTATGCAAGGAGATGCAGCATGAACGGCAACCGGATGAAATATGCCTCGACCCCCACCTACGGCATGCAGAAGCGCAGCTTTGCCAAAAAGAGCGCGCCCGTGCGGCAGGTGCATGAAACCCCGGATTTTTCCAAAGCGCCGGATCCCGTGCCGGGCATGCCTATTTTGCAGCAGCCCGTGCAGCCGATCCCCCAGCAGCCCATGATGGGGCAGCAGAGCGCCTATGCGCCCATGCCCGCTTATCCCAATGCAGGAATGAATCCCATGTCCCCGCAGCAGACGGCGCAGATCCCCTTTGCAGCGCCTACGTTCATGCCGGTGTCTCCTGTACAGACGGCTTCGCAGCCCTTGCCGCTGGGCAACACGGCAGCCCCGTTTTCGCAAAGCGCCGCATTTTCCACCCGCTCGCAGGGATATGTGCCGCCGCAGACCGGCGCCGCGCCCAATGTGCAGCCTGCAGCACCACAGCCCGCACAAACGACCATGCCTCCTTTTTCCGGCATGCAGCAGCCTGTGATGGGCTACGGCGCTCCAGCGCAGCCATCTTATTATCAGCCTGTGCAGCAGCCATTTGTTCCTCAGCAGCAGTCCTTTGTCCCCGCCTCGCCCCAGCCCGTGCGCGAGAAGCAGCCCGTGGATGCCGATAAGCTGTGGACGGTATACTTGTTTGGCTTGCTGCCGCTACTGTTTCTGCCCTGCCTGTTCCTTTCCGGCTCTTGGGACGTGCTGCGCTACGCCTTTATGGGGCTGACCGTGGTTGGCTTGGGCGCGATGTGGTACAGGCAGATGTATGCCTCCTCCACAAGGCTCATCGTAAGCATGGCCTATGTTGCGCTGTGCATCGGCACCATCGCCATGCTCATGCAAGGCGGTACGGACGTGCAGCAGACCCACGCACGCGCCTCCAGCCCTGCGGCGGTACAGCCCTCCCCCCAGCCGGACTTTGACGCCACAGCAGCTCCGGCAGCCGTCATCGTGGAAACGCCTATCCCTGCGCCCACCGTGAGCGGCCCTTCCGAAGCGGAAAAACGGCTGGAGCTGTTCATGTCGCTGTGGCAGGTGAACAATACCACCGAGATGGTTTATCTGGTGCAGCCCAGCTGGTGCAGCCAGCAGGAAAACGCCGCGCAGGCGCTGTTCAACGTGCTGAAGAACCGTACCCCGGAGGATTTCCAAATCGAGGACATTTCCGGCACGGAAACCGATAACAGCCGTACCATCACCATGCGCGCCACCATCAACAAGAATACCGGAAAAGCCCCTTCCATCTACCGCTTTATGATCATGATGGTCAAGGAAGGCGACGAATGGTATGTGAACCCCAACTCGCTGGCCACCAACGATGAAGTGGAAGCGGTGGAAGAAAACGTGGTGAACAACCGCAACGCCGTGGGCGATACCACCGAAGCCCCGCGCACCACCGTCACCCCCGCGCCGCCCGCCTCCACCAAGCTGTATTACAACATCGGGGCCAACTTCTACCACATGGATCCCAATTGTTCAAGCGTAAAGAGCGAATACCTGCCCTTCGATATGGAGTTTGAATATGCCAACCTCAAAGAGGTCATGAATGCCAACGGCCTTTCTCCCTGCCTGAAGTGCAACGCGCCCACCAACACGCTGGACTGATTGCACGCAAAGAAGGCCATTACCCTATGGAAAAGACCAATGTCATGCGTCTGCTGGACGGTCGGAAGGTTCCCTATCAGGCTTACGAATATCCATGCACCGAAGCGCTCAGCGGCACGGAGGTGGCTGAGATCCTGCATCAGGATCCCACCCATGTGTTCAAAACGCTCGTCACCGTAGCCGCGTCGCGAAGGAATTATGTGTTCGTCATTCCGGTCGGCGAGGAGCTTTCGCTGAAAAAAGCTGCGGCTGCCGTACACGAAAAGAGCATTGAAATGCTCAAAAGCAAGGAACTGCTGCCGCTCACCGGCTACATCCATGGCGGCTGTTCCCCCATCGGCATGAAGAAGCCGTTTCCCACTGTGGTGGATGAAACCATTGAACTGTGCGACACGCTCATTTTCAGCGCCGGCAAGATCGGCTATCAGGTGGAACTGGCGCCGGACGACCTGCGAAAAATGGTGGATTATCAGGTGGCAGACGTCACCGTATAAAACTGCACAGGACGATCTGCCCGCCGCCCCATCCGCCGTCACTGTCTGAACGGTGCGATGGGGCGTTTGCATTCTGTCAACCGGCAGCACCAGCATGCACAATTTACATTCCGGACATATCTGAAACCTTCCACTCTCCCTTCCCTCTCCATTCAAACTGTGGTATAATAAGATGTTGCTTTGTATGCTCTGCCGATGGCAGGCTGTCTGATAAGGAGGATCCTTTTCCATGGAACCAATCATTCTGGCGTCCCAATCCCCCCGCAGGCGCGAGCTGCTGTCGCTGTACGGAGTGCCGTTTGTGGTGGATCCGTCGCAGGCGGACGAGGAGCATGTGGAGGGCTGCGGCGCACAGCGCGTGCAGCTGCTGGCACAGGCCAAATGCGCCGAGGTCGCTGCGCGTCATCCCGGACGGATGATTCTGGGGGCGGATACGCTGGTATGTGTGGCAAACGAGGTCCTTGGCAAGCCTAAAGATGCGGAGGATGCGACCCGCATGCTCCGGCTGCTCAGCGGCCGTGCGCATCAGGTGCACACAGGGCTTTGCCTTGCATTGCCTGACGGACGACAGCTGCTTGGCGTGGACACGACCGATGTTCACTTTATGCCCATGAGCGAGGAGAATATCCGCCGCTATATCGCCTCCGGCGAACCGATGGACAAGGCTGGCGCTTACGCCATTCAGGGGATGGCGGGCGTATTTATCAGCCGCATTGAAGGCAGCTTCAGCAACGTCATCGGTCTGCCGCTCGGACTGCTTACGCAGTTTTTGACCGAAGCAGGCGTGGAGTTTTTCCAAAAGAACTGATTTGAAACCGAAGAAATGGATGTGGATGTTGAATGGGTTTTGTTGCGCATGACCTGGGCGTGGATCTGGGCACAAGCAATACCATGGTATATGTGAAGCACAAGGGGATCATCATCAGCGAGCCGACCATCGTGGTGGTGGATTCCTCCAACGAGCGCAAGGTGCGCGCTGTGGGCGACGATGCAAAAATCATGCTGGGCCGCACCACGGAAGGCGTGATGGCTGTGCGCCCCATGCGCGAAGGCGTCATCACCGACTTTGACATGACGCAGATCATGCTCCAGTATTTTATGCGCAAAGCCATCGGCTCCAGCTATCTGGTACGCCCCCGGCTATTCCTGAGCTATCCCTGCTCCATTTCCGCCATCGAACGCCGCGCCGTGGGCGAGGCGGCCAAGTACGCCGGAGCACGCAAAGTGTTTCTGGTGGAAAAGCCCTTTCTTGCCGCGCTGGGCAGCGGCCTGCCCGTGTTCGATGCAAACGGCTGCATAGTGGTGGACATCGGCGGCGGCACCACGGATGTGGCGGTGATCTCGCTTGGCGGCGTGGTCATCAGTCACTCCATCCGCGTGGGCGGCACCAAGATGGACGAAGCCATCATCAATTTCATCAAGCGTGAGTTCAACATCCTCATCGGCGACCGCACGGCCGAGGAGGTCAAGCTGGATCTGGGAGCTGCGCTGCCTCTGCGCGACGAGCGTCGCGCGCGCATCCGCGGTCGCGATATGGTGACCAACCTGCCCCAGACCACGGAGATCAACTCTTCCCAGATTTACGAAGCCATCCACGAGCCCTGTCTGGCCATTCTGGGCGCCATCAAGTGGGTGCTGGAACGCACGCCGCCCGAGCTTGCGGCGGATATCATGCACAACGGCATCTACCTGACCGGCGGCGGCAGCCTACTGTACGGGCTGGACCAGATGATCGCCAGCGAGCTGGGCATTCCCGTGCTGCTGGCGCGTGAGCCCATGGACTGCGCCGCGCTGGGGCTTGGCAATGTGATCGAAAACTACGAATTGCTGCAGCATTTGGGCCGCAGCAGTTTCCTCAAGCCTTTCTGATCGGAGGACGGAAATGAAGCTGAAAGTACCCAAAACAGAGCGCAAGCGCTCGTCGGACAGCCGGCTGAAGCGTGTGCTCAAGGCGGTGGTGCTGGTGCTTCTGGCGGTGGTGCTGGTGGGATTGGCCGCCACGCACCTGCTGGCGCTCATCACCGGAAACGCCATGCTTGCCGAACCGGAAAACCAGGTCGCCAGCGTGGTTTCCCCCATCCAGACAGGCTTTTCTTCCGTGGTGGACTGGGTGGTGGATTACCTGTACAAACTCAAGCTGCGCTCCCGCATCGAGCTGGAGTACAACAACCTCAAGCAGGAAAACGAGCAGCTCATCTATGAAGCGATGCTGGTAGAGGAACTGCAGCACAAGCTGAGCGTGTACGAAGACCTCTACGATGAGATTTCCGCCAACGAAAGCATGAACCCGCTCGTGGCCACCGTGATCGGCAAAGAGAGCGGCAACTATTTCTCTGTCTTCACCATCAACAAAGGGCTGAACGACGGCGTGGAGGACTACATGGCCGTCACAATGGACGGCGCTCTGGTAGGCTATACCTACAACGTGACCGCCACCAAAGCCACCGTGCGCACCATTATCGACAGCGAAGCCTCCATCGCCGGGCTCATCTCCTCCTCCCGCGACCAAGGCACCATCCGCGGCACATTGGGCGTGGACGGTACAGCCCTGTGCCGCATGTATTACCTGCCGGAGGAAAACCTGCCCCGCCCCGGCGACCTTGTGGTGACCAGCGGTGTCGGCATGTCCTTCCCCAAAGGCATTCCCATCGGCACTGTGCGCGAAAGCACGCGCGGCATGGAAAGCAACAAGCAGTATGTCGTGGTGGAGCCGCAGGCAGACTTCCAGCATGTGGAGTATGTGATCGTCCTGCGCTATCAGCCCGATGCGGAAGCCGTGGAGGAACGCTCCGGCAGCAACGATTCGCTGAACATCACGCCGCTGGACACCGCTGCGCCCGTGCCCACCATCCAGCTGGGCAGCAACTACTTCCAGCTTGCGCCCACACCGGAACCCACAGCCGAACCCGCGCCCGAAGTGACTATCGGTGCGGACGGCGAAGAGATCATCGTTACACCGGCTCCCACCAACGATACCAGCGTGAGCTACGAGTATCAGATCCCCTCCGGCGCATCAACGGACAGCAGCTATGGTTTCACCCTGCCGCCCACCGCTACGCCCACGCCCACGCCGCCCCCGCTGGACCTGTCCGTGGAGGATGACTGATTTGTTTGCAAAGCTGCTGAAAGTGTCGCTGCTGACACTGCTGACCTACCTGCTCCAGGTGACGGTTGCGCCCGTCATCGACATTGGCGGCGTAGCGCCCAATCTGGCGCTGGCGCTCATCGCCGTCGTGACGGTGTGTATGGGGCGCAAGTATGCCTTCATGATGAGTATGGCCGTCGGGTACCTGATCGAGATCATGGTACCCGCGCTGGACTATATCAACCTGATCCTTTACCCCGTGTGCGCCATGCTGGGCGCGCTGGTCTTCTCCGACAAGAGCGCACGCAAGCTGGAAGAAGAACGCGCGCAGGGCAAACGCGCACGGCAATGGAATCCCCATGTGCGCACACCGCTGTGCGCCGCTGTGAGCACGGCGGTCTTTGAGGGCGTCAATCTCGTGTATATCTACCTCAGCGGCGTAACGCTGGATGCGCAGCATCTGGGCAGCGCCCTGTTCGACGTGGCGTATACCGCCCTGCTGTGTGCAGCGCTCCAGTTCCCCATCCGCTGGTGGATGGGCACCTATCGACTTCGCAAGGCAAGATAGCTTTTCCAGCCTCATTTTTTCCGGAGGTGAAATCCTTTGCCAAAACATTCTTCTTCCCGCGGCCGTCAGGGCTATAACCTCGGCGGACGCTATTTCGGTTTCGTCCTCATCGTGTTGGTGATGTTCGGCTATCTGTTTTCAGGTCTGGCCAGTCTGCAGCTGTTTTC
Source organism: uncultured Oscillospiraceae bacterium (assembly GCA_964504385.1). Classification (GTDB taxonomy): domain Bacteria; phylum Bacillota; class Clostridia; order Christensenellales; family Aristaeellaceae; genus Limiplasma. Next base: position 41,785 of record CAZDEF010000012.1, read on the forward strand.
CAGCGAAGAATACACCGAAACAGCTGAAAACCGCCGCACCACCACCATCACCCTGCGCGGCAGCCGCGGCATAATCACCGATGCGGATGCCGTCATTTTGGCGCGCGACGAGGATATCTACAACGTCACCTTCTATCGCGACGCCAGCCAGAACAGTTCTCAGGAATATGCCGATTTCACCGACTCCATCCGCCGCACCATCGAGATCGTCGAATCGCGCGGCAACGAGCTGGCGGTGTCCTTCGTGATCCGCCGAAGCGAGGAGACCGGCGAGTGGGAGTTCAATTTCGGCTCCGGCGTGAGCGAATCGGTGCTGCAGACGCGCGAATCCCAGTGGCGCAGCAACAACTACCTGACCGCCACCTCCTACCCCACTGCGGCTGATTGCATTGCTAGGTTGAAATCCCGCTTCAAGATCGTAAACTCCGCAGAGGAGCGCGAAACCAACCGCGCCACCGCCAAGGCTGCGGGCCGCAACTATGTGGAAGAGCATGTGCTGGATGAAGAGATGATGCTCAAGGTCATGGCTGTGTTTTCCGAAATGCAGATGAACCTGTTCAACTCCCAGCCCATCGTCATTGCCGAGGATGTGCCCTATGAGACGGTCATCCAGATCGAGACCCAGTCCATGACGCTGCCCGGCATGGAGATCGCCATGGGCACCAAGCGCGTCTATCCGCGCGGCACGCTGGCCGCGCAGGTGATCGGCTACATGGGCGCCATCCCCTCCACCGAAAAATGGCTGGAGCTGAAGGAAAAGGGCTACCAGTATTCTGACACCATCGGCGTGGACGGCATCGAGGCCTCCATGGAAGACTGGCTGACGCAGAACAGCGACCTGCGTCAGGGCTACCGCATGGTGGAGCGCGACAGCGTGGGCAAGATCACCCGCGAGCTCAGCTACACCGAGCCGGAGGACGGAAACAACGTTAAGCTGACCATCAAGGCCAGCTATCAGCAGCAGGCGGAGCGCGCGCTGGCCGAAAACGTAGCCAGCACCCGCAGCACGCAGGAAGGCAAGCTGATGAACCAGACTTGGCTGGAAAGCAACAAGTCCATCATCGAAACCCGCAACTGGGAAAAGTATCCGCTCTCGCTGGCTGAACGCGCCGCCATGATGGTGGTGGACATGGAAGGCCGCGTGCTGGCCATGGCCAACTACCCCACCTACGATCTGAACGCCATGGTGCAGGGCGGCGCGGAGCGTGCAGCCATCCTGACCGACACGCGCAACGTGCTGATGAACTACAACATCCATGCGCGCGGCACGCCCGGCTCCATTTTCAAGATGGTCTCTTCTCTGGGAGCGCTGCTGGAGGGCGAGCTGCTGGTGAACGAAACCATCAGCGACGGCGGCCGCTTCATGCTGGTCACCAATGTGGAATCTCAGGCGCCTAAGTGCTGGGTATCCGAAAGCAACCGCTACAAGCACCAGAACCAGACCATCATTCAGGGCCTGTCCAACAGCTGCAACTATTTCTTCTACACGCTCGGGTACCGTCTGGGCGAAACACGCCTATACCAGTACGCCAGCGAGTTTGGCCTCACCAGCAAGACCGGCGTGGATCTGCCCGGCGAGCTGCGAAGCGTGGTGGGCAACCAGACCAGCCTGTATGATCCGGACAAGGCCATGGGCGAAAGCGAACAGGACACATCCGTTCCCATCATCGTGTTCAACTCCATCAAAAAGCATCTGCGCAATCAGGGCGCAGGCTACAACATCACCTACGACGATGAGCGCCTCAACAAGTGTGTGAAGCGCCTGATGGACATGGCGGTAAACACCAACCAGAGCGACTGGCTGCAGTACATGCGTCCCATCCTGATGGAAGAACTGAACATGACGCGCGACATGGTGTACACGCAGGCCATCATCGGCGATACCTACAACTACCTCAACGATATCAAGTGGGGCGATTCGCAGACGGTACAGGTCGCCATCGGTCAGTCCATCACGGTGGTCACGCCCGCTGCCGTCAGCCGCTATGTAGCTGCGCTTGGCAACGGCGGCAGGGTATACAACCTGATGATCGTGGATTCCATCACATCGCCCGAGGGCGACATCGTGAGCCAGCGCACGCCCAGTCTGCTCAATGAATTCGAAGGTGCGGAAGACTACCTGCCCTACATCCTGAAGGGCATGGAAGGCGTTGTGGACGAGAGCGGTACCGCTGCCAAATACTTCCGCAGCTGGGCATACAGCAAAATGGTATGCGCGAAAACAGGAACGGCTGAGGTTACCACCATCGACCTGGAAAACAACGCATGGTTCGTTATGCTGGCTCCGTTCACCTCCGAAGAAGCGGACGGTGTGGTGACTGTGACCACCGAGCCGGAAATCGCCGTGGTCGTATTCATCCCCAGCGGTTTCAGCGGCGGCGAGGCCAGCATGGCAGCCCGTGAGTTTGTGGGCTGGTATATGGACCAGAAAACGCTTCGCAATCAGAACAGCGTATTCCCGGCCGGCAATCAGCTGGCCCCCTGATGCGGAAAGGAGCAAAAGAACGCTATGAGTCAGGCATGGATGATTATTTCCGGCAAGGGCGGCGTGGGAAAATCCATGATCGCTTCTTCGCTCGGCATTGCGCTGGCCAAGAAGAAGCTGCCCTGCTGCTGTGTGGACATGGACATTGGCCTGCGCAATCTGGATATGCTGCTGGGCATGCAGAACAAGGTGGTCTACGATGTGCTGGACGTGGCCCGCAAGGACTGCAAGATCAAGTATGCCCTCATTCAGGACAGCCGGCACAGCGAGCTATCGCTGCTGCCCGCCGCACAACTGGGCGACGTGAGCGAAATGGACAGCGGCGACATGGCCCGCATCGTCAAGAAGCTCAAGAAGCGCGTGCCCTACGTCCTGCTGGATGCCCCCGCCGGTCTTGGCCGCGGCATTGAAAACCTGCTGCCCTGCATTGACCATTCCATTCTCGTCACCACGCCGGACGATGTTTCCATCCGCGATGCAGAGCGTGTGATCGAAGTGCTGGAAAAGGCCGGAAAGCCCCGCCCCATGCTGGTGGTGAACCGCGTGATCCCGGAAATGGTGGCCGATGGAGAAATGTACACTCCGCAGACCGTGGCCGCCACGCTGGATGTGCCGCTGCTGGGCTTTGTGCCGGAAGACCGCAGCGTGATCGCCGCCGTGAACCGGCACGAAAGCTTCATGGAGCAGGCCTGCCCCGCCAGCGCCGCCATGGAGCGCATCGCCCAGCGTTTCCTGGGCGAGCATGTGCTGATGCCCGCTTTCCCCAAGAAGAAGCGCCGGTTGTTCGGCTGGAAAAAGCGCAAAGAAAACACTTTCGGTATGTAACAGGAGGTGAACCTTCGGCCTATGATGCTCAATGAATCGCGCCGGTCGCGCGCGCATTTTGATATCCCATTGGCGCTGATGGTGTTCGGTCTGGCCGCATTCGGCGTTTTGTGCGTATCGGTCGCCACCTTCAGCACCTCATCCTCCACGGAGGATACGCTGCTCAACTACATTGTGGCGTCTCACTACGGCATGCGTCAGGCCATTTTCTTTCTGATCGCGCCGGTGATCGTGGGCGTCATCACCTATTTCCCTTACGAGTTCATCCGCCGCCGTTCCACCCTGTTTTACTACAGCGCCTGCGGCCTGCTGGCCATCACGCTGATCACCAACCAGGCGCAGGGCGTGAAGGCGTGGATGGACTTGATCTGGGGCTACACCATTCAGCCATCCGAGTTTGTCAAGCTGGCCTGCATCATCGTGACCGCTAAATATCTAGAAACCGAGACCTCGCCGCTTTCCACTGCGAACAGTTGGCTACGGTTGGGCATTCTGATGGGCATCCCGTGGGGGCTTACGCTGGCGCAGGGCGAAATGGGATCCGTGCTGGTGATGATCTTCATCTTCGGCATCATGATGTACTTTGGCGGCGCCAGCCTGAAGGTGCTGGGCAGCGTGCTGGCCATAGGCGTGATCGCCATCGCGCTCCTGTATGCCTATCTGGTGGCCACCGGTTCGGACAACTACCGTCTGGAGCGCATCATCAGCTTTGTGAATCCTGCCCTGGCGGATGCATCCGCCTCCTACCAGCAGACCAATTCAAAAATCGCCATCGGTTCCGGCGGACTGTGGGGACGCGGCACCTTTGTGGAGGGCTCTTTCAGCCAGCTGGACTATGTGCCTGAGGACTGGACGGACTTTATCTTCTCAACCATCGGCGAAGCGTTCGGCTTTGTGGGCAGTTCGCTGGTCATCCTTACCTATCTGCTGATCATCCTGCGCATGCTTTATCTGGCGCGCTACACGCTGGATCGCTTCGGCCAGATGATCATCATCGGCGTGATGGCCATGCTGCTGTTCCATGTGTTTGAAAATGTCGGCATGACCATCGGCCGCATGCCCATCACCGGCATCCCCCTGCCCTTCCTCAGCTATGGCGGAAGCAACCTGGTCACCAACATGGCCGGCATCGGTCTGGTGCTCAACGCGGTAAAGAACCGCAGCATCACCATGATGCCCGGCATCGCCCCGCAGATGATGGCAACGCGCAAATGGTCGCGTTAATATAGATATTTCATCACATGAAAAGGAGAACACCCATGTATACTCAGGATGATTACAAAGCTGTATGCCGTATGCTCAAGAAGCGTTGGTGGCTGACGGCCATTCCGGCCGCGGCTGTCCTTGCCGCTGCGATCGTCATTTTTGTTTACGGTCAGCTCAACCGCAACGATCAGCTGTGGATGCTCACCGCTGCGCTCACCGTGCTGGGCGGCGGCTATTTCCTGCTCTTCTACGGCGTGTATGTCCGGCCGGTGCGCATCTACAAAAAGCATATCCAATACATGCTGGGCGGCCGTATGCGCCAGACCACCGGCGTGTTCAAGTCCTTCTCCGAGGATATGAGCGTTCGCGAAGGGCTGGAGTGCTACGCCATGATGATCAACGTGGGCGAAAAGGACGATCCGGAAGACGACCGCCTGTTCTATTACGATGTGCACAAGTCTAAGCCGGAAATGCCGCTGGGCACCCGCATCACCGTACACAGCAATGACAAAATGGTTTCTGCCATTGAAAGGGTCTGACCATCGTCCATAGAGAAGCAGCTCAACTGCTTCTAACCGCCTATGTACGCCGTTTGCCGCCCGGCGAGCCGTAGGCGAGTAGGCAAACGGTGCCTTATCCTCGGCGTAAAAGATTGCTTTAGCGAGCTTTTTCGACGGTCTGAGAGAAGCAGCTCAGCTGCTTCTCAGACCGCTGAAAAACGCCATGTTTTCAAGAGAAAGCATGGCGTTTTAGTAT
>CAZDEF010000013.1:0-46582 GCA_964504385.1 uncultured Oscillospiraceae bacterium
TGCTTTCTATTCTACAACAGGAGGTCGCTTTTTTTACTTGTCTGTTCTTTCGGATGTAGGCCAGTTCTATGATGCTATGGTCAGCGTTACACGACCTTGCCCGGGTTCAGGATGCCTTTGGGGTCGAAGGCGGCCTTGACGCCGCGCATGATGGTCATCTGCGTGTCGCCCAGACTTTCGTGCAGGAAGCTGCGCTTGGCGTGGCCGATGCCGTGCTCGCCGCTCACCTCGCCGCCCAGCGCCTTGGCGGCCTCGTACAGCTCGTCCATCACCTGCTGCACGCGCTGCTTCCACTCCGCGTCGGCCAGCGCGTCCTGACAGGCGTAGATGTGCAGGTTGCCGTCGCCGGCGTGGCCGAAGGAGCGGATGCGGATGTTCAGCCGCTGGCCGATCTCCACACTCTTCTTCACAAAGTCGGCAATGCGGTCCCGTGGGACCACCACGTCGCATTCATCCATGCTGGGCGTGGAGCCCTTGATGGCCTCTAGGAATGCGCCGCGGCTGTTCCAGATGCTTTCCTTGCGCTCGTCGGTGTCTGCCAGCAGCACGTCCTTTGCGCCCAACCGCAGCGCCACGTCGGTCAGCAGGTCGATCATGGGCTTGAGGGCCGCGTCGCTGGCGCCATCCAGCCGCACCAGCAGGTAGGCGTCCGCGCTGGTGTCCGGGAACTGTTTGCCCAGATATTCCTCCGCGCAGGCAATGACCTCGCGCTCCATGAATTCCACGGCGGTCGGTTCGCAGCCGCAGCCCAGCACGGCGGGCACCGCCTCGATGCACTTATCCAGCGAATCGAAGGGGATGAGCAGGCTGGTGTTGACCTTGGGCTCGGGGATCAGCTTCACCGTCAGCTTCGTCAGGAAGCCCAGCGTGCCCTCGCTGCCCACCATCAGGTCGATCAGGCTGTATCCGCTGGAGTTCTTCACGTTCTTACCGCCCAGCGTGATGACCTCGCCGCTGGCCAGCACCACTTCCATGCCCAGCACATAGTCGCGGGTCACGCCGTAGCGCACGGCGCGCATGCCGCCGGCATTGGTCATGGCGTTGCCGCCCATGGTGGCCGTCTTTTCGCCGGGATCCGGCGGATAGAACAGCCCCGTGCCCTCCAGCGCCTTGGGAAACTCCATCAGCAGCACGCCGGGCTCCACGGTGGCGGTCATGTTCTTCACATCCACCTCCAGCACTTTCTTCATCTTCTCGGTGGAAAGCACTACGCCGCCGTGGATGGCCACGCAGCCGCCGCACAGGCCCGTGCCCGCGCCGCGCGGCGTGACGGCGATGCCCTGCTCGTTGCAGTAGCGCAGTACTGCGCTCACTTCCTCGGTGGTCAGCGCCTGCAGTACGGCCTCCGGCAGGAAGTGGCCGTACTCGGTCATTTCGTCGTGGTCGTAATCGGTGGAGATGGCTTCGCCGCTGAACACGCGGCCCGGCAGCAGCTGTTCAAAAAACTTCAGGTCGGCTGCATCGACTTTCTTGAAATGGCTCATGCGCGCGCCTCCTTGATCTGACGGATGAGGCCGGGGACGATCTCGTACAGGTCGCCCACGATGCCGATGTGCGCCACGTCGAAAATGGGCGCGTCCTGATCGGTGTTGATGGATACGATGTGGTCGGATGCATTCATGCAGGCGGTGAACTGGATGGCGCCGCTCACGCCGCAGGTGATGATGAGCTTGGGGCGCACCGTGCGGCCGGAAAGGCCGATCTGGCGTTCATTGGTCGCCCAGCCCTTTTCCACCAGCGGACGGGTAACGGCCCAGTCGCCGCCCAGCAGCCCGGCCAACTCCTTCACCATGTCCAAATCGCTTTCCTTCTGCAGGCCGCGGCCGCCCACCACTAGGATGTCCGCATCGGAGATGCTCTTGCCAGCCGGCACCGCCACCGTGGATACATGCGACACGGGCGAGGCCTTCACCCCGGCGGGCAGCTTGCGCGGTACGATCTCGCCGCTCACCTCGTCCCTGCGCTGGGGCGCGTCCATCACCTTGTAGCGCACGGTGGCAAACTGGGGACGGGTGTTGAGGGTGACGATCTGCGCCATGATATTGCCGCCAAAGGCCGGGCGGATCTGCACCAGGTCGGTGGATGCGCGCAGCTCCAGACGGGTGCAGTCGGCGGTGAGGCCGGTGTGGAAGCGCGTGGCCAGCCGCGGCGCAAGGCTGCGGCCCAGACTGGTAGCGCCCACCAGGCACACGCTGGGGCGGGTCAGGCGGACGTAGTCCTCCACGCAGGAGGCGTAGGCATCGGCGCGGAAATAGCTCAGCTCCTCATCGTCATACACGGCCACCTTGTCCACGCCGTAGTGGCGCAGCTCCTGCGCATAGGCGGTCACGCCGCTGCCCACCAGCACCGCGCTCACGGTGAAGCCGGGCACGCTTTTGCACAGCTCGTGCGCCTTGCCGATCAGCTCCAAGCTGACGGGGTGCAGCCGTCCGCCGCTCACCTCGGCAAACACCAGAATGCCGTTCCACTTGGATTTATCCACAGAATCCACTTTGGTTTCAAGCTTGACGATCGCCTTTTCCGGGCAGTTTTTCACGCAGATGCCGCACACCTTGCACGCGGCGTTCAGCTCCGGCTTGCCGTTCACCATGTCAATGGCGCCGAAGGGGCAGTTGCTTTGGCAGAGGCCGCAGCCTGTGCACTTTCGTTCAAGAATCGCTATCTGTGCCATGGGCGTACCTCCTCACATAAACTTCCACTTCTTGAGCTGACTGAACAGCTTTTCCGAAGCGTTCTGATCGTCCCACATTTCCTGCTCCACGTCGTTTTCCGGCGGGAAGATGCGCTCCACCTGCGTGGGGCTGCCGGTAAGGCCGTAGTGGTTGGGATCGGTATCGAGGAAGGTATCCAGCCCCTGAATGTGGATGGGCTTGTCGCCGATCTCGCGGGCCAGCTTGAGGGAGGGCAGACGCGGCATGAAGATATCCTGCTCCACGGTGATGAGGCAGGGGAAGGGCATGTGCGCGGTCTCGATCACGTCCTGCAGCTGCTGCTCCACGTTCAGGCCATCGCCCGCCACTTCGATCTTGGTCACCCACGCCGCATGGGGGATGCCCATGTGCTCGGCGATGGCGGGGCCCACCTGCGCGGTGTCGCCGTCGGTGGTCTGCTTGCCGCAGAGGATCAGGTCAAAATCGCCCACGCTGCGGATGGCCTGCGACAGCGTATAGCTGGTGGCCAGCACGTCCGCGCCGCCCAGCCGGCGGTCGCTGAACACATAGCCCTCGTCCGCGCCCATCATGTAGGCTTCCTTCACCACGGCCTGCGCCTGCGGCGGGCCCATGGTGCCCACGGTCACGGTGCCGCCGTGCTCCGCCTTCAGCCGCAGCGCCGTTTCCAGCGCGAACAGATCGTAGGGATTCATTTTGCTGGCGATGCCGTCGCGTTTCAGCACGCCCGTCTTTTCATCCACCTGCACCTTGTTGGTGGACGGCACCTGCTTGATGCATACAAAGATATTCATTAAGCAAAGCATTCCTTTCTCTGGTTTTCGGATCCTTATTTTTTTCAACGCTCAAAAGCATATACTGACATTATACCGTTTCCGCCCATTTGCGTCAATGCCTGAATCTTCTTCAATAATAGAAGGAAAGCCTGCCGCATGAATCGTGCGGCAGGCTTTCTACAGCTTGTCCAAAAAACATCCATGGGTGGTTTGGAGGGCCGCAGCCCTCCAAATGCGATCGTATCGACCGGCTCGCCGGGCGGGCGGGCGTTTCCGCGCTCTGCGTGGAAACATTCCTTACGCCGTTTGCCGCCCGGCGAGCCGCAGGCGAGTAGGCAAACGGTGCCTTCCCTCGGCGGAAAAGATCGCTTTAGCGAGCTTTTTCGACGGCCATGAATCGTACGGCAGGCTTCCAGAACGTTTGTTTACTTTTTGCGGCTCCGTTTCAACCGATGCACCACCGCGCGGATGACGAGCACCAGCAGCACAATGAGCAGCAACAGCGCCGCCAGCACACCGGCCAGCACATAGGTAATGCGGCCAAAGTGGCTGAAGCGTTCCGCCAGCGTGCTTTCGCCCTTTTCGATGCGTGCGGACGGCTGCTGGTATTTCGCGTCGATCTGGCCCGCGCCGTCCTCGCCGCCCATGGCGTGCAGATGATCCGCCAGCGCGATCCACGCCTTCAGCTCGCTGCCGTCGGCCTTGCGCACAAGGTGCTGCTCAAAATCGGCGATCACGTTGCCGTTCTTGTCCTTGGGCTCCAGCGACAGCAGCCCGAAGGAGCTGCTCTTGACCGAACCCAGCATCTGTCCGGAATACAGATCGGCCACCACGCGGTACAGCTTGTCCGGTTCAATGGGCTGCTTCTGGCCGTCCTCGCCGTACAGCCACACATCGGTCACGCGGCTGAGGATGAGGCGGTTCGTGCCGTATTTCCATCCGCCGCCGGCGGGGTAGAGATCGGTGCCGCCCATCAGGGACGAGACAGAAGCGTCCACCTCGGCCAGATCGTACAGCTCGCGCCCCGTCAGGTACACGCTGGCCAGCGGGTAGCCCGGCACGCGGTCCGGACCGATGCCCAGCGAGAGGATGTTGAACGCATCGGAAACGGTCACATCTCCCACGGGCAGTTCGCCGCGGATCACGCCGCCCGGCACGATGGCCATGGCGATGGGCTCGTAGTCATCGCCCTCCGCCGCCTGCACCGCCGCGATCACCGCATCAGCCAGCAGGTCGCGCTCGCTTTGCAGGCCGCCGGGATTCCGGCACAGCACCTGCTCAAACGTGTAGCCGAACTGCGACAGATAGTTTTCATCCACGCGGGTGCGGTAGGCCGCCAGCTGGGCGTTCACGGCCTCGTCCTCGGGCACGTCGTCCGTGGTGGGCAGCAGGGCATAGTCCTGCACCGCCCAGCGCCCGCCGTTCTCCCGCAGCGTGATCCGCCCCAGATTCATGGTGTATTCGCCGCAGGAGGCAATGGCGGTGGAGCCATGCACGATGGGCGCGTCCAGCGCGGTGTGGGTGTGGCCGCTGATGATGAGGTCGATCTCCGGCACGGCCTTGGCCAGCAGTTCATCCTCCGATTTTTCGGGATCGTCCCACACGCCGCTGTGGCTGAGGCACACGATCAGCTCCGCGCCCTCCGCCTTGAGCTGCTCTACCTGCACCTTTGCCGTCTCGATGATATCGGTGAAGGCCACGGGCGAAAGCGGCGCACAGGCCAGCGAATCCTTGCCCATCACGCCGAACACGCCCACCGTTACGCCGCTGCATTCCAGCAGCATGTGCTCCTTCGCGCCGTATTCCGCCATGGCGTCGCGCAGCAGCTCGCCGTCCTGCGTGTTCACGCTCTGCCAGTCAATGTTGGCCACCAGCAGCGCGGGCAGCTGCAGCTGCTCCGTCTCGGCATTGCGCAGGGCTGCGCGCAGCATGCCCGCCATACCCTGTCCGCGGTAGTCAAACTCGTGATTGCCCACGGTGGTGGCGGCGTAGCCCAGCTGCGCCATCATGGTCAGCTCCGCCGCATCGGTCTCATACACGGCCTGATACAGCGTGCCCATGGAAAAATCGCCCGCGTCCAGCAGCAGCGCATCGCCTGCGGCGGCGGTCTCCCGGTCGATGAGGGTCTTCAGGCGGGCAAAGCCGCCGCGCATGCTCCCGTCCTGCGCCGCCGCGCTCAGGTGGGAATGCATGTCATGGGAAAACAGGATGGTCACGCTGCGCTCCTGCTGCGCCAGCGCCGGCATGGCGGGCAGCAGCGCCAGCAGCAGCGCGCAGAGCAACGAAAGGATGCGTTTCATTCGGGGATCCCTCCCAGTTGGATTTTTCTTCATTGTACCATGCCGTCCGCCGCTTCACAAGCGCTTTGCTCCAGATGGCGCGTGCGGCTGCCCACGGCGGCAAAGGCCAGCCGGTGCAGCGGGCGGGTGCACAGCACATAGAACAGCTTGGCATAGAAGCACTCGTCCGGGTACACGGCGTCTTCCGCGTCCGCAATGAGCACGCAGTCGAATTCCAGTCCCTTCACCACGGACGCGTCCATCACCTGCACGCCGCCCTCGAAGCTGTCGTCGCCCGTGCTCACCAGCCGCGCGCCCGGCAGCCGCGCTGCCAGCGCTTTGGCGGCCTTCGCGGTTTTGACGATGATGGCGATGCTGAAGAATCCCTCCTGCTGCCACTGAGCGATCTGCCGCTCCAGCGCGGGAATGCGGTCGCTTTCCCTTTTCAGGGTCAGGCAGACGGGCGCGGGGCCGTGGCGCAGCACGGGCTTGGCCTGCGCCACGCCCGCCACCGGGTGGCGATCCAGCACGGCAAAGGCCGTCTGCATGATCTCCACCGTGCTGCGGTAGGCGGTGCTCAGCTGCGCCACCTGCGGCGGCGTATCAAAGATGCCCTGCGCCAGCATGTCCCAGCTGCGCAGCCCTTCATCGCCGTAGATGCCCTGGCACAGATCGCCCACCAGCGTGAAGGCGTCGTGGCGCAGCAGATCGCGCAGCGCCTTCACCTGCAGGGGCGATACGTCCTGCGCCTCATCGATCACCACATGGCGCACATCCGGCGTCTTCACGTCATACAGCGCCCGGGCGATGATGAGCAGCGCGGGCAGATCCTCGGGCGAGACGCGCTTTTTGGCCAGCTGCGCGCAGGTCTCCTGCGCCGTGTCGGCACAGGCAGGGTCGCGCTGCGCCATGTCCTGCCAGAAGGCGGCATACACGGGCAGCAGCTCCAGCGTGCCCCACAGGCCGTCGTATTCAGCAAGCAGCTGCTTCTGCCGCGTCTGCAGTTCATGCAGGCGCTCATCGCGCTGGTCGAGCAGCCTGGCGGCGCGCTCGCGGCGCTGGGGGCTATCCGGCATGGCGCGCAGCAGCTGGCTGAGCCGCTCGTCCGTGCGCTGCTGCAGCTGTTCCTCCACGGTGGCTACGGCCTTCTTCAGGCGGTCGGCCACCACGGCGCGGGTCTTTTGCTGGCGGATCTGCAGGGGGAAGGGGCGGAATTCGCGCAGGAAATACCGGCGCAGGTCATCCGCCGATACCAGCACCGCGCTGCCCAGCTTCACGTTCACCTTGGGAATGCAGCTCTCCTCCCAGCCGGCCAGAAATCGGCGCAGATCGTCATACAGGCTCAACGCCCCCTTTCGGCGCAGGCTGTCATCCAGCCGGTCGCGCTCGGGCTTGGTCATGCGCAGGCGCTGGGTCAGGCGATCCTGCGCGGCCAGACGGGGCATGCGCTTGCCCAGCAGCTGCCCGCACAGCTGCGCAAAGGTGAGCTGGCGCACCTTGTCCACGCCCAGATCCGGCAGCACGCGGCTGATATAGCTCAGGAACAGCGGGTTGGGCGCAAGGATGAGCATCTGCTCCGCGCGGACAGTCTTTTGCAGGCGGTAGAGCATCCACGCCACGCGGTGCAGGGCGATGGTGGTCTTGCCGCTGCCGGCCACGCCCTGCACGCACAGGGGCTTCATGGGGTCGTAGCGAATCACGGTGTTCTGCTCGGCCTGAATGGTGGTGACCACCTCGCGCAGCCGGGCCGTGGTCACCTGTGACAGCGCATCGGTCAGGAACTTTTCCTGCCCCACCACGCCGGTGTCCTGCATGCCCTTCAGCTGGCCGTCCTCAATGGTGAACATGCGCTTGAGGGGCATTTCGCCCTGCACGCAGCCGTCCGGCGCTTCGTAGCTCACTCGGCCTACCTGGCCGGAATAGTACAGGTTGGCCACGGGGCTGCGCCAATCATACACGCACATGCGATATTCCGGCGTTTTCAGCACGCCCCACCGGCCGATGTACACCGGCGCGTTCACGCCCGCGCGCATGCCGCCCAAACTGGGCGTGCCCGGCGCAGGCGTGAAATCCAGCCGGGCAAAGTAGGGCGAGCGTTCGCTCAGGCGCAGCTGGTGCAGGTTCTGCAGATTGAAGCGCACCATCTGCAGGGCGATCTCCGAATCGTTGCTGGCATCGTCCTGCACTTGGATGAGGCGGTCGCTGCCGTTTTCCATGCCGAGGGCATGCTCCACCTTCTGCTTTTCCTCGCGGACGGTCTGCAGGGTTTGGGCAAGGTGCTCCTGTTCGTTTTTCCATTCCATGGTATCCATGATGATTTTTGTCCTCCGCTTTTTCTGTAAGTTGCAGCGCTTTGCTTTCATGCGCGGAGTAAGAACGCAGCGGAAAACAGAGATACAAAAACACCGCCGGTTTGGATCACAGGGCATGACGGCGCTCTGTGATGACAAAACATGCGGCGGCGCAGAGGTTTTCAACGCTCATAGCGAAATGAAGGTTCTGGAATTTTTCGACATTCAGGAGGCAAATTCCTGCTTTACTTGGCGGTATAAATGCGTTTTTTCAGGCGATCCAGCCGTTCCTTGCCCAGCGTGCGCTGCACCAGATCAAACAGCTTCTGCTGCGAAAAATACGCATCGTCCGGCGTGGGGGGAGAAGCGAGGATCTTGTGCCACTCCTCCTTGCTCAGCTCCAGCCGGGTGAGGATCTCCTCCTCGTCGGCCTGCTGCTGCTCGGGCGGGCAGGGGGGCTGCTCCAGCTCGCGCAGGGCTTCCTCGCGGGTCATCTCGCCGCCCAGCACCAGGCAGCTCAGGTGGCTGCGGCGCTTGTCAAAGTGGAACTTGGCGGGCTGATAGGCGCACTGCAGGTAGCGCGTGAGCACGCTTTCGTAGTGCTTGCCGCCGTAGTATTCCCAGCCGAATTCGCGGCTGAGCAGCTCCATGGCGCCTTTTTTGGAGTAATCCACCATATCCAGCAGGTTGATCTTGGTGATGCCCCTCGGCCCCAGCCAGCTGTCGCGCAGGGACAGGAAGGGGTATTTTTCAAGGCTCATGCCGCGGCCATGCTTTTTGTAGATGCTCTTCATGTGCCATGTATCGCGGTAGGAATGCTGCAGGCTGAAGGGGGCGGACGCGCCCTCGGTGGCGATGTTGGAGCCGTTGAGGATGTACTTCACGCCGAATTGGCGCGCCATGGCAAACACCGCCGAGCAGAACAGGTGATCCTGCGGCACGTCCAGATTGGCCACGCCGGAGAGCATGTAGGCGCGCTGCAGCTCCTTCATGGTGGGCCAGTCCATCTTCCACACATGCAGCTGGATGTTCAGCTTTTCGCACATGCGCTGGATATTCTTTTCGGCCACCTTCGTGTTCCAGCCGCTGTCCACATGCACGGCCAGGATGCGCAGCCCCAACTTGTGCGCCAGATACAGCATATACGCGCTGTCCACCCCGCCGGACAGCCCCACCAGACAGTCGTAATCGCGGTCGCGGCTGTTTTCGCGGATGACGGAAACCGTGCGCTCCAGTTCCTTTTCGCTGATCCCCTTGCGGTAGCCGCGCAGGGCGCGCACCTGATCGTAATGATTGCAGCGCGAGCACACGCCGTGCTCGTCAAAGGTAAGCTCCGGGTCGGTGGTGTCCATCACGCAGCGCGTGCAGATCTGATAATTATCAGCCATGATCATTCCTCCGTTCACCCGTGTATCATAGCACCGTCAAAAGCGCGCTGTCAATGAGAAACCGTCAGGTCGTCCAGCCCGGGGCCGGTGGAGATGTGGCGCGCCATCAGGGCGGCGGTGGTGTTGCGCTCGTGGGAGCGGAACTGCAGCGGCGTTACATGGTACTGCTGGCGGAAGCGGCGCACAAAGTTGCTGGCGTCGTTGTAGCCGCACAGCGCGGCGATCTTCGCCACCTCCAGATTGGTCTTGATCAGCAGCACGCGCGCATGGGTGAGGCGGCGCTGCGTGACATACTGCATGGGACTCATGCCCACCTGCTCGTGAAAGCGCGCGGACAGGCAGCCGGGGCTCACATGGTAGCGGTGCGCCAGCTCCGTGAGGGAGAATTTTTCGGCAAAGCGCTGGTCCAGCTCGTCCAGAATGTCCTGAATGGGCAGGAAGGACAGGGCGTTGGGCGGCGCGAACATATCCGGGCGGATGCTCTGCGCATCCGTCAGCACCAGCGTGATCAGCGCCTCCAGCCGCTCGTCCGTGTAGGGGCCGCCGCGCTGGTAGGTATCCAGGATCATGGTAAAGTAATTGTCAAAGCGCGGCTTGGCTTCCTCCGTGGCCAGGATGTAGGGGAAGGTGGAGCTGCGCAGGCGGAACACCGACAGCAGCAGCACATCGTTGTGAAACGCCCGCAGCTGCGTGGGCGGGATGCGCAGGTAGTAGCGCTTGTAGGTGTCGGACAGCAGGCGCGTGGAGTGCTCGTCAAACTGGTTGAGGAACACCAGACTGCCCGCCTTCACATGGTACTCCCGCCCCTGTATGGTCATGGCCACCTCGCCCTCGCGCACATACACCATCTCATAGTACACATGGGTGTGGCTCAAATGGGGGCTGGCTTCGTCCTTGTAGGTAATCATGTAGGGCATCGTATCACCACCGAAATCGAAATTACATATTTTCGAATGATAAATGCAAGCAATTTCCCTTGTGAATACTTTATCATAGGACATAGATAGAGGCAAGAAGAAAGTGGCGGGCAAGAGCGATTTTTTGCATTCCGCGTCTGCATGTAAGCGCTATCTTCTTGAACCGCAGGTCACAAGGAAGGCGGCGAAGGACGGTGGAAACGGTGCTGCGAGAGGAATTGACCGCTCTTTTACACATGGAAACCGCTGATGAACTGCGCCGTCAGGTGCGGGAAGGGCATTTGTCCGACCTCACGCCGGAGGAAAAGGGCGCGCTGCCCCGCGAGGCCGCGCGGCTGGGGCGGCTGGATCTGCTGCGCGCGCTGTGCGAACGCAGCCACGCCATTGCGCTCAGCTGCGATGAGCAGGGGCGCGATGTGCTGCACTATGCCGCCCAGTCCGGCAGCGCTGAGCTGGTGGCCTACATCGTGGATGTGCTGGGGTTCGATCCCCTGCGCGGCGATCACAGCGGCATGACTGCGCTGGATGTGGCCGCCGCGGCGGGCCATGCCGAAGCGCTGGCCGTGCTGGAGCAGCGCGCGGGCTTCTCCTTGCAGGATGCGTACCGCAACCCCGTGCGGCGCGGCTTCTATCCGGATCCGTCCGTGGTGCGTGTGGGCGAGGATTTTTATATGGTCAACTCCACCTTCGTGCAGTTCCCCTGCCTGCCCATCTCCCATTCGCGCGATCTGGTGCACTGGCACACCATCGGCCACGCCGTCACCCGGCTGGACTGGTCGGGCATTGCCGGGCTGCCCGGCGGCCACGGCTACTGGGCTCCGGATATTTCCTATTATAAAGGCCGGTTCTGGGTCATTGCCACCTTGCGGCGCGATACCGCGCCCTTCCGGCTGCAAATGATCACCTCTGCCGAAAAGCCCGAAGGCCCCTATGACGAGCCGCGCTTTCTGGACATTGACGGCATCGACCCCTCCCTGTTCACCGATGATGACGGCCGCCGCTATGTGGTGGTGAACCCCGGCGTGCAGGTGGCGGAGATCGACGACAACGGCTGCCTGCTGAGCGAGCCGCGCATGGTCTATTACGGCTCCATGCGGATCAAGCCAGAAGGCCCCCACCTGCTCAAGAAGGACGGCTGGTACTACCTGTTCCAGGCCGAGGGCGGCACCGGCGCAGGGCACATGGAGACCGTGGCGCGTTCCCGCTCGCTGTACGGCCCCTACACGCCCTGCCCGCACAACCCCATTCTGAGCCGCAAGGAGCTGGACGCGCCCATCCGCCGCAGCGGCCACGGCAAGCCCTTCACCCTGCCGGATGGCCGCTGGTACATGGTGTATCTGTGCGGCCGCGATGTGGACGGCAAGACCATGCTGGGCCGCGAAACGGCGCTGGATCCCCTGACGTGGACGGCTGAGGGCTGGCCCATGGTGAACGGGCTGAAGGGCCCCAGCTGCGTGCAGCATGCTCCGCTGCCCGCGCACTGCTGGCAGGATGCGCCGTACCGCGCCGAGGATCTCATCGCCCCGCGCACCGACTGGCGCACCTTCGCCCAGCTTCAGGGCGAAAGCATCCGGCTGACCGCCGGAAGCGATCCCACCGCCATGGGGCCGGTCAGTCTGCTGCTGCGCCGCCAGCAGGAAAAGCGCTTCGAGCAGAGCGTGGAGGTGGATGTTTCCGCCATGGCGCAGGGCTTGGCCGGTCTGACCGGGTATTACGATGAGAACAGCTTCTACCTGTTCGGCCTGACCCCAGACGGGCAGGCGGTACTGGAGGAGCAGATCGGCGCAGAGCGCAAGCACACCGTGCTGTGCGAGCGGCTTGGCAGCCGCGCGGTGCTGAGCATCACGGCGGACGGCGCGAAGCGCGAGCTGCGGCTGGACGGTCAAAGCCTGTGCACGATCGACGCGCTCTACCTGAGCGACGAGGGCGTGCGCATGGGCAAGCGTTTCACGGGAGCCACGCTGGGCATGGCCGCCGTGGGCAGCGGCGAGGCCGTCTTTGCCCGCTATGAAGAACAGATGAAGAACGGATAAACAGTAAGGAAGATCGTCATGTGTGACAGGCCCCGTGTACTGCTGGTAGCCGTGGGCGGCTACGGCGTAAACTTTCTCAACGAAATGACCCAGCGCGACACCGGCGCGGATATTGCCGGGATCGTGGAGGTCATGCCCCATATTGAGGAGCTCTGCCCCGTCATCCGGGAGCGCGGCATTCCGCTCTATCCCAGCATGGATGCGTTTTACGCGGCGGATCACGCCGATCTGGCGGTGCTGTCCTCGCCCATCCACCTGCACACACAGATGGTGGTGAACGCGCTGGAGCACGGCAGCCATGTGCTGTGCGAAAAGCCCCTGTGTCTGACCGAGGAAGAAGCCCGCACCATGGAAGCCGCCGCGCGCAAGGCGGGCCGGTTTCTGGCCATCGGCTATCAGTTCGACTATCAGCGCGATGTGTGGGCGCTGAAGCAGGACATCCTGTCCGGCCGTTTCGGCAAGCCCGTGCGTCTGCAGGTGATGCACGCCATGCGCCGGGGCCGCAAGTACTACGCCCGCAACAACTGGGCGGGACATGTGACCGCCAACGGGCATGAAGTGTTCGACAGCCCCTTCACCAACGCCTGCGCGCACTATTTTCAGCTGATGACCTTTCTGCTGGGCGGCGACATGCGCTCCGCCTGCGATGTGACCGGCGTGACCGCCGAGCTGTACCGCGGCAATCCCGCGCTGGAAAACTACGATACCGCTGCCCTGCGCTTTGACACAGCCTGCGGCGCGCCCATCTACTACTACACATCGCATGCGCTGTACGCCAAGAAGCTGGGCCCGCAGGGCGTGTTTGAATTTGAGCACGCGACGGTGACGTTCGGCCCCGGTTCCACGGCGTTCAAGGCGGTCTGCGAGGACGGCACGGTGATCGACTACAGCGCGGTCGCGCCCGGCGAGCGCATGCAGAAGCTGTACGACGCCATCGACTGCGTGAAGCACGGCGGCGCGCCCATCTGCGGCACGGAGGCGGAATACCCGCACATCCGCGCGGTGCGGATGGTGCAGGCTTGCCCGGTGAAGGATGTGGCGCAGGAGCGCTGCTACGAGCTGGACGAGGACGGAGACCATTTCCGGTGCATCCGCGGGCTGGAGGAGCTCTTTGCGGAATGCGCGCGGGAATGGAAGCTGCCCGGGGAAATGGGCGCGGCACTGTGACAAAGGCGGCCCGATCCGGATCTCATGGTTATTAGCAGCCAAGGGATGGCTGTTGGTAAAAATAATTGAGGAGGTACCCACCATGAAAAAGACCCTTGCTCTGATTCTGAGCGTGGCCCTGCTGGCGACTCTGTTCGTCCTGCCCGCCACCGCCGAGAGCGCAAAGCCCTACGAGGGCGTGAAGCTGACCTACTGGGTCAAGCTGCATGAGAACCTGACCGGCATGGCCGACAACTACGCCGATACCCGCTGGTATGACGCTGTTCACGAAGCCACCGGCATCGAGATCGAATTCATTCACCCCGCCGCCGGTCAGGTCGACAATGAGTTCAGCCTGCTGATCGCCAGCGGTGAATATCCCGATATCATCGAGCACAACTGGACTGCCTATCCCGGCGGCGCTTCCGCTGCGATCGAAGACGGCGTGATCATCTCCCTGAACGACGCCATCGCCAACGGCAAGGCCCCCAACCTCAAGGCCATTCTGGATGCGGAACCCGTCATCGACAAGTCCCTCAAGACTGCCGAGGGCGACTACTATGTGTTCCCCTTCCTGCGCGGCACCAGCTTTGAAAACAACAACTGCCTGTTCACCAGCGGCTTCTTCATCCGCGGCGACATCCTCAACGAGCTGGGTCTGGAGATCCCCGAGACCGCTGACGAGTGGTACAACGTGCTGACCGCCGTGAAGGCCGCTCATCCCGATATGATCCCCTTCGCCACCCGCACCGAGTGGATGAACCAGATCTTCTACACCGGCTTCAACAGTTTCTGGGATTATTATGTGGAAGACGGCGTTGTGAAGTACGGCTATGTGGAAGACGAGCGCTATGACGGCCTGCAGGCCATGGCCAAGTGGTACAGCGAGGGCCTGATCGACCCCGACTACCTGACCCACACCAAGGCCGGCGACGTGCGCAGCATGATGGCTGCCGGCAACTGCTTTGCCATGTATGACGCTTGCGGCGGCGGTGCCAGCAACATCATTCCTCCGCTGCTGGATGCCGGTATCATCAAGGACGAGAGCGACATCGTGACCAGCATGCCCGTGACCGCCGTGAAGGGCCAGAACGCTAAGTTCGCCAAGATGAACGGCCTGTACGATGCTTCCGGTTCCTCCGCCGCCATCACCACCCAGTGCACCAATGTGGACGCCGCCCTGTACCTGCTTGACTGGATGTACAGCGAGGAAGGCCACATGATCAACTGCTTCGGCATCGAAGGCGAAAGCTACAACATGGTGGACGGCTATCCCGTGTACACCGATGTGGTGCTGCACAATGCCGATGGTCTGAGCGTGGCTCAGGCGCTGAGCAACTACGCCCGCGGCCATCAGAACGGCCCCGTGGTGCAGGATACCCGCGTGAATGACCAGTACTACAGCTACTCCGCTCAGGTGGCTGGCATGAACCTGTGGACCAAGACGGACTTCGGCCAGTACATGTACCCCGCCGGTGCTGCCGTGGCGACCGAGAACGCCGAGGACTTTGCCACCATCACCAACAATATCAAGACCTACCGTGAAGAGTGCGAAGCCAAGTGGGTCACCGGCAAGGAAGCGCTGACTCCCGAAGCTTGGGAAGCCTACAAGGCCCAGATGGAAGCCTACGGCATGAGCCGCGCCATCGAATACAAGCAGGCTGCTTACGACGCCTTCATGGCCAACTAAGCTCCCCAAAAATCAACGGTTTCCCTGTATTGGCGGCGCCGTCCGTCCCGCTCCCGTGTGGGGCGGGGCGGGCGGCCCGCCAAAATCCTGATTGATGAGGTGCAAATGACTATGGATTACCGCAAACAGCTCGTGGAGCTGATCAACTTCGACCATCCTGCTATGGAAAAGGCCAAGGCGCTGAAGGATCAGGATCAGCTGGATGCGTGCGTAGAGGAGATCATCCGCCATTTCCGCACGCGCCAGACCCCCAAATATCTGTTCACCATCGACGACCTGCGCAAGAATACCGATCCCCAGCTGCTGCAGGATGCGCAGGAGATCCTCGACCGCAAGATCTACGGCTATCAGTTTGAGGGCGATATCGACTGGCACTTCAACCCCACTGACGGCATCCTCAACACCGCGCACGACAATGAATGGAGCTGGTCGCTGTACCGGTTCATCTTCTGGCAGCCTTTGGCCCGCGCCTACGCCCTGACCGGCGACGAGCGCTACCCCGCCGAGGCGCTGTACCAGCTGAAGGGCTTCCTGAAGGCATGGCCGCTTTCCGAAATGCTGGCCGATGAGGAAGCCTACGAAGCCAAGCACAAATACCCCCATTATCCGTGGCGGCATATCGAGACCGCCATGCGCCTGTACACCGCGTTCATCCCCTGCATGACCGCCTTCCGCGAATCCGCCACCTTTGACGCGGAAGCGTGGACGGTGCTTTTGTCCACCATCTGCGACCATGCGGGTTATCTGGTGACCCACTACACCAACCATAAAAAATCCAGCAACTGGCTGACCATGGAGACCGGCGCGCTGCTGCAGACCGCCATCCTCTATCCGGAGCTGAAAGCCTCCGCCGAATGGTTCCGCCACGGCTATCAGCGCGTGATGCACGAAATGCGCTACTCCTTCGACAACGACGGCGTGCACATGGAGCGCACCTCCATCTACCACATGGTGGCCGCCATTTCCTACATGCAGTGCACCCGCCTGTGCGAGCTCAACGGCATCCCCGTAGCGCCCTATGCATGGCCCACCATCACCCGCGCGTGCGAATTCATCATGCGCCAGATCAAACCGGACTTTTCCAATCCCATGATCGGCGACGCCGACCGCAACGACCTGTTTGACCGCCGCAGCGACACCTCCGTGTACGAGGGCATGAACCTGTCCATGGATCCCTTTGACCTGAACGAGATGCGCGCCTTCTTCCGCCTGATGTACGAGCAGACCGGCCGCGAGGACTTCCTGTGGTTCGCCACGGGCCGCAGGCAGGGCCACGCGCCCCTGCAGCGCAACTTCTCCATGAAGGAAGCGGGCATCCACATCATGCGCACCGGCTGGGAAGCGGACGACAGCTACTTCCACATCCACGGCGTGCAGCTGGAGCGCGGCGAGGTGAGCACCCACTCCCACAATGATCAGGGCCACTTCGAGCTGCACATCAAGGGCGAGGATATCCTGCTGGACGGCGGCCGCTACATCTACAACCAGTCCACATGGAAGGACTGGCGGCACTACTTCCTGAGCGCCTGCGCCCACAACACCCTCTATGTGGACGACCTGACCATGGGCGCGGTGCCCGGCGTGACCCGCACGCGCGGCGTGCGCACCTTCCTGCACCGCTTTGAGGAAAACGACCAATACGCCGTGATCGACATCAGCCACAACGGCTATGTCTTTACCGACGATCCCGTGTATCATCGCAGGCTGGCCATCCGTCTGGAAAAGGACGTGTATGTGCTGGATGACCGCATCACCGGTCTGGGGCTGAGCGAGCACGACTTCCGCCTGTTCTTCAACTTTGCGCCCGGCGAGCTGACCGGCGAGGGCGGCGAGTGGCTGTACCGCACGCAGAAGGGCACGGCCTACCGTGTGGCCGCCCTGAGCGACAAGCCCATGACCGCCGTGATGCTGCACGGCAGCGAGGATCCCATCGGCGGCTGGGTGAGCTACGGCTACTCCCTGCGCGTGCCTGCGCCGCAGCTGCAGCTGCGCGCCTCCGGCCCCGCGCCCCTGCGCAACGTGACCGTCATCGCCCCTGCGGGCTATGCCGTGAGCGGCAGCGTAAGCGGCGAGGAAGCCGCCATCACCCTCAAGGGCGACAAGGACATCACCCTCGTCCTGCGCGGCGAGGAGATCATCCGCAAGTAAGAAAGGACAGAACGTTTTATGAAATACGGACTATGCGCCGGTCTGGACAAACTGGCCGAGGCAGCCGCGCTGGGCTTTGATTATCTGGAGCCGCCGGTCAACGGCACCGCCGCGCTGACGCAGGAGGACTTTGAGGCGAAGCTGGCTATGGCGCGGCAGGCGGCCATCCCCTGCCCGGTGTTCAACCTGCTGTTTCCCAAGACGCTGCAGCTGCTCCTGCCCGAAACCACCGATGAAGCCATCGTCGGCTATCTGCATGGGGCGCTGCGCCGCGTGCAGCTGCTGGGCGGTCGGGCGGCGGTGTTCGGCAGCGGCAAGAGCCGCAATCGCCCCGAGGGCATGACCTACGGCGAGGCCTTCCGCAGGCTGACGGAGGTGACGCGCCTGACCGGCCGCATCGCCAGCGAGTACGGCGTGACGATCGTCATCGAGCCGCTCAACCGCGCGGAAAGCAACATGATCAATTCCATGGCCGAGGGCGCGGCGCTGGCGGCGGCGGTGGATCACCCCAATGTGCAGCTGCTGTGCGACAGCTTCCACGCGGCCAAGGAAAACGAGCCCTTCACCGATGTGGTGCGGCTGGGCGGCGTGCGCCATGTGCATGTAGCTACCCGCGAAGGCCGCCGCTATCCGCTGGAAAAGGACGGCGATCTGGCCGCCCTGTACGCGGCGCTGAAGGAGACCGGCTACGACGGAAGGATCAGCATCGAGGGCAAGACCGACGACATAGCGCACGATGCGCCCATCGCCATCGCACTGCTGAAGAAACTGTGGGAGGAAATGTGAGTATGGCACAGGTACGATACGGCATCATCGGTTACGGCAAGATCGGCAGTCAGCATGTGGGCAAGATCATGCAGGGCATGGTGCCCAGCATGCACCTGTGCGCCATCGCAGATACCGATCCCGCCCGCCTTGCGGCGGCGCGCGAGGTGCTGGGCGACAGCGTGAAGTATTTTGATTCCGCCGATGCGCTCATCGCCTCCGGCGAGGTGGAGGCCGTGCACATCTGCACGCCCCATTACGATCACCCCGCCATCGCCATCAAGGCGCTCAACGCCGGGCTGCACACGCTGGTGGAAAAGCCCGCCGGTGTGTATACCCGTCAGGTGCGGGAAATGAACGCCGTGGCCGATGCGCACCCGGAGCTGAAATTCGCCATGGACTTCAACCAGCGCACGGATCCCGTGTTCATCAAGGTGCGCGAGCTGGTGCAGGGCGGCACGCTGGGGCGGATCAAGCACACGCACTGGCTCATCACCAACTGGTACCGCTCCCAGAGCTACTACGACCAGGGCGGCTGGCGCGCCACCTGGAAGGGCGAGGGCGGCGGCGTGCTGCTGAACCAGAACCCCCACAATCTGGACATGTGGCAATGGATCTGCGGCATGCCCTGCCGCGTGAAAAGCGTGGTGTACTACGGCAAGCACCGCCGCATCGAGGTGGAGGACGATGTGACCGCCATCGTGGAATATCCAAACGGCGCGACCGGCACCTATGTGACCACCGTGATCGACGCTCCCGGCACCAACCGGCTGGAGATCGACGGCGAGCTGGGGCGCATCGTGGTGGAGGACGGCAAGATCCGCTTCACCCGCCTGCTCACCCCGGAGCCGGAGTTCAACGCCACATGGACCAAGGGGCTGGGCAAGCCCAAGACCGAAGAGGTGGACGTGCCCATCGAGGGCGTGTACACCGCCCACTGCGGCATTATGGAAAACTTCTGCCAGGCCATCCTGAACGGCACGCCCCTGTTTGCCAAGGGGCAGGAGGGCATCAACGGCCTGCAGCTGTCCAACGCCATCCACCTGTCCGACTGGACGGGCGGCGGCTGGGTGGACGTGCCCGTGGACGAGGAACTGTTCTACCGCCTGCTGTGCGAAAAGTGCGGCGTGGCTGAATTGTAACTGTACGGGGAGGAAAACGCCATGAACAGCATTCCCGGCGTTGGCGTGATCGGCTGCGGCATGATCTCCGTCAACCATTTCAAGGCACTCAAGCAGTTGAAAAACGCCCGCCTCGTCGCCGTGTGCGACATTGACCCCGCCGCCCTGCAAAAGGCGGCGGACGAGCAGGGTGTGACGGGCTATCTGGATTATCACGACCTGCTCCGGGACGAGCGCGTGGACACCGTGCACATCTGCACGCCCCATCACCTGCACGCGCAGATGGCCATTGACGCGCTGAACGCGGGCAAGCATGTGCTGTGCGAAAAGCCCATGGCCATCCACGCCGCCGATGCGGAGCGCATGGCCGAGGCCGCGCAGCGCAGCGGCAAGCAGCTGGCCGTGTGCTTTCAGAACCGCTACAACCAGTCCTCCCGCAAGATCCGCGAATATCTGGACAGCGGCATGATGGGCCGGGTGCTGGGCGGCAGCGCCGTGGTGACGTGGGACCGCGGCGAAAACTACTACGCCAAGGCCGCGTGGCGCGGAACATGGGCCGGCGAGGGCGGCGCGGTGCTGATCAACCAGGCCATCCACACCTTCGACCTGCTGCGGGATTATGCCGGTGAGATCGTAGAGATCAAGAGCAGCATGAGCGCCAAGCGGCTGGAGGACGTGATCGAAGCGGAGGACACCTGCGACATGCTGATGTACAACCGCGACGGCGCGCGCTTCCTGTTCTACGCCTCCAACTGCGGCGTGGGCAACACCCCGGTGCAGATCGGCCTGAAGTGCGAAAACGGCGATATCCGCCTGTACGGCAACCGCGTGACTGTGCAGATGAAGGACGGCCGCGTGTTTGACGAGGACTACACCTCCGGCGTGGCCTTCGGCAAGGACTACTGGGGCAGCGGCCACGGCTTCCTCATCGAGGATCTCTACCGCTGCATCGAGACCGGCGAGGCCTTCCCCATCGGCCCGGAGGAGGCGCTCAAGACCACCCGCCTGCTGGAGCAGGCCTACACCCATCCCTGCGATCAAAGGAGGCGTCCCGAATGAAATCCACTCCGACCAGTGCGATCAACGTTCCGAAGCGCTCGCTCGGGCAGCGGATCGCCCGCGACTGGCACAAGAACTGGAAGCTGTATCTGCTCTTTTTGCCGGTGCTGGTGTACTTCGTCATGTTCAAGTACGCGCCCATGTTCGGCCTGTCCATCTCCTTCATGGATTATAAGCCGGCCAAGGGCTTCATGGGCAGCAAGTTTGTGGGCCTGAAGCACTTTGTCAACTTCTTCTCCGATCCCTACTTCCCGCGTCTTTTGCGCAACACCATCACCATCAGCCTTTCCACGCTGATCTTCTCCTTCCCGTCTGCCATCATTCTGGCGCTGCTCATCAACGAGCTGCGCTCCAAGCGCGTCAGTCGCGTGGTGCAGACCATCACCTACATCCCGCACTTCATCTCCACGGTGGTCATCTGCGGCATCATCCATGATCTGGTGGGCCGCACCGGCGGCGTGACCGTGCTGCTGGAGCGCCTCTTCGGGCTGGAGCCCACCAACATGCTGCTGGAATCCAACCGGTTCCTGCCCATCTACATCTTCTCGGACATCTGGCAGAACATCGGCTGGAACTCCATCGTGTACCTCAGCGCCCTCACCGCCATCGATCAGGAGCTGTACGAGGCCGCCAAGGTGGACGGCGCCAACAAGTGGCGTCAGCTCATCAACATCACCATTCCCTGTCTGATCCCCACCATCATCATCATGTTCATCCTCAAGGTGGGCAAGATGTTCGACGTGGGCTACGAAAAGATCATGCTGCTGTACAACCCGCTCACCTACGAGACCGCCGACGTCATCAACACCTATGTGTACCGCCGCGGCATGGAGCAGGCCCAGTTCAGCTATTCCACGGCCGTGGGCTTCTTCAACTCCGTGGTGTGCTTCCTGCTGGTATACTTCACCAACTACATCACCCGCCGTTCCAGCGGCAACAGCCTGTGGTAAGGAGGTGCGCGTTATGGAAAAGAAACAGACCAAGATCCAGAACAAGATCCAGATCCCGCTTGGCGAGCGGATCTTCTATCAGGCGGATAACCTGCTGATGGCCCTGCTGTGCGTGGTGGTGCTGATCCCGCTGGTGCACGTGCTGGCCGGCTCCTTCTCCAACGGCATGAAGTACATGAGCCATAGCGGCCTGCTGCTGTGGCCCATCGACCCGACGCTGGAGGCCTATCAGGCCGTGATGCAGAACCAGAACATCTGGACGGGCTACCGCAACACCCTGTTCATCGTCACGGTGGGCACCACGCTGAACATCGTGTTCTCCCTCGTGGCGGCCTATGTGCTCAGCCGCAAGGATTACATGCTCAAGCGGTTCTTCAACCTGCTGGTGGTGTTCAGCATGTACTTCTCCGGTGGCATGATCCCCTTCTATCTGGTGGTGAAGAACTACGGCCTGATCAACTCCATCTGGTCGCTCATCATCCCCAGCCTGATCAATGTGTTCAATCTGGTGATCGTGCGCACGGCCATGACCGGCGTGCCGGACAGTCTGGAGGAGAGCGCGCAGCTGGACGGCGCGGGCCACCTGACCATCCTGTTCCGCATCATCACGCCGCTCATCAAGCCCACGGTGGCCGTGGTGTGCCTGTATTACGCCGTGTCCCACTGGAACAGCTGGTTCAACGCCATGCTGTTCATCAAAAAGCGTGAAATGTACCCGCTGCAGCTCATCCTGCGCGAGATCCTCATCATCTCCGACCTCACATCGTCCTCCTCCGGCGATGAAGCCTTCTTCATGAGCGAGACCATCCAGTTCGCCACCATCGTGGTCGCCACGGTGCCGGTGCTGTGCATCTATCCGTTCATCCAGAAGTACTTTGTCAAGGGCATCATGGTCGGCGCTGTGAAGGGCTAAGGAGGCAATGTGAATGAGAGTTCCCTATGAAGAAATGAAGGCGGAGTTCATCCGCGTGCTGAACAAATACGGCATCACCGGCGAAAAGGCCGAGCTGTCCGCCACGCTGTATGTGAATGCCAGCCGCGACGGCATCTACACCCACGGCCTCAACCGTTTCCCCAAGTTCATCAAGAGCATCAACGACGGCTCCGTGGACGTGCACGCCGAGGCGGAAAAGGTGGAAAGTCTGGGCATGCTGGAACGCTGGGACGGCCACCGAGGCCCCGGCAACCTCAACGCCCACGCCTGCATGAAGCGCGCCATCGAACTGGCGCACAAGCACACCATCGGCGTGGTGGCCCTGCGCAACACCAACCACTGGATGCGCCCCGGCAACTACGGCCTGATGGCCATCGACGAGGGCTGCATCGGCATCCTGTGGACCAACACCGTGCCCAACATGCCCCCGTGGGGCGGCCGCGAGGCGCGGCTGGGCAACAACCCCGTGGTGTTTGCCGTGCCCAATGGCGATGCGCCCGTGCTGCTGGACGTGGCCATGAGCATGTTCAGCTACGGCAAGCTGGAAAGCTATGCCCGCCAGAACCGCGAGCTGCCCGTGGTGGGCGGCTTCAACAAGGAGCAGCAGATGACTACCAACGCCGCCGAGGTGCTGGAGACCCACCAGTGCATGCCCATTGGCTACTGGAAGGGCAGCGGCCTGAGCCTGATGCTGGACTTGGTGGCCAGCGCCCTGTCCGGCGGCCGCACCAGCCGCGAGGTGGGCGAGCTGTCCACCGAAACCGAGCTGTCGCAGGTGTTCATCGCCATTGACGTGCAGCACATGCCAGACGGCGAAGCCTTCGCCCAGCGTCTGCGCGACACGCTGGCCGACATGCAGACCTCCGCGCCGGTGGATCCCGCCCGCCCTGTGTACTACCCCGGCCAGAACATGATGCGCCTGCGCAAGGAGAACATGGAAAAGGGCATCCCCGTGGAAGAAAGCGTATGGGAAGGCGTGAAGCAGCTGTGAAAACCACATGGATCCCCGGCGTGGTCTCCGCCACCTTCCGCGACAAGCCCGCCGAGGACGTGATCCGTCTGGCGGTGCAGAATGGCCTGAAGGCCGTGGAATGGTCGGAGAACGCGCATGTGCAGCCGAGCGACCCGGAAGGCGCGCAGCGTCTGGCGCAGGCCACCGCCGCCGCAGGGCTGCAGGTGGCGGCCTACGGCTCCTATTACCGGCTGGGCGAATATGAAGACCCGGCGCAGACCTTTCAAAAAAGCCTGATCTCCGCCGCAGCCCTCGGCGCGCCCGTCATGCGCGTGTGGGCAGGGGTGAAGGCCAGCGCCGATGCGGACGAGGCCTACCGCGCCCGTCTGGCGCAGGAAGCGCGTCTGATCGCCGCCATGGCGCAGGAGCAGGGCGTGCAGGTGGCCTTTGAGTGGCACAAGAACACCCTGACCGATACCAATGGATCCGCCATGGCGCTGCTGCAAGCCGCCGATCACCCCAACCTGTACTGCCTGTGGCAGCCCACGGTGGCGCTCACCCCCGCGCAGCGCGTGCAGGGCGTGCAGCTGCTGGGCAACCGGCTGGTGAACATGCATGTGTACTCGTGGCCGGACGGCAAGCGCGGCCCGCTCAACGCCGCCGAATGGAAGCTGTATCTGGACGCGGCGCAGTGCGGCGGCAGCCACTACGCGCTGCTGGAATTTGTGCGCGACAATACGGAGGAGCAGTTTGCCTCCGACGCCAAAACCTTGAATGACCTCATTCAGAACGGAGGATACAATGGCTAATCTGTATGTAAAAAGCCTGAATATGATCAACCCCTTTGTGGTGGCTTCCAGCCCCGCCACGCAGGGCGCGCGCAACGTGCTCAAGAGCGCCAAGATGCGCCCCGGCGCCATCACCATGCGCAACTTCGGCCACGGCTCCGGCGGCGGCAGCTTCTTCGGCCCGGATGCCAAGGCGGCGTTTTCCGGCCAGCAGTGCTTCCACAGCCATGCGGTGGGACGGCAGATCCCCGATTCCATCGACACGCTGGAAAAGTACTGCGAGGAAGTGAAAGCCATCAAGCGCGACATGGACTCCGACATCCAGCTGTGGGTGAGCGTGGGCCATTACAGCGACATCGTGAAGGGCGGCAACTGGGAGAAGGACTGGGTGCGGCAGGCGAAGGAGCTGAAGCTGGCCGGCGCGGACGCCATCGAGCTGCACTTCAACACCCCCGGCGTGGCCGTGGCCAAGGATCGCGTGTTCAACTATCATGAGCTCATCCGCCACTGCACCGCGCTCATCAAGGAAGCCGTGGGCGACACCCGTGTGATGGTGAAGCTGGCCATCGAGGGCACGGACGTGCTCACATCCATGCGCATTGCACAGGCCAGCGGCGCGGACGCCGTGGGCCCCACCGCCCGCTGGAAGGCGTTCTACATGGATCTGGACTGGCGGCGCACGCAGCCCCGCCCCGGCGCGGGCTACGGCGGCACGCAGGCCACCCCGCTGGTGTGCTACTCCGTGGCGGAAGCGCGCAACAGCGGCATCACCCTGCCCATCTACGCGGGCGGCGGCGTGTTCAGCTACGAGCAGGCCGCGCGCATGCTCATGGCCGGCAGCGACTGTGTGCAGCTGGGCGCGCTGGCGTGCTCCGGCGGCACCATGGCCTGCCGCAAGCTCATCAGCGACCTGAACCAGTGGATGGACAAGGCCGGCTACGCCGACATCGACAGCCTGCGCGGCGATGCGCTGACGCTGTTCAACATGTCCGCCGATTTTGCCAAGGCGCGCCAAGACCGGCTGGGCGACGCCTACCAGTTTGCGCAGGTAGACGCGGACAAGTGCATCGGCTGCGGCCGCTGTCAGGACGTGTGCTGGCACGAGGGCGTAGACTTGAAAGACCGTAAGGCCTTCAAGACGGACAAGTGCATCGGCTGCGGCTACTGCTTCCAAGTGTGCCCCACCGGCGCGCTGCACGTCAACGCCGGCGACATTCTGGCCGAGCCGTTTGAAAAGTAAATTTTTCTGTAAATCTAAAAGAGGAGCCGTTTGACTCCTCTTTTCATTTTGTCCCAAAAACACTCATGGGAGGTTTGGAGGGCCGCAGCCCTCCAAATGTAATCGTATCGACCGGCTTTGCCGGTCGGGCGGGCCGTTTCCGCGTTCACGCGGAAACATTCCTTACGCCGTTTGCCGTCCGGCGAGCCGAAGGCGAGTAGGCAAACGGTGCCTTCCTTCGGCGGAAAAGATCGCCGAAGGTGAGCTTTTTCGACGTTCCGTCTTCTCTTTTTTTGATCCTCCGCACATCGGGCAATGGGGTGCAATGGCTCTGTTTCTGTGTTATACTCATAGGGTGATTTTTTTCAAATGCTTTTGAACTCCAGAAAGGAGAATGGCTCCCTTGGAACTCGATACCCTCACCGCTGTGGTGCAGGAAACCACCTTCCGCAACGAGGACAACGGCTACACTGTGCTGCGCGTGGGCAGCGGGCGCAGCCAGCAGACCGTGGTGGGCATGATGCCGGAGCTCAGCCCCGGCGAGAACGTGACCTTTGAGGGCGTGTGGACGGAGCACCCGGTCTACGGCAAGCAGTTCAGTGCGCGCACCTGCACCATCACCCCGCCCACGGGCAAGGCCGCCATTGAAAAATACCTGGGTTCGGGCCTCATCCGCGGCATCGGCCCCTCCACCGCCAAGCTGATCGTGAAGCACTTCGGCGATAAGGCGCTGGACGTGCTGGACGAGCATCCGGAGCGGCTGACGGAGATCAGCGGCATCGGCAAAAAGAAGGCCGCCATAATCATTGAAAGCTACATGCAGCAGATGGGCATGCGCCGCATTCTGGTATTTTTGCAGAACTACGGCCTCAGCCCCAATCTGGCCATGAAGATCGCCAAATACTACGGCGAAAATGCAGTGGAGCTCATCCGCCAGAACCC
The DNA here is from genome assembly GCA_964504385.1 of uncultured Oscillospiraceae bacterium. Taxonomy (GTDB): domain Bacteria; phylum Bacillota; class Clostridia; order Christensenellales; family Aristaeellaceae; genus Limiplasma. Next base: position 26,068 of record CAZDEF010000013.1, read on the forward strand.
CTACCGCATGGTGATGGACATCGAGGGCGTGGGCTTCCTCACCGCAGACCGCATCGCCCTTTCCATGGGCATCGACCCGCAGAGCGAATTCCGCATCCGCGCGGCGCTGTTTTACCTGATGGGCGAGGCCGCAGGCAACGGCGGCCACACCTATCTGCCGCGCGAGGTACTGCGCCAGCGCGCCTGCGCCATGCTGCGCGCCGAGGAGGAGCTGGTGGAGCGGCAGATCAGCGAGGCCATGCTGCAGAAAATGCTCATCGGCTTTTCCGTGCCGGACTGCGACGAGGCGCTGTGCCTGCCGCTGTATTACCATGCCGAACGCGAGATCGCCCTGCGGCTGCAGCAGCTGCTTGCCTCGCGCCCCTACAAGAGCGTGAAGAATCTGGAGCACCGCATTGCCGAATACGAAAAAGAGGCGGATGTGTCCTTCAGCGCGCAGCAGAAGAAGGCCATTTCCAGCGCCGTGGAGGAGGGCGTGCTGGTCATCACCGGCGGCCCCGGCACCGGTAAGACCACCATCATCCGCTGCATCCTGCACCTGCTGCGCGAGGACAACGACATCCTGCTGTGCGCCCCCACCGGCCGCGCGGCCAAGCGTATGAGCGAGGCCACTGGCGAGGAGGCCAAGACCATCCACCGCCTGCTGGAATACGGCGGCGACGAGGACACCTTCGCCCGCAGCGAGGACTATCCCCTTGAGGCGGACTGCGTGATCGTGGACGAGATGAGCATGGTGGACGTGCGCCTGATGCGCGGGCTGCTGCGCGCCATTCTGCCCGGCACGCGCCTGATCCTTGTGGGCGACAGCGACCAGCTGCCCTCCGTGGGCGCGGGCAACGTGCTGTCCGACATTCTGGACAGCGATGCGGTGCCCTCCGTGCGGCTGACGGATATCTTCCGTCAGGATGAAAGCAGCATGATCGTGCTCAACGCGCACCGCATCAACAACGGCGAGCTGCCCATCCTGCGCAAGCGCGACACGGACTTCTTCTTTGAGCGCAAGGCGCTGCAGTCCGACGCGGCGCAGACCATTGCCAGCCTGCTGTCCGTGCGGCTGCCGGGCTTTCTGGGCTTTCCCCAGGGCAGCTGGCAGAGCGAGGCGACCCGCACCATTCAGGTGCTTTCGCCCACCAAAAAGGGCGATTGCGGCTCCTTTAACCTCAACCGCCTGCTGCAGAACACCCTCAACCCCGACCAGCCCGGCAAGGACGCCATCGTCCACGGTGAAACGGAATTCCGCGTGGGCGACAAGGTGATCCAGACCAAAAACGACTATCAGCTGGAGTTCACCCGCAAAACGCCCTTCGGCACCGAGGAAGGCAGCGGCGTGTTCAACGGCGATGTGGGCTACATCGTGCGCATGGATCCCGCAGAGCACATGCTGACCGTGTGCTTTGACGACGACCGCTATGTGACCTATCAGAAGCAGCAGCTGGATTCGCTGGAGCTGGCCTACTGCCTGACCGTGCACAAGAGCCAGGGCAGCGAATTCCCCGTGGTGGTGTTGCCGGTGGTGGGCGGCCCGCCCATGCTGATGGCGCGCAACCTGCTCTACACTGCGCTCACGCGCGCCCGCAGGCTGGTGGTGCTGGTGGGGCGCGAGGAGGTCATCGCTCAGATGGTGGCCAACGACCATGTGGCCAAGCGCTACACCACCCTGTGCGACCTGCTGCGGGGATAGCGGCGGAGCGCCGATGCCAACACTTCCCCTTGTGAAGATATCCCCGTTTGTGATACAATAAGACCCGGATGACAAACATATGTGCGCATCCGTTTGAGAAACGTTTTGAACCGAGGGAGGATCCCTATGCTCAAGGTTGGAGCCATTTCGCTGGGATGCAGCAAAAATCAGGTGGACACCGAGCTGATGCTGGGCATTTTGGTGAACGCAGGCTATGAGCTGACGGCGGATGAACGCGAGGCGGACATCCTCATCGTCAACACCTGCGGCTTCATCGACCCGGCCAAGCAGGAAAGCATCGATACGCTGCTGTCGCTGGCTGAATACAAGGAAACGGGCAAGTGCCGGCTGCTGGTGGCCACGGGCTGTCTGGTGCAGCGCTACGAAGAAGCCCTGCGCGCCGAAATGCCCGAGATCGACCTGTTCATGGGCGTGAGCCAGTACGAAAAGCTGCCGCAGGCCATTGAGGAAGCGCTCAAGGGAAAGCGCCCCAGCTACTGCGCGCCCAATGCCGCCATCCTGACCGGCGAGCGCGTGCTCACCTCCGCGCCGTATCAGGCGTACATCCGCATTGCGGACGGGTGCGACAACCGCTGCGCCTACTGCGCCATTCCCCTCATCCGCGGCGGCTTCCGCAGCCGCGATATCGAGGACGTGCTGGAGGAGATCCGCACGCTGGCGGCACAGGGCGTGAAGGAACACATCCTGGTGGCGCAGGATACCTCGCGCTTCGGCATCGACCGGGTGGGGCATTCCCAGCTGCCGGAGCTGATGACCCGCGCGGCGGACATCCCCGGCGTGGAGTGGCTGCGCGTGCTGTACTGCTACCCGGACGAGGTGGACCAGACCCTGCTGGATGCGATGGCTTCGCGCCCCAATATCTGCAAATATCTGGATCTGCCCCTGCAGCATGCCGACCCCGAGCTGTTGCGCCGCATGAACCGCCGCGGCCAGATGGAGCACACCCGCGCCTTTCTGAAAAAGGCGCGCGAAATGGGCTTCACCCTGCGCACCACGTTCATCACCGGCTTCCCCGGAGAGACGGAGGAGCAGTTTGACCGCCTGATGGATTTTGTGGACGAGATCGAATTCGACCGTTTGGGCGCGTTCACCTACTCGCCCGAAGAGGATACCCCCGCCGCCGTGATGCCGGATCAGATCGACGAGGAAGTAAAGGCCGCCCGTCTGGAACGGCTGATGCTGCGCCAGCAGGACATCTCCCTGCGGCGCAACCAGCTGCGCGTGGGCACGGAGGTGAAGGTGCTGGTGGATCGGCTGGAGGACGGCCGCGCCATTGCCCGCTCCGCCTGTGAAGCGCCCGATACCGACGGCGTGATCTATTTGGAAGGCGCGGATGAAAGCGACGTGGGTTCCTTCGTGACGGCGCGCATCACCGGCGCGGACACCTACGACCTGATGGGGGTGAAGCTGTGAACTGGCCCAATCGACTGTCCCTGATCCGCATCTGCAGCGTGCCGGTGCTGACCCTGCTGCTGTTCTGCGACGGGCTGGGTTGGACGCGCTACGCGGCGCTGTTCCTGTTCATTCTTGCCGCCATCACCGATTTTGTGGACGGTCACATCGCCCGCAAATACGATCTGGTCACCAATTTTGGCAAGTTCATCGACCCTGTGGCCGACAAGCTGCTGGTGCTGTCCACCATGACCATGCTCAGCTGGCACAGGCTGCTGCCTGCGTGGATCGTGGTGGCGGTGCTGTTCCGCGAGCTGGCGGTGGACGGGCTGCGGCTGGTGGCCGTGGAACAGGGCAAGGTGATCGCCGCCGCCAAGCTGGGCAAGATCAAGACCGTGGTGCAGATGGTGATGATCATCGCCCATCTGGTGTACTTTGCGCAGTTCCCACTTTTGAACGTGCTGGCGCAGTGGCTGATGCTGCCTTCGCAGATTGCCGTGCTGGTGATGACTGTGTGGAGCGGCGCGGACTATTTCATTCGCAACAAAGAGGTGCTCCATGGCTGATCTTCAAACCTTGAGCGCAGAAGTCGTGCGCGTATTTCAGGAGCGGAAACAGACCCTTGGCGCGGCGGAAAGCCTGACCGGCGGCATGATCTGCGCATCAGTGGCCGGGGTGAGCGGCGCCAGCGCGGTGCTGATGGGCGGCGTGGTGAGCTACGACCCCCGCGTGAAGCACGAGCTGCTGGGCGTGGAGCAGTCCGTCATCGACACGGTGGGCGTGGTCAGCGAGCCCTGCGCCCGCCAGATGGCCGAGGGCGCGCGCCGTGCGCTGAAGGTGGACGTGGCGGTGAGCGCCACAGGCATTGCCGGCCCGACGGGCGGCACGCCGACTGCGCCGGTGGGCACGGTGTTCATCGGCGTGAGCAGCGCAAAGGGCACGCGCGTGGACGAATGTCATTTTACCGGCGACCGGCAGAGCGTGCGCGAGCAGAGCGCGGCGCATGCATTGCAGCTGGCGCTGGATGCAATCGACTGATAACGAAAGAGAGGATCATCGCCAATGGCCAAAAAGGAAACCACGAAGAAGGAAATCGGCGCGAAGGTGGACGATGTAAAGGAAGCTAAGATGAAAGCGCTGGAAAGCGCGCTGGCACAGCTGAACAAGACCTACGGCAAGGGCAGCGTGATGAAGTTTTCCGACGCTGCGGCGGATCAGAACCTGCAGGTGATCTCCACCGGCTGTCTGGATCTGGACATGGCGCTGGGTGTGGGCGGTTTGCCCCGCGGCCGCATTGTGGAGATCTACGGGCCGGAATCCTCCGGTAAGACCACCGTGGCGCTGCACTGCGTGGCCGAGGCGCAGAAGGCCGGCGGCGTGGCGGCCTTCATCGATGCGGAGCACGCGCTGGATCCCGTATATGCCAAGAAGCTGGGCGTAAACATTGACGAGCTGTACATTTCCCAGCCCGACACCGGCGAGCAGGCGCTGGAGATCTGCGAGGCGCTGGTGCGCAGCGGCGCGGTGGACATTGTGGTCATCGACTCCGTGGCTGCGCTGGTGCCGCGCGCCGAGATCGAGGGCGAGATGGGCGACAGCTTTGTGGGCCTGCAGGCGCGTCTGATGAGTCAGGCGCTGCGCAAGCTGACCGGCGTGATCTCCAAGACCAACGCGGTGGCTATTTTCATCAACCAGCTGCGCGAAAAGGTGGGCGTGATGTACGGCAACCCCGAGACCACCACCGGCGGCCGCGCGCTGAAGTTCTACGCCAGCGTTCGTTTGGACGTGCGCCGCGGCGAGCAGCTGAAGAACGGCACCGAGGCCATTGGCAACCGCACCAAGGTGAAGGTGGTCAAGAACAAGGTCGCGCCGCCGTTCAAGGTAGCCGAGTTCGACATCATCTACGGCGAGGGCATTTCCAAGTGGGGCAGTCTGTTAGACATGGCTGTGGAGCGCGACATCATTCACAAATCCGGCGCGTGGTTCAGCTACGAGGATCAGCGCATCGGGCAGGGCCGCGAAAATGCGCGCCAGTATCTGCGCGACAATCCCGAGCTGGCCGACAAGATCGAAAAGATCCTGCGCGATGAAGCTGCGGCCAAGCTGGCGGGAGATCCCGCGCCCGTAAGCGAGGACGATCCTGCGGATCTGGAAGACGAGGATTTGGCGCTGATGGATGAGGTGTAAGGGGTTTGAACTTGGCAGTTGGCTTTTGAGCTGACCGCATACTGAATGGTCATCGCATTAAAGTGCTTTGCGGCGGCACGCATGCCGCTTCCTTACAGCGCTTTGTTACGCGCAACAGGAATGCCTCCGGCGGCCAAGGAGATCAGGGGGAACGTCGAGGTTCCCCGCCCTTCGGGCCATTATTGTATCGGAACATGTGCCCACCGCAGGTGCCTCCTTGGATCCTCCTTACCCCCTCCCCGACAAGGGGCACGGCCCCTTGACCCCTGAATGTTGTATTGTTCTAAGTGGCAAACCGTTGAGGGACTTGAATTTTGCGTCCGTACACGCAAACAGCCATCACTACCAGCCTAACGGCTGACAAGTGATGGCTGTTTTGCTGCGGACGGGATGTGGGGATTGCCGCAAGTTACCTTGCATTACCCCACCCGTAGCCCAGCTCTGCCGAAGGCAGAAGTAGGGCGGTTCTCGCCGCGTCCGCGGAAGATAGCTCACGCTCCTTAGCAAAGTCCCCCCGCGCCCACGGGGGGTTTACCCCTTGCTCACGCCAGAGCGACCGGGTCGAAGGGCAGGGCCCCTTCGACTGAAGGGAGCGGCGCGCAAGAACGTTCGATGCGGAGGGCAGGCGCGGCGCTTCAGCGCCGCGAATGTCCGGTGCTGCTGGGAGGCGGGGAGTCCAGAGGGGTGTCTCGGGGGGACCGGTGCGGGGTCCCCCCCCGACATCCCTCTGGCCCCAGCGGAGCGGGCCGCTCCACCGCTCCCCTCGCAAGGGGAGCGACCTAAAGCCCCGCGCCCCAGCGCAATATTCAAAAAAATCCGTAAAGCAAATCCTCCCGCTCCTCCCCTTCCCTCACCCCCTCCCCCTGTGGTACAATCATCTTACTGAAACAACCTCATATCCAAAGGAGGCCTACCTCATGGCAAAACACTCCACATTTGCATCCGTTTCCGGCGAAACGCTGGAAAAAGTATTCTGGCCTGCAAAGGGCGAACCCAAAGCCGTGGTGCAGCTGGTGCACGGCATGGCCGAACATATCCTCCGCTACGATGAGACCGCCCAACACCTGAACGAAGCCGGCTATGCCGTGGTGGGCCATACCCATATGGGCCATGGCAAAAACGCCGGGACCCTCGGCTACTTCGGCAAAAAGAACGGCTGGGATACGCTGGTGGCCGATGTGCATGCCGTGCGGCTGGCCACACAGAAGGAATACCCCCAGCTGCCGTACTTCCTGCTGGGACACAGCATGGGCAGCTTCGTGGTGCGCACCTATTGCCTGACGCACGAGCAGGGACTGACCGGCGTGATCCTCAGCGGCACCGGCCATTATGACAAACCCATTCTGGTGGCGGGCGGATCGCTGTCCAAACTGCAGTGCCTGCTGGGCATGGCCGCCAAACCCAGCCGCCTGCTGGAGAAAGTCTCCTCTTCCGGCAACCTGAAGGGCTATGAGGACGTGCAGACCCCCTTCGACTGGCTCAGCCGCGACCGCGCCGCGGTGCAGCGCTACATCGCCGATCCGCTGTGCGGCTTCCCCTTCACAGCCAAGGGCTATGGCGATATGTTCGAAGGCCTCACCCGCCTGTATCCCGATCGGCTCAGCCCCATGGTCAAGGACATTCCCATCTATATGCTCTCCGGCGATATGGATCCCGTGGGCGGCCACGGCGCGGGCGTGCAGCAGGTGGCGCAGGAGCTGCGCAGCGCAGGCGTGAAGGACGTTTCTGTTACGCTCTACCCCGGCGGACGGCATGAAATGTTCAACGAGATCAACAAAGAAGAAGTCTGCAAAGATCTGATTGCGTGGCTGGATAAACAGACAGCCCGCGCGCGCTGAAGCCCTTCCTCAATTCCTAAAAAGTAACAAAACACAACAGGCATGACCATGATCATGATCATGCCTGTTGTGTTTTGTTACTTTTCCTGCGCTTTCTTCTGCGCCAGCGCACGGGCGCGCTCGATCAGGATCCCGGCCAGATCGCCCTCGACACGCTCGGGGGCCTTTCCTTTTTCGAAGATAGCGCCCACAGCGTAGCCGCTGCCGTGGCCGCCGCTGGCACCGCCCGCCGCGCTCAGGCCGCCGCCCGCCAGACCGATGTCCGCCACGCGCGCCTCGCCGGGGCCGTTGACCACGCACCCCATCACAGCCACCGTCATGGGCACGCGGATGTCCTTCAGCTCTTCCTCCACACGCTTGGCAATGGCCGCCACGTCAATGCCCGTGCGGCCGCAGGTGGGGCAGCTGACCACATTGACATGCTCGTTGCGCAGCCCCACCGCGCGCAGGATGTCGATGGCCGCGCCCGCCTCGGGCACAGGGCTGCCAGTGAGGGATACACGGATGGTGTCGCCAATGCCCTGCAGCAGCAGCGCGCCAATGCCGATGGCGCTTTTGATATTGCCCGCGCCGGGCAGACCCGCCTCGGTCACGCCCACATGCAGGGGATAATCCGTCTCTTTGGCCGCCAGCTCATACGCCGCCACCGTCAGCGGCACGCTGGATGCCTTCAGGCTGAGCACGATATCGTGGAAGCCGGCGTCCTCCAGCAGCTTGGCGTGCGAAAGCGCGCTGTCCACCATGCCGCGCGCGGTCACGCCGCCCTCGCGGGCCAGCACGTCCTTTTCAATGCTGCCGCTGTTCACGCCGATGCGGATGGGCACATGGTGCATGCGGGCGCAGTCGGCCACGCGGCGCACATTGGCCACGCTGCCGATGTTGCCGGGGTTGATGCGCACCTTGGCAATGCCCCGCTCCATCGCGCCGATGGCCAGATCGTGGCGGTAGTGGATATCCGCCACCAGCGGCACGGGCGAGCCGTCGATGATGGCGGGCAGCACGTCCAGACAGGCCTCGTCGTAAACAGACAGGCGCACGATGTCGCAGCCCGCCGCCGCCAGCTGGCGGATCTGCGCCAGCGTGGCCTGTGCATCGCGGCTGTCGGTATTGGTCATGCTCTGCACCGTCACCGGCGCGCCGCCGCCAATGGGCAGGGGGCCGATGTGGAAGGCACGGGTATTTCGCATAGTACAGAAACCTCCTTGCATTTTGGGGATGGGGGAAGGGGGAGAGAGAAACGGTCAGGGGTCGGCCTTGGCGCGCATGGCGCGGTATTCGCTGGGGGTGCAGCCCATTTCCTCTTTGAACACGCGGGCGAAGCTGACCGCGTCCGGGTAGCCCACCTTGCTGCCGATGAGGTAGAACTTGTCGTTGGTGCTGCGGATGAGCCGGCACGCCTCCTCCATGCGCAGCTGCTTGCGGTAGCGGCTGAAGGACGTGCCGCACACCTTGTGGAACAGGCTGCTGACGTAGTTGGGGTGCAGCTCCAGATAATCGGCCAGATCCGCCAGCGAAAAATCCTCCGCCAGATGCAGGCGGATATAATCGCAGGCGCGGCGGATGTGGGCCTCATTGCTGCCGGTCATGAGTCCCTGCACCTGCGCGATCTGCATATCGATGATGCGGGTCATGCCCTCGTACAGCTCGGAGGCTTTCCGCGCCTCCTGAATGGTGCGGATGATATCGTCCGCCGTCAGCTCCATCTGGCTGAACACCGCCACAAAGGCCGTGTTGCGCTGCAGGATGGCATACGCCATGGCGCACAGCAGCTGGCGCAACGGATCCACCGGCGGATACTGCGCGCAGGCGCGGCGCAGCAGCAGCGACAGGGTGGCGCGGTAGCTGTCCGTCTGCAGGCGGCAGATCTGATCCGTCAGGTCGGAGATCAGCGTGGAGTAGGGATAGACCTCCGCGCCGTCCTCGCCGGGTAGGTCGAAGAAGCCGCGCTCCACCAGCGTGAGGCAAGCGCTGAGCAGCGCGGGCGCATCGGGCAGGGTGCGCAGGGGCGAAAGCACCTGACCGGGGCCGTCCGGCAGCAGACTGCGCAGCTGACCGTAGCACTGTTCGTCCGCAAACAGGCACAGCGTCAGGCACATCTGCTTCTTGCGCCCCTGAAACAGGGTGAAGCCTTCGCCGCTGATGGGCTGCAGGGCGCAACGCACCTGCTCGAACCAGTGCAGATCCGCCTCGCTGGACACGGCGGGCGCGGCCAGCAGCGCCGCGTGGGAAGCGGGCGCAAGGTGCAGCGCCTCCAGCACGGCATCGGGCACGGTGTCCGCCGTGTCCAGCAGCTTGTCCAGCACATACTGCTGCAGATACACATTGTCCTCCGGGCTCACGCGGGCGGTATGGATGGGCACGCGCATGGCGGCGCGCTTCAGGAAACCGTCGATCTGCTCATAGAGCTCGCTTTCGGAAATGGGCTTGAGCAGGTAATCCACCGCGCCGGATTTCATACCCTCGCGCACCAGCGCATAGTCGTCAAAGCCGCTGATGAAGATCACATCGCATTGCAGCTGCTGCTCGCGCAGGCCGTGCAGCAGCTCCATGCCGTCCATCACCGGCATCTTGATGTCCGACAGCACCAGCTCCACCCCTTCGGAAGCCACCAGCGAAAGCGCCTCGCGCCCGTTGGCCGCCAGCAGCACGCGGAACCGGTCGGGGTATCGGCGGCCGATCATGGCGGCGAGGGTCTGGCGGATGATGGGCTCGTCATCCGCGATCAGCAGTGGGATCATGCCTTGGGCTCCTTTCTCAGGTCAAAGGGTTCGCGGCGCAGGGGCATGCGCAGGGTGACGCTGGTGCCCTGTCCGGGCACGGAGCGCAGCGACAGGCCATAGGGCTTGCCAAAGAACAGCTCCAGCCGGCAGTGGGGATTCTTCAGGCCGATGGAGGTATAATCGCTGTTTTCCCCCCAGATGTACTCCTGCAGGTGGGACACCTCCTCCGGCGGGATGCCCTTGCCGTTGTCGCTGATGGAGAAGAACAGGTCGCCGTCCTCCTCATAGCCCAGCACGCAGATCCGCCCGCTTTTCTCCCCGGCGGGCAGGCCGTGGTGGATGGCGTTTTCCACCAGCGGCTGCAGCGACAGGCGGATCATGTAGCAGCCGCGCAGCTCGGGCGGCACGCTGACGATCACGTTCAGCTTGCGCCCCAGCCGCATCTGCTGCAGGGCGATGTAATCCTGCAGGTGGGACAGCTCCTGCGCCACGGTCACGCAATCGCTCTGATGGGATACGCCGTAGCGCAGCGTTTTGCCCAGCAGCGTCGTCATATCGGCAATGGCGTACTGGCCATGGGTGTAGGCCTCCGCGCGGATGGTCTCCAGCGTGTTGTATACAAAGTGGGGGTTGATCTGCGACCGCACCAGCTGCATTTCGGTCTGCGCCTGAAGCAGGTTCTTTTTGTACACCTCTTCGATCAGGTTTTGGATGTGCGCCGACATCAGGTTGAAGGATTCGATCAGCCGGTGCATTTCGTCGTTGGCGCCGCTGTCCTCGATGGTGGCAAAGTCCTCGTGCTGGATGCGCACGCACACGTCCATCAGCTTGTCGATGGGCTCCTGAACGCTACGGGTGAGTCGGCGCGAAACGATGAGCACCGCCGCGATGAACAGCGGCAGCCCGATGAGCAGCAGCAGGTGCACCTTCAGCAGCGGGTACAGGCTGGCCAGCGGCGTGCTCAGGCAGGCGGTGCAATCGCCGGGCAGCCGGTAGAACTGGTAGAGCGTGCGGGTCTGCCAATCGGCCTGCGCGGTGAGCTGACCGGCGGGGAGGGAGGAGGGATCATCCAGCGGCAGCCCCGTGCCGTCGCCGTAGAGCACCGTGCCGTCCTCCGCCAGAATGGACAGGCGCTGGGTGTCGAACAGGCGGTTGGCTTCAAAGGCGCTGCGGATGCTGTGCAGCGGCAGGCGGCAGATGACCAGCCCCACTGCGGCCAAGCGGTTGAGCTTCATGACGGCGCGGGCGCAGTAGAGCGTATCCTGCTGCACGCTGAGCTTGGGCAGCAGCGCGCGGGCTTCCTCCGCCGTGAACAGATAGGGCGCGCCGCGCAGCGAGAGCGTGTGGGTGTAAATGGCGCTGGCTGCGTCGCAGTCGGTCACGCGGTAGTTGGTGCTTTCATCACAGCAGTAGATCATCTGCCCCTGCAGGTCGGCCACGCCCAGCAGATCCACGCGGGGATGCAGCATCAGCTCGCTGTAAAACTCCGCCTGAAGGGAATAGTAGATCTGCGCGTAAAACTCTCTGGGGACTTGCTCCAGATAATGATAGATCTCCGTGGAGCCGTACACATCCGCCATGACGGGGTACTTGGTCAGGCCGAAGGCTTCCTCCCGCGTGTCGCGCATCTGGGTGGCGGCGGCGTACAGCTGCTGCTGCCCGCTCTGGCGCAGCTGGCTGACCACCATGTTTGCGGAATTGGAAATGACGAAGCCGCCCATCACCACCATCACCATGGAAATGAGCAGCAGCAGAGTCCACAGGCGCTGCTTGATGGAAACGGTGCGCAAACGGGCGGTCAGGTGCAGCATGGCTTCTCCTTCTTCTTTCAATGAGGATGCTCTCTGACTATTCGCTGCGGAGCCGAACAGTTCCTTTTTCAAATCTTAAGTTTTGCATAGAAATGATAAAACGTGCTATTTTCGTCCAAATCCGACCGGGCTATAATAAGAATCATCAACGAAACAGGAGGTGCCCCTTCATGAAAAAGTTCCTTTCTATGATTCTGGCAGCCATGATGCTGCTGTCTCTGTCCAGTGTGGCGCTCGCCGATGACACCATCGAGCTGGAGCTGGTGTACCACAAGCCCGAAGCGGCTGCGATGAACGCTCTGCAGACGGTCATCGACAGCTTCAACGCCGCCAACCCCGGCATCGTGGTCAACATGGTGCAGTCCCCGGATACCAACACCGTGCTGCAGACCCGTGCGCAGCTCAACGAAATGCCCGACATGTTCTCCTGCACCACCAACAACATGTATGAGCTGATGTTCGAGGACGGCATCATCATGGATCTGGGCGGTCAGGATTTCCTGAACAACGTGGAAGCCTCCACGCTGGAGCTGTCCACCTCCAACGGCCAGTACTACCGCCTGCCCTACTCCCTGAGCTGCTACGGCCTGATCGTGCGCACCGACATCTTCGAGCAGCAGGGTCTGGCGCTGCCCACCACCTGGGTCGAGCTGATGGACGTGTGCGAAAAGCTGACGGCCGCCGGCATCACCCCCTTCTCCCTGCCTGACAAGACCTATGTGTACCAGCGCATGGAGCGCATGATGAGCTTCATGGCCGAGGATGACGCCGAGTTCAAGGCGATCGCCGCCGACGAGCTGGAAGCCGCCGATTCCAAGGTGCTGAACGCTTACGCCAACGCTTCCCTGGAACTGGTGAAGTACATGACCCCCGAATCCATGGGCGCTGAATATGTGGAAAGCTACCAGCAGCTGCTCTCCGGCGAGGCGGCCATGACCATCAACGGCCAGTGGTCCCTGACCACCCTGAAGGACTATGACCCCGACATTCAGGTGGCGCTGATCCCCCTGCCCAACCCCACCGGCGATGAGAGCAAGGTGGTCATGTCCATCGACACCAGCTTCTGCATCTCCACCTCCACCAAGCACCCCGAGGAGTGCCTGAAGTTCCTGTCCTATCTGTCCCAGCAGGATATGGCGCAGACCTACACCGACATCGAAGGCAGCCCCAACGTCATCAAGGGCGTGACCATGAACGTGCCCGAGCTGGCCGTGATCAACGAAGCGATGGCTGAGGGCAAGGTCTGCCTGAGCCAGAACGCCATCTGGCCCAGCGGCTTCCGCAAGGAGCTGGGCACCGTGGCGACCGAGCTGGAGATCGACCAGGATATCGACGCGTTCTTCGAGGGCGCTGCCGAAGTGATCGACGAGTACTACAACGACTGACCACACCATTCCCACACCAAAGGGCAGGGCTGCGCTGCAAGGGCAATCAGCCCCGCCCTTTTTTGGATACTCCACGAGAAAGGTTGATACCGCATGATTGCGCAGACGTCCATGCAAAAAAGGAAAAAGCACTCTGCCATGACCCGCGAGCGCACCCTGACCTACGCGCTGTTCTGCCTGCCGGGCTTTGCGGCCTATTGCGTTTTTCTGATCTTCCCGATCCTGATGGGCATCTATTACAGCCTGATGGACTGGAACGGCATCAGCAGAAGCTATCATTTCATTGGCCTTGACAACTATGCCAAGCTGCTGACGGACAAGAAGTTCCGCTCGGCGCTTGCGTTCAACGTGCGCTATACGCTGATCCTGTGCATCGGCGTGGTGGTCATCAGCGTGATCTTGGCGCTGCTGCTCAACAAGGAATTCAAGGGCCGCTCCTTCTTCCGCACGCTGTACTTCATGCCCGCCGTGCTGAGCATGATCACCGTCAGCCTTGTGTTCAAGCAGATCTTCTTCTATGTGCTGCCCGCCGTGGGCAAGGCGCTGGGCATCGAAGCGCTGAGCACCAACCTGCTGGCCAGCAAGCAGTACGCCATGTATGCGCTGCTGTTCGTGCACCTGTGGCAGGGCGTGGCGCTGCCCACGCTGCTGTTCCTGGCCGGGCTGCAGACCATCCCCGCCGAGCTGTACGAGGCCGCCGCCATCGACGGCGCCAACGGCTGGCAGCAGTTCAAGACCATCACCGTGGCCTACCTCATCCCCACGCTGAGCGTGGTGCTGGTGCTGGTGGTGAAGCAGGGCCTGATGGTGTTTGACTATGTGAAGTCCATGACCGGCGGCGGCCCCGGCACCACCACGCAGTCCATCGCGCTGCTGATCTACAACAACGGCTTCGAGCGCAACAAGTACAGCTACTCCATCGCGCAGGCCGTGGCTACGGGCCTGATCATCGCCCTGATCTCCGTGATCCAGATCCAGTTTTCAAACAGGAAGAAGGTGGACTGACATGCGTACGAGCAAAAAACAAAAGGCGTTTCTGTACATCGCGCTGTCGCTGGGCGCGCTGCTGATCCTGTTCCCCATGTACATCACCGTTGCCACCACCTTCAAGACGCCCTCCGAAAGCGCCAACAGCTTCTTCACCCTGCCAAAGTCCCTGTATCTGGGCAACTATCTGTCCGTGCTGCAGGACGAGACCCTGTACTACGCCTACGGCAACACGTTCCTCATCACCATCGTGTCCCTGCTGGGCGAAATGCTCATCCTGCCGCCCATGGGCTTTGCCGTGTCCCGCGGCATGAAGATCAACCGCGCGTTCAAGGGGCTGTACTTTTTCTTCCTGCTGGGCATCTTCCTGCCGTGGCAGGTGCGCATGATGCCCGTGGTGAAGCTGATGGGCTGGTTCAACCTGCTCAGCCCGCTGGGCATCACGGTGCTGTATGTGGCTCACGCCACCTGCGAAAGCATGTTCCTGTATGTGGGCTATCTGGCCACCGTGAGCACCAGCATCGAGGAGGCGGCCTACATTGACGGCGCATCCACCTTCCAGATCTACAGCCGCGTGATCCTGCCGCTGATGACCCCCATCCTGTCCACCGTGCTCATCCGCGAAGGGCTGGCCATCTGGAACGACTTCCAGATGCCGCTGATCACCCTCAACCGCTCCAACAAGATGTGGACGCTGACCATCTATCTGAACAACTTCCAATCGGAATACAGCGTGGACTACAACGTGTCCTTCGCCTGCCTGATGCTCACCTGTCTGCCGATCATTATTTTCTATGTGCTGATGCAAAAACAGATCATGGGAGGACTGACCAGTGGCGCCGTTAAAGGATAAGCTGCATGTGCTCACGCTCAATGCGCACAGCCTGCTGGAATGGGACACGGCCTTCTGCCTGGATACGCTGACCGACGCCGTGCTGAAGGAGGACGTGGACGTATTCGTCCTGCAGGAGGTCAACCAGACGCTGGGCGCGGCCAGCGTGCACAGCAGCCTGCTGATGCAGGCGCACTATGTGCCCTGCGAGCATGAGCTGCCCATCCGCGAGGACAACTATGCGCTGGCCGTGGCGCGCATGCTGCACCGGAAGGGCGCGGACTATGCGTGGACATGGGCCTACGCCCACCGCGGCTACGGCCGCTTTGAGGAGGGCGAGGCGGTGTTCTCCCGTCTGCCGGTGCTGAGCGCCGACGCGCTGAACGTGTCCTCCCCGCAGGCCAGATGCGCGCGCAAGCTGGCAGGGCTGCAGGTGCAGCTGGCGGATGGCGCGCTGTGGGTGTACAGCGTGCACATGGGCTGGTGGAAGGACGAGGAAGACCCCTTCGCCGCCCAGTGGAACAAGCTGAACGATCGCTGCCGCAGCCGGGGCCGCTGCTGCCTGATGGGCGATTTCAACAGTCCCTCCCATCTGCAGGGCGAAGGCTACAGCCTGATCGCGCAGGCCGGCTGGCAGGACGCCTATGTGCAGGCGCAGAGCAAGGACGAGGGCATCACCGTGGGCGGCAAGATCGACGGCTGGCGCGAGGGCAAGGGCGACGCGATGCGCATCGACTTTGTGTTCACGCAGGACATGCCCGCCCCAAGGAGCAGCCGCGTCATCTTCAACGATTCCTTCTACCCGGTCATCTCAGACCACTACGGCGTGCTGACGGAGTGGGGATGATGCAGAGTGGGGGAAAAGAGCGCTTCACACTCTTTTCCCCCGAGAGATTGCACTGTTTGCCGCAGCTCCTTGGTCTTGCGGCATCGTTTCTCTGGATCGATTTTTGTTATCAGCGCATAGAGCTGATGAGTATTGCTTTGCTTCTCGGTCTATGCTATCATTATCCACCAAGGCGATCCGGTCTATCGATGGAAAATGGAGGCACTGGATCATCTGCACGCTGCGTAGGCAGACGAAACCGTAAAACCATGGGAATCTGCTGATGATCAAGGAGGAAACAGAATGATCCGTCTGGAATGTTGCAATACAATGGGCGAGCTGCTTGGATTTGTCGAGCATCCGCAGGAAGCGCTTCTGTGCGTGGATCACATATATGAGGAGGGTGACTTCATTCGCATCAGCTGCGATACCGGTCATCATCTGATGGTGCGCATGGATGCTGCTTTGGAAGCCGGCGAAGTCTATCTGCCGGAAGGCCGAATGACATGGCGCATCCCCTGCGGCGAATACCGTCTGGCCTACAGTCCCACAGCCTTTGAAGGCAAAAGGCATATCCTTTCCGCGCGCATGATGACCGCTGCGGAAGTTTCCTCATACCGCAACCTTGCCTGCAACCCCTCTGATCTGCGTGGCGAAACCGACTTTTTCCCGCACTGCACCGCCAATGTGGAAACACGAGGCGAATCCGTGTTCGCCGCCAGAAATGTCATTGACGGATGCCGTCACAACATCAGCCATGGCGAATGGCCCTACCAGAGCTGGGGGATTGGCGCACGGGAGGATGCATGGTGCCTGCTTGATTTTGGACGCGATGTACAGGTCAAGCAAATGGCGCTCACGCTGCGTGCCGATTTTCCTCATGACGCGTACTGGATCAACGGCCATGTCGTTTTGTCGGATGGAGCGGAAATCGCCTATCCTCTGCAAAAGACGGGCGATCGACAGTGGATCGAACTCGGAGAGCACACGGTTCGATGGATGCGGTTGGAGCGCATGAAGAAAAGCAATGATCCTTCCGCATTCCCGGCGCTGATCGAATGGGAAGTGTACGGTGTGGATCGCTGATGCGGATCTGCAGTCAGCGAGTGACCAGCGCACAACTGAGATAAGCTACAAGCCGCTCCGAAACGCTCCGGAGCGGCTTGGTTCGTTCAGTCCGCTTTTTCCTGCATGAAGGAGTAGGCAATCCCATCGTCGTCGGGGTCGCTCCGCAGCTTCATCTGCACGGTCACGCTGTTGGGGGAGATGGCGGCGGGCAGGGTGATCGTGTCCTGCTCCGAAAAGGCCGTCTGCACGGGCTGCCCCTGCGCGTCCTCGTAGGCAAAGGCGTAGAGCGCATCGCCGTAACAGATCATGCGCAGCTGCTGCGTCCCGCCCGTTTGCCGCACCTCCTCGCCCTGATAGGCCAGCACATCGCGCAGCCGGGGCTGCCAGCCGCGCTGCTCCGCCAGCAGGGCCAGCACATGCTGCGTGTACTTCTGCGCGCCGCGCCGGCACAGGTGGCCCGCATCGGCAAAATCCTGCGCGGTCAGGCCAATGGCGCTGAGCTGCTGCAGGCTGTTGTCAAACAGGGTGATGCGGTCAGAGCGCTGGCTGATGGCATACAGGCGGCGCAAGTCCTGCTGATAGCCCTCGGCGTAGTGCGCCACCGGCGCGGCGATCAGCCACAGCTCAAAATCCAGTTTTTCCGACAGGGCGAGGATCCGCTCCAGCGCCTGCTGGTTCTGCGCCAGCAGCGCGCCCCCGGCAGGCGGATCCGCCGGGATGCGGTAGTAGTCCTCCAGCGCGGCGGCGTTGTAATCGCGCTGCACGGTGAAGTGATCGTATGGCTCGTACCCTGCAGCCGCAGCCGACGCGCCGCGCTGCCAGCGGCTCCACATGGCGGTGGGGCGGAATAGCTGAAACACGCCCGCAGGCACGTCCTCCGCATCCAGCACCGCCGCAAGCGCCTTAGCGCGCTGCGCGTAGCCCGGTATGCCGTCAAAGCTCTGATACACGATCCCGCGCAGGTCGCCGCGCATCACGGCGTAGTTGTCCACCATGAAGGGGTTGCATTCCAGCACCACCAGTTCGGGCACACGGTAGTGCAGATAGGCCTCCAGCATGGCGGCCACAATGCCGCCGTTGGCGCTGGAACAGCGCAGCAGCTGCACATTCTTGTCCAGCGCCTGCGCAAGGACGTCCGTATCCAGACTGGCATAGGTGTGCGAATTGCCAACGAACAGCACGTCCACCGGCCGGTCGTCGTCCTCGCGCACGGCCCGCCACGCGGGCGTGACGCCGCTGGGGTCAAACAAAGCCTGATCCAGCGCAAACACCAGCGCGGTCAGCAGCAGGGCAAAGCAGATCAAACGGCGCAGCATGCGCCGCACGGCGGGGTTATGCATGAATGCGCCTCCTTAAAAACCAACGTAGAGAAACGAGCTGGCCGACAGCGACCCGTAATACCCGAACAGCATGATGAGCGCCAGCAGCGTCAGGCACAGCAGCCAACGCACGCCAAGGCTGCGGCTGGCCAGCCACTCCGCCGCATCGCACCGCGCGCTGCACGCGTCCAGCGTGATCATCCCCGCCACCGCCAGCAGGCAGCACAGGAATTCCGGCAGCGTTGCGCCCAGCTGCGCAAGGGAGAAGGCTCCGCCCGCCAGCAGACCGCGCAGCACCGTCATCGCCTCCGCCACGTTCAGTGCCCGGAAGAACACCCACGCCACGCACACCAGCGCAAACGTGCACGCCACGGAAACCGCATCGCTCAGCCGCGCAGGCCAGCGCTGCTTCAGCCGTCTCCGCGCGGACTCGGTCAGCCGCCCCGCGATCTGGTACACGCCGTGCAGCAGCCCCCACACGATGAAGTTGAGCCCCGCGCCGTGCCACAGCCCGCTCACCAGAAACACCGCCAGCACGTTCAGCCGCCAGCGCGCGGCGCTCACACGGCTGCCGCCCAGCGGAAAGTAGACGTTCTGCCGCAGCCACGCGGACAGGGTGATGTGCCAGCGCCGCCAGAAATCCGCAATGGAGCGGGCCAGATAGGGCTGGTGGAAATTGGGGCTGAGACGCAGCCCGAACAGCTGCGCGCTGCCCAGCGCAATGCTGGTGTAGCCAGCAAAATCCGCATAGAGCTGGAAGGCGTAAAACACCATGGCGATCAGCGCGCTCCATGTGGACAGCGCCCCGCCCTGCGCAGGAGCGGCATACACCTGGTCCACCACGCGCGCCAGCCGATCCGCCACCAGCGTTTTTTGCGCCAGTCCCAGCAGGATGGCCATCATACCGGTGCAAAAGCCCCGCTCATCAAAAGGTTTTTCTTCCTTTATATGGGCGACCTGTTCAGCGAATGCCGCCACGGGCTCGATGGGCCCCTGCATCAGCTTGGGAAAAAAGCTGACGGCCAGCGCATAGTGCCCCGCGTGGCGCACCGGCGCGCACGCGCCGCGGTACACATCCGCCAGATAGCCGGTGACCTGAAACACATAAAAGGAAATGCCCACCGGCAGCGCCAGCGAAAACGCGGGCGCGGTGTGATCCAGCCCCAGCAGCCACGCCGCGCGGGTGACGATGCGCAGCCCGAAGCCCAGATACTTGAACACCACCAGCAGCCCGAAGCACAGCGCCAGCGAGACCCACAGGCACAGCCGCGCCCGCCGGGTGCCGCGCCAGCGGTGAATGAGCAGCGCGCCCGCGTAGCTCACCGCCGTGGCCACGCCCATCCACAGCAGTGTGTCCGCGCCCAGCAGCGCGCAAAACCACAGGCTGCACGCCAGCAGCACGCCCCAGCGCAGCCGCCCGGGCAGCAGGGCATACGCCGCCACGGCGCACAGCAGCAGCGCGTAATACCCCCATGTGACAAACGACATTTCCGTTCCTCCTTCCGCGCCGCGGCGCAGACTGCTTTCATCATAACACAAACCACCGCAAAATACTGCGTTCTCCGGCGGAAAATGCCATTTTTGTTTCGGAACGGCTGTAATCATTTCCGGATATTTTTTACAAATCATACAAACATGCGGAAATGCTTTGTTCTGCAAGGTTTGTAGCTTTCTTAACAATGTTGCTGATGAAAAAAAAGGTCGCTTTGCAGTCAACATATGCCAAACTCTTCTTGACATATCGTCCCGGTTTTTTTACAATAGATACCGTTTGGATACAAAGCCTGATTCTTGGGAGGCCCCGAAAGGAGCTTCTACATTCATAAAAGCTGGGAGGCATCATTCCATGTCTTATGTAACTTTTGTCCCTCAAAACCCCGTTGGCGAAAACGCCGATCCGGGCATCTTTGTACAGGGCGTGCACGTTCCCTCTCCCCTCACGGAGCAGAGCGGCGTGTGGATCAAGACCGCCGGCAGCGCCATCCTGCTGCAGGACACCTACCGGCTGGCCAGCTGTGAATCGCCCATGTGGCTGGTGGTGGACGACGGCAACGTGGCATTCCAGCACCGCGATATGGAAGTGACCCTGAAAAAGGGCGAATGCGCCGTGGTGCCCGCCAACACCGAGGGCTGCCTTGTGCTGCACGCCAAGGACACCCGCCTGCTGTGGCTGACCGTGGACGGCCCGCTGACCGAAAGTTTCATGCGCCAGATGAACGCCTTCAACCGCGTGCCCGCCAAGCAGGGCATGCTGCCCAGCATGGTCATCCTCATCCGGCAGATCGTGCAGGTGCTCGTGCGCCACACCGGCACCAGCGACGCCAGCTTCCAGCTGGAGCAGCTGCTGTGGGGCCTGCTCGCCGCGCACAGCGGCCAGAGCGTGGCCACCAGCGCCACCCTCAGCCATGAGATCGCCCGCGTGGTGGACGCGCTGCGCGCCTGCCGCTA
>CAZDEF010000014.1:0-42985 GCA_964504385.1 uncultured Oscillospiraceae bacterium
TTCTTGCTTTTCCCATTTGAAAAGACCGCTGACGACTTTGTCAGCGGTCTGAAGCGTCCTTTCACCGCGTGTGAAAGGACGCTTTCTCTACTTGTTTCAGGAAAGATTTCCTGCTACAATAAGTCCAGCACGATATCAAGGGAGCGAAAGAATATGCAAAGGACAAAACAACTGCGAAACACGGGCTTTGTTACGTTTTTTCTTAGCGGCATCTGCGCCATTTCCAGCGGCGTGGTGGTCAGCCTGCTGCAGGAAATGTACGGTTTTTCCTTCGCCATGACGGGCACGCTGCTGTCCTGCATGAGCATTGGCAACATGGCTGCCTCCTTCATTTCCGGCATGCTGCCCGCCAAGATCGGCACGCGGAACACGGTGGCGCTTTTGTGCAGCGGCTATGTGATCGGCTATCTGCTCATGACGGCCAGCGCGGCTGCCGCCGTACTGATGGCGGCCTTTGTCATTGTGGGCATCGCCAAGGGATGCGCGCTGAACAACTGCACGGTGCTGGTGGGCAACAACAGCGCCGACCGCACCAGAGGCATGAGCCTGCTGCACGCCTGCTACGCCTGCGGCGCGCTGATCTGCCCCCTTGTTATCGCGTGGATGGCGGGCGTTGGACAGCGACTGCCCATGATCGCCATTGCAGCGCTCGGACTGGTGATGTGGCTGATCTTTATGGCGGCCCGTCTGCCATGGTGCACAGGGGAAAGCGGTGAAAAGGAGAAGCTGAATCTTGACTTTTTGCGCAGCCCCCGCTTCTGGCTGATCACGGGTCTGCTGTTCTGCCAGAACGCGGCGGAAACCAGCGTGACCGGCTGGCTGGTCACCTATTACCGCAATCAGCAGATCTTGAGCGGTACGCTGAGCACCTACACCGTTACCATCATGTGGGGAGCCACGTTGATTGCCCGGCTGCTGATCGCCTTTGTCTTTCCCATCCGAAATACCTTCCGTGCGCTGACGGTGATGGGCCTTGGCTGCACTGCGCTGTATGGCGCGATGATGCTTTCCCAGCAGCCGCTGCTGGCGGTGTGCATGCTGTTTGCGTTCGCCTTTGCCATGGCGGGGGTGAACCCGGTGGCCGTGGCCGGCGTGGGCAAGGTGATGAGCGCGGCCAGCATGGGCGTGATGCTGCCGGTGGCCAGCCTTGGCGCGATCGTGATGCCATGGTTGATCGGCATCGTTGCCGATGGCGTCAGCCTGCAGGCGGGCATGCTGTGCAATCTGGTCCCCTGCGCCGGCATCATGATCCTCAGCCTGCTGATCGGCAGAATGGAGCAGCAGAAAACCACAAAGGACTGTTGACAAAAAGAAAGGGGTACAGGTAGTATGCGGATCGAACGGATCAGGATCAACGGCCTTGCCCAGCCCATGGGCTATCAGCTTGGGCAGCCATGCGTTTCCTTTCAGGTAACGGATGCGGCAAGCACCCGCCCGGCAGCTATCCGCTTGGAGCTGTGGCAGGAAGGCGCGGAGCAGCCGCTGTACAGCCGGGAGGATGCGCAGATTGACTGGACGGGCGAGACACTTCCGGTCCAGCTCATGCCGCGCACGGCCTATATCGTGCGCATAACGGTTCAGGGTGAGGCGGGCGACAGCGCTTGCGCTGAAAGCCGCTTTGAGACCGGCAAGATGGACGAAGCGTGGCGCGCAAAGTGGATCGCGCCCAAGGCGGGCGACGAATGCCACCCTGTGCTGTACAAAAGCTTCCCGGTGCGTGCGGGATTGGTCAGCGCACGGCTGTACGCCTGCGGTGTGGGAATGTTCGAGGCGTGGGTAAACGATCGGAAGCTGGGACAGGAATACCTGCTGCCCGGTGTGACCAACTATGAAAAACGGCTGCAGGTCATTACCTTTGCGGTGGAAACGCTGCATGAAGGTGAGAATGAACTGAGCTTTCTGCTGGGCGAGGGCTGGTATCTGGGCGAATTCGGCCTGCACAGGCAAAAATACAACTACGGCAACCGCAAGGCCGTCATTGGAGAGCTGTACCTGCGCTATGAGGATGGCAGCGAGGCGGTGATTTGTACAGACGGGACGTTTGTCTATCAGCCGTCTCAGATCATGGCGTCCGGCGTTTATTATGGCGAGGACATCGACCGCACCTTCTGCGCGCAGGATCGGCAGCCGGTTGAGGTGATCGAGCAGCCGCAGGCCGATCCCGGCACGGCCAATCTCTGCCGCTTGGCCGATCGGCTCAGCCCGCCCATTCTGGTACATGAAACGCTGCCGGTCAAAGAGATCCTCCACACGCCTAAGGGGGAGACTGTGCTGGACTTTGGACAAAACTTTGCCGGTTTCTCGGAATTTGATGCGGATCTGCCCGCCGGATGCCGCGTGACGCTGGACTTTGGCGAGACGCTGCAGCACGGCAATTTCTACCGGGAGAACTACCGCGCGGCCCGTTCCCAACTGGTGTATGTCTCTTCCGGAAAGAAGGAAACGGTGCGCCCGCACTTTACCTTTTTCGGGTTCCGTTATGTGCGTGTGACCGGATGGCAGGGCGAGATCAAGCCGGACAGCTTCCGGGGCTGCGCGCTGTATTCTGGTATGGATCGCACAGGATGGATCCGCACGGGGAACGAAAAGATCGACCGGCTGTTTGAAAACACCCTGTGGGGGCTGAGATCCAACTTTATCGACATGCCCACCGACTGTCCGCAGCGCGACGAACGGCTGGGCTGGACAGGCGATGCACAGATCTTTGCGCCAACGGCCAGCTATCATATGGACACGCGGGCGTTCTACCATAAGTTTGAGCAGGATCTGATGGACGAACAGGCATTCATGGACGGTGCAATGCCCAATTATGTGCCCAATTTCGGCCATAAGATGGGGTCAACTTCCGCATGGGGCGATGTTGCCACGCTGCTGCCCATGACGCTCTGGCGCGCTTACGGCAGCAAGACCGAGCTGGCCTACGCCTATCCCATGATGAAGGGATGGGTGGACTGGATGGATCGGCAGGATACCCAGCGACGCTTCACGTTTGATCCGCCCTTCCAGTTCGGCGACTGGGTGGGGCTGGACGGCCCGACCGAATACAGCTACAAGGGCGGTACGGACGACCATTATCTGGGCGCTGTGTACTACTATCAGTCTACGAAGCTCACGGCGGATGCGGCGCAGACGCTGGGCTATGAAGCGGATGCGATGCATTATGCACAGCTGCGGGACAACATCCGCGGTTTCATCCTGAATGAATACTTCACCCCGAGCGGAAGGCTTGCGCTGGATACACAGGCGGCGTTTGTGGCGGCGCTGAAATTCGGGCTGTGGCGCGACCGCAGCAAGCTGCAGCAGCAGTTCCGCGAAAAGCTGCAGCGGGACGGCTACACCCTGCGGTGCGGATTTGTGGGCGCGCCCATGCTGTGCACGGTGCTGGCCGAAAACGGCATGACGGAATTGGCGTATGATTTTCTGCTCAAGGAAGATTTTCCCAGCTGGCTGTATAGCGTCAATCTGGGGGCGACCACGATCTGGGAACGGTGGAATTCCATCGGTGAGGACGGCGTGATTTCGTCCACGGGCATGAATTCGCTCAATCACTATTCCTACGGCAGCGTGATGGAGTTCGTATATGCGTGGGCCGCCGGGATTCGTCCGGCACAGCCCGGATTCCGCCGGGCCGTGATTGCACCGCAGCCCGATGTGCGGCTGCCGCATATTGCGTGCACCTATGATTCGGTTGCCGGACGCTATGTGTGCGAAACGCGCCTGCATCCCGACGGCATGCTCGACGTGCATGTGGAGATCCCCTTTGGCTGCGAGACCGAAGTGACGCTGCCGCGTAGCGATGCAAAGCCGCAGACGCTTCCGGCAGGAAAGTATGATTTTCACTACATGCCCACGCGCGACTATCGCTATCCCTTTGATGGATACACGCCGCTTTCCAAGCTGGGCGCTTCTGCGCAGGCGATGGAGATCCTGCGGCGTTTGGCGCCGAATGCGGCTGAAGCTGCTGCTGCCCGCAAACATGAGTTGGGCGCTTACGGACTGGCGGAGCTGCGCTCCAAACAGGACTCCGTGGATGAACAGAAGCTGGCACAGGCTGTGCAGGAGCTGCGCTGCGTGAGCGTTCCCGTGGAATAAACCCAAAGGCACCCTATCCAAACGAACGCTCTGCGTGATCGCTTCACGCAGGGCGTTCGTTTGGAATGTGGCGTTATAGGGGGATCGCGTTATTCGGCGTTGGCTGTGAGCAGGGAGCGCAGCTCCATCCCCTTAGCCAGATTGCCGGCGATCTTCAGGTGGCCGGTCATGTAGAGCTTGTCAAAGCTCAGCCTGCCCTGCGCCATGCCCAGCAGATGATCAAAGCTGCCGGTCACATAAGCGTCCACTTTGTCCAGCGTGTGTGGGTACACGCGGACGCCGTCATAGTCAAAGGTGAGGCTGAACACGCCGCTGGCGCGTCCTGTCATGGAGATCTGCACGCTGCGGTGATAATCGCGGCGGGGAGCGTCGAAGCGCGCAAGAAGACTATCCACCTTCGTTTCTTCATACAGCTCTGCCAGCTGTCGGTACGCTTTTTGAAAGGGAATCAGGCTGTTGCGCCGCTCGTCAGCGATTTCGGAATACATGCGCTCATAGCGCTGGGCGCTCTTTGTCCACGAAAAATCCTTTTCCATGCAGCGCCTGCGAATAATCTGGAAGGTATCATGGTCGGCAAAATACACCTTCAGCGCCTGCATGATGGCCAGATAGAGCTCGTGGCTGTTGTAGGGGGAAAACGCGAAGCCATCGCCCACCCCGTCAAAGTAACGGAAGGGGCGCACAGAGTCCTTCAAGCCACCGGTTTCGTGCACGATGGGCACGGTGCCGTAGCGCATGGCCATCATTTGCGACAGGCCGCAGGGCTCGAAACGCGAGGGCATGAGGTAAAAATCTGCACCGGCAAATACCTGACTGGCCAGGTGCTCGTTGTAATCGCTGGAAAAGCCGAATTGTTCCGGCCAGCGGCGGTGACATTCTTCGAAATAGTCGATGTAGTGCTGATCGCCCTGCCCATAGATAATGATCTGAATGCCCAGATCCATCAGCTGAGGCAGCAGCTGCTTGATCAGCTCAATGCCCTTCTGCTCCACCAGCCGGGCGACTGATACCAGCAGCGGCCAGCGTGCCTCCTCGGCAATGCCGAATTGGCGCTGAATATAGCGTTTACACTTTGCCTTGCCGCTCATGTCATCGGCAGAGAAGGCGCAGGGCAGACGAGGATCCTTGGTGGGATCGTACAGATCCATGTCGATGCCGTTGAGAATGCCGCGCATTTTGTTATCCACCAGCTCCACCACGCCGTGCAGCCCGCTGCCGAATTCGGGCCTGTGCAGTTCGCGCGCATAGGTGGAGGAGACCGTGGATACAGCGTCGGCCATCAGCATGGCGCCCTTCATCAGGTTGATGTCGGCACGCCCTTCGTAGACATAGCCCAGCCCGCCGTCGTACCAGCCCCACGGCAGATCAAAGGTGTCAGCCAGCTCATTGGAGCCGAACTGCCCTTGATAAGCAATATTGTGAATGGTGTACACGGTCTTGATCAGCCGCAGCTGCGTGCGCAGCACCTGATCGTTTTTCAGGTAGATGATAGCCAGCGCCGTTTCCCAGTCGTTGCAGTGAAGGATCTGGGGCATAAAATCCAGCTTGTCCAGCAGGGCGATAATGGCCCGGCAGAACCACGCAAAGCGCAGCTTGTCATCATCGTAGCCATACAGACGCGGACGCAGAAAGAAGTCGTCGTTCTTTACAAACCAAACGGTCACGCCGTGCAGATCACCGCGGTACAGCCCGCAGACCCAGCTGCGGCTTCCCAGACTGACGGGCAGATCCGTCACATGGGTCAGCTCCTCGGCAAAGCGGGTCTGCACGCACTGGTACATGGGCGTGATAACGGCGATCTCGTGGCCGGCTTCCTTCAAGGCAGGGGGCAGGGAGTACGCGACGTCCGCCAGCCCGCCGGATTTGGAGAATGGCGCGCATTCGCTGGTGGCAAACAGGATCTTCATGGTTTTCCCTCCTGGATGCATTTGTGAAATGTCATTACCAAAAGCTTATACCTCTTTGCCCAGAATGTCAACAACTGTCTGCAATCTCAAAAGCGTGCCGCTGATATGCAGCGAAACCACCCATGAGTGTGTGGGGATCCTTCTTACTGCTGAAGGGCGGTATTCAGCGCGAAGGCCAGAAAGCCCGCGCAGGTGGCAAAGGCAGCGCCTGTGGTGCATTCGCCGGTATCCTCATGCACGCTTTCACAGGCTACACCATTGTCCATCACGGTTAGGCGCAGATGCTTCAGCGCTTCGTCCGCGTGGCCGCTCAGCAGACTGTTGCACAGGGACAGCACCCACGGATGCGGCGCGTGCTTGCAGCCGATCTCCGCAATGGCGTGACCGGCGAAGGAAAGCTCGTAGGCCTCGTTGCGGATGAGCGCTGTGGTGTTTTGCCACACTGGATCCTCTGCGGAGCAGAAGCCGTAGAAGGGCAGCAGCTGCAGACTTCCCGGCGGTTCGTCGTAGATATCACAGTGCCCGTTCAGATCCACCGACCATGCAAAAATCGGTTTGCCCTGATGCTCGAATACGCAGTGCTGAGCAATGGCAGCCTTCACCTTTTCGGCTTCGCACAGGCATTCGGGCCGGTTCAGCCATTCGCCCAGCAGGCGCAGGGCCTTCCACACCAGCACATTGTCGTATGTCAGATAGGGGTAGCGGCGCATGTCGTCCGTGGGCTGCAGGAAGGTGGAGTACAGCGCGATGCTGGAATGACGGCGGGTTTGCAGCCTGCACAGGATCTGTTCAAGCGCATCGCTGATCTCTGCACGATGCAGAATGACGGTATCCTGCGTGCGCTGCACATAGCGTTCCAGTGCAATGACGGGCGCGCACAGCTCATCCAGCTCAAAGCCCGGTTCCAGCACGGTGCCGTCAATGTAGCGGCTATGTACGCCGAAGTTGCGTGCCTGCCGCCGGAAGATGGCCAGCAGCAGCTCGCGCGCATAGCCGGCATCGGTCTGCACGATGGCGGGGAAGGCCCACAGCAGACTGTCGCGATCCCAATAGGCGGCGGAGACATAGTAACGCGGGCTGCGCGATGTCATCATGCACAGCTCCTCCGTATCAACGGTACGGCCGGAGGCATAGAAGAACGCAAAGAACAGATTGGTATTGAGCAGCGTCTGAAGCACGGGATCGGCCAGCTTTCTTTCCCGCGCAGCCAGCCAGTTCGCCGTGCGCGCATACAGCTCTTCAAAGCCCTGACGCAGCATTTCCTTGGCAGAGGTCGAAGCGGATACTTCTTCGTAGCCAATGCCCCAGAATACATCCAGATGCATTCTTTCGCCGCTTTGCAGCAGCGCGCTCTTGTGAATGTCATAGGCAAAGCCGTCATGCGACCATTCAGCCCCTTGGTCGATCTCGCTGAAAGGCTGATCATCGCCCACGATGGGCGCAAAGGCGATGAGCGGCGTGCCGGGGATCTGCTGGAACAGGAACATGTGGTTCCAGCCGGAATCCTGCTTGACCATGCGTCCTGTTTCCAGCGGAATGCTCTCGTTGACGCTGTGCAATGTCTGCGTCCATTCGCCACTCAGACCAATGGTGATCTCCCGCGCCTCCGACGCGCCGTTAATGGCTTCCAGCCGCAAGCCGAAGCCGCGCTCGTCCAGTGGCGACAGATAGGTACAGTGGAAGGAAACACCGCTTTCTTCGGAATGAAAAGAGGGGATCCAGCAGTGATCGCGCTCCCATTCGGGATGCAGCGCCAGCCGTTCGCCGCCCAGCTGCACATAGGGCTGGATGAGCGCTGGTTCACCGGTCAATTCCAGCATTCCTTTGAGCTGCATGTACAGGCAGCTGATGGATTCGATCGCGCCGTCCGTCTCGCGGATGGCGGGCAGCGAAACGTATTCGTTGCCGGTAACTTGATAGGTAGACATGAGAAGCTCCTTTTTGTGAAAATGATTTACGCACTATTTATACAGCAAAAGGGCGATCCGGCGCAAGCAATGTGCGCAGAAAATGCAATCCGTCAACAAACGAACCGGGGCACGTTTTTGTGCCCCGGCTGTTCTCTCTATGGATTTTCTGCAGCGAAGCTTACAGCAGGTCGGCGTCTTCCAGCTGCGCCTGGATCTCGTCCAGCGCTTCCTGAGCGGACAGGTCATCCATTTCCAGCGTGCTGAGCACGTTGTTGATGATCTCGCTCACAGCGCCCTGCTCCAGCAGTGCAGGCGGAGCGGCGGCGAAGTCCATGCTGTCAAACACGGCCTTGCGGTTGGCGGGAGGCGTGACCTCCAGATACTGGGTCAGCTTACTCTGATCGGCGATGGTGGGCAGTTCCCAGCTGGCGTCCAGACGAAGCTGCACGATGTCGGGGTCGGAGCCCATGGCATCGATGAACTTGGCTGCGGCTTCCTTCTTGTCGCTGGAAGGAGACACGCAGTTCACATTGGCAAAGAAGAAAGTGGACTTGGTTTCGTAGCCGGGCTCAACCACCACGTCCCAGTTGAAGGCGCACTTGTCGGTAAAGGTGGGGAAAGCCCAGATGCCGGTGATGCACATGCCCAGCTTGCCTTCCTCAAACAAGTCCCAGTCACCGCGACCGGCCATTTCCTCCGTGGTGGGCATCACATGGTTTTCATCGCGCACGCGTTTGATCATCGCGTCGAGCACTTCCACGTTTTCAGCAGAATTCAGCGTGAAAGCAGTGTAATCCTCATTCAGCAGGCTGCCGCCGTTGCCCTTGACGGACTTGTAGAACTCGTTGTAGGTGATGGGCTGGTACACGCCCCAGATATCATCGCCCAGCGCCTTGATCTTTTCAGAAGCGGTCTGAATATCCGCCCACGTCCAGCTGTCGTTTGGATATTCCACGCCGGCCTGATCAAACAGATCCTTGTTGTAGAACAGCAGGCAGGTGGAGAAGCTCATGGGCACAGCGTAGAGCTTGCCGTTGGAGCTGACTGCCGACAGAGTGCCTTCGGAATAGCTGTCGGTATCGATCATGCCGGTCAGGTCGGCGCACGCGCCGCGCAGCATGTAGGCCAAGAAGTTTTCCATGTTCATTTCGAACACGTCCGGCGCGTTGCCGCCGCCGATGACCGTGGCCAGCTTGGTGAAGTAATCTTCATAGCCGGTGATCTGCAGGTCGATCTTGATATCGGGGTTCTTGGATTCGAACACGTCGATCATTTTGTTCAGCACTTCTTCCTGCACGCCGGAGCCGGAGAAGTGGGCGTAGGTGAGGGTAACGGGTTCAGCCATGGCGGCGCTCAGGGTGAAGAGCATCACAAGGGACAGTACCAGAGAGACAAGTTTCTTCATTGCGGGTTCCTCCTTGATGAATTTTCTATGTGCAAACGCGCCTTGACGCGTCTACAGGTATTTATTTCAGGCCGCCTACGCTGATGCCCTGATCCACATACTTCTGTGCGATGAGATACACCACCAGAATGGGCAGGATGGTGAGCACTGCACCAGCCATCAGCACATGCTCGTTGCTTTCATACATGCTGTTCATATTGCCCAGCACCACCTGCAGGGTTTGCTTGCTGGTGGAAGTGAGCACGATGAGCGGCCACAGGTAACTGTTCCAGCCGCCCATGAAGGAGAGCAGCGTGAGCGTGGCCAGCGTGGGCGTGACCATGGGCAGCATGATGGAGAAGAAGATGCGGTACAGAGAGGCGCCGTCTAGAAAGGCGGATTCCATGTAGGCATCGTTCACGCCCATCATGCTCTGGCGCATCAGGAACACGCTGAACGCCTTGCCCAGTGACGGCAGCACCAGACCTGTGTAGGTGTTCAGCAGCCCCAGTGTGCGCAGAATGATGTAATTGGGCACCATCGTGACGGTGCCGGGGATCATCATCGTGGCCAGATACAGGCCGAACAGCTTGCCGCTGCCCCGGAAGGGCAGCTTGGCGAACACGAAGGCTGCGGCTGTGGACGCTCCTACTTCCACCAGCGTCATGGCAACGGCCAGTAGCAGACTGTTGAGGCTGGCGCGGGTAAAGGAGAAGCCTTTCATATTGAACACGCGCACATAGCCCTCCAGCGTGGGGTGCTCCGGCAGCCATTTGATGGGAATGGTACGAATGGCTTCTTCGCCCTTGAGCGAGGAGGATACCATCCAGAAGAACGGCAGGATGTTGATGACGATCAGCAGCGCGATCATTGCATAGAACAGCGCACTTTTGCAAACCTCAAACCCCTTGGATTTACGCATCATAATTCACCCACTTCTTTTCCAGCCAGAATTGCAGCGCTGTGAACACCATGATGAGGAAGAACAGGATCCACGAATAAGCGCCGGCGTAGCCCATCTTGTACTGCTTGAAGGCGTATTTGTAGATGCGCTCCAGGTACACCGTGGTTGCGCCGCCGGGATCGCCGTTGGTCATGATGAGCACGGAATCGCACACCTGCAGGCCGTAGATGATGTTCAGCACGATCAGCAGAAATAGCGTGGGGGAGATCAGCGGCAGGGTGATGGAGAAGAAACGGCGCACCGGATTCGCGCCGTCGATGGCGGCCGCTTCGTAGTAGGCACGGTCGATGGACTTGAGCGCCGCCAGCATCATCAGCGCGTAATAGCCGGTGTCCTTCCACACGGCGGCGATCACGATGCCGGGCATGGCCCATACCTTGCTGGACAGCCACGCCGGGCCTTCAATGCCGAAGATGAGGAGGATCTGGTTCAGCAGGCCGTACTTGCCGTTGAGCATCCATTTCCATACTACGGCGGCGGCTACCCACGAGGTGATCACCGGCAGATAGCTGACGGTGCGAAAGAGCGTGTGTCCCTTGAACGTGTGGTTCAGGATGAGCGCTTCGCCCATGGAGGTGATCAGAATGGCGGGCAGGTAAAGAATGAGATAAGTGAACGTGTGGCTGAGCACCTTGGGGAATTCGCGCCCGGTAAGAATGCGGGTGAAATTCTTCAGCCCTACGAATTTCATGGTGTTCATGGGCATGAGCAGGTCATAGTCCATTACGCTGAACACCAGCGTAGCCACGATGGGCAGCAGGCAGAAGAACACCACGCCGATGAGCGACGGGGCCAGCAGCAGCGCTGCGGCACGGCCCTTGTGGGCGGATTTGGGAATGTACATGCTTTACGCCTCCTCGGTGATGGCTGCGTGGTCGTGATTCGCGCTGATGCGCAGGCGCTTGCCGCGATGATACACGCACATGGAGATGGATCGGATGCGATCCGGCAGACGGGGCGAAAGCGTGAGGGAACCGCCTTCGCTCCACAGCCCAAGCATGCCGTAGACGACTGCCTGCCAGCTGGCGCCCAGCGCCGCCATGTGGATGCCTTCGCGGCCTGTGTTGCGCAGCTCGTCGCGCAGATCCAGAAACAGCGATTTTTCGAAGTACTGCCAGCCTTTTTCCTGCAGCCCGAGCTGAAACGCCAGATGCG
This sequence comes from uncultured Oscillospiraceae bacterium, assembly GCA_964504385.1. GTDB lineage: Bacteria > Bacillota > Clostridia > Christensenellales > Aristaeellaceae > Limiplasma. Next base: position 11,413 of record CAZDEF010000014.1, read on the forward strand.
CGTGTACGCCGAAGCTGAGTGTGCTGTCATGCACGGTGAGCGGCTCGTAGCAGTCCCACACGGTGCGCTTTTGTTCATCGGAGAAATCGTGCGGGAACAGCACCATCAGCTGAACCAGATCGGCCTGCTTGAGCGCGCGGTAGCGCTGCATGCGGTCGAAGCAGATGGTTTTGTACAGCGGCTGCCCGCCTTCGTGGCGCAGGGGCAGCGGCTCCAGCCGTTCAAACAGCTCGTCCTGCAGGTAGAGGCTGCGGGTGGGGTCATACAGCAATGCGATATGATCGGCAAAGTGACGCAGGGATCCGTCCTCGCCATACCGCAGGGCCAGCTGTACATTGTGTCGCGCCATGTAGTTGGTGTAGGTGTTGTTGACCGCTGCGCCGCAGTATTCATCTGGCCCCTTGACAAAGAAGCTGGAATACTGCTGCCGCCCCTCCTCCCACGTGAAGCGGCTGCGCCAGTACAGTGCGGTTTGACGGAACAGCTCCTGCATCCGGTCGGTTACTGGCTGACCGGTGATCTCGGTATAGCGGTCAATGGCATAGGCCACATCGGCTGTGATGTGCGTTTCGCACAGGCCGATGTCCCAGCTTTCGCATTGTTCCATGCCGTCGGTGGAGCACATCCACGGATATCTTGCGCCGCACAGGTTTTGTTTGCGGGCCAGCGTCTTGGCGTCCTCCAGCCGATCCAGCCGGTATTGCGCCAAATTCCGCGCTGCTTCCGGCCGCTGCCAGCAGTAGAAGGGAAACAGGAAAATATCCGTGTCCCAGAAGGTATTGCCTTTGTAGCGGCCGTGCGTCAGCCCGCGCGCGCCGATGGAGACCGAGGGATCCTGCGCAGCGTTGTTGCAAAGCAGCTGGAACACGTTGTAGCGCATGGCGCCCTGCACGTCTTCGGACGCATCCAGCTGAAGGTCGCAATCGCGCCAGAGCTGCCGCCATGCAGCGATGTGATCGCCCCACGGATCAGCCGAGGATGCATGAGGCGCTTCGCCGTCCAAGAGCAGCCGCACGCGCTTTTCCAGCACGCAGGGCGGGCGGATCTCACCGCCGGAGAACGGCTGACCATTCAGCAGCAGTTCTTTCTGAAACACCACGCTGCGATGAGCGTGCACTGTGCGCATGCGCAGCTCACGGGGCGCTTTGCTGACGGTTTCCAGCAGCTGCACCGTTTCGGTCGCCTCGATCATCTGATCGTCGTGAACGGGCAGATTGCGCACGCAGTCATCCCAATCGTCTGCCACAGAAAGGGGCGAAGCGCCCTTCAGTGTCCAGCGGATGCACAGCAGCTGGGTGTCTGCCATGCTGACCATGCGTTCGCAGCGGACATCATCCCACTCCTGTGTGAGAATGCCGGTTTTCATGTCAAGGCTTTGGCGCGCTACCTGCCCATTTCCCACAGGCAGGTGCAGTACATCCGGCAGCTGTACCAGATCGGTCACACCGGGCTTGACCTGCTCGTAGAGACCGGCGCGGAAGAGCGCGTGATCACAGGGAGAGGTCTTGCTCTCCTGCGTAGAAAAACCGCGTACGCCGATGCAGCCGTTGCCAATGGTGAAGATGCTTTGTGTAAAGTCCGTCGCAGGGCCGTCGTATTCGATGGACCATGGACGGATGACCACGTCGTTCATAGCGTTTCCCGCCTTTCAAAAACTGCGATCTCATCCAGCGGACACGTCACGTTCAGGCGGCTGCGGCCCTCATGTGTTTCGCCGGTAAAGACATTTCTCCATGTACCGCGCGGCAGATAGACCATCCGCTCCGTCTGGCCCTCGTTCACGATGGGGGCGACCAGCAGCTTCCGCCCCAGCATGTACTGGTCGGTGCAGGCACAGGCGACTTCGTCTTCCGGAAAGTCAAGACACAGATGAGCCATCAGCGGCCGCCCTGCTTCGGTGCAGTGCTTGGCTTCGCGGATGAGATAGGGCTTGAGGTCGCGCCGCAGTTTAGCAAACCTTGTGCCAATGGCGAGCACACGTTCGTCATTCAGCTTCTGCGCCAGATTCCACGGGCTTCGGTCATTGTTGAAGCCATCTTCGTGCGTTGCGTAGAACTGGCCGCTGCGCGGCTCGGCGTGCCACTGCATCACGGGGCAGAAGCAGCCCATGGCCGTGGCGCGTAGATACAGCTCGACGCTTGGAAGCTCGCCGGCAAATCCGCCGATATCAAAGCTCCAGAACAGCACGCCGGAAAGTCCTGCACTGATCCCGGCACAGAGCTGTGCCCGCAGCTCGCTCCATGTGCTCAGCTGGTCGCCCGCCCAGTGGATGGGACGGGTGTGTGCGCCGGTGAAATCAGCCCGGCTGAAGGTAACGCCGTTTACCCCGTTCGCATGCAGGAAGTGATGATAAGCGTCCACGTACTGCGCGGGATACAGATTGTGCGCTTCCAGCCCTGTCTGGCCACTGTGCAGCTTGGCAGTGCTGTCAAACAAAAACTCACCGCCATCGGTCTTGAAACCCTCCACCCCCATGTCCAACAGCGGTTTGCGTTTGCCAAACCACCACTTCACAGCAGCCGGATTGGTGAAATCCGGGATCAGGCTGTTGTGGAACCAGTTTTCAGTGATGCGGTAGGGCGTGCCGTCTGCATTCATGACGCAGTAACGGTTGGCGATCACTTCCTGTTCGTCCTGCAAAAGCGCCTCGCCTGGTTCGCCATCCCATTCGTATTTCACGATCGGGATCTGCCACAGCACCAGATGCAATCCGCTTTCGCGGATGCGGCGTACGGTGTCAGCCGGATCACGCCAGTGTTGCTCATCATTCCAACGGTAGAAGGTGCGTTCGTCGCTCCACGCTTCCAGAACCATCACATCAGCGGGGTAATCGTACTGCTTCAGCGCTTTCAGCTGCGCGTCCACCTCTGCGTCGCAGTTCCAGCCGTTGGCGCTGATCCACAGGCCGAACGCCCAGTCCGGCGGCAGCACGGGCTGACCGGTGCGGCGGATGAACTGGCTGAGAATGTGCGCTGGCGTGCCGAAAAAATACTCGTCGCGGAAGAGCTGCTCTCCCTGTGTGCGCTGGCGAACGGTATAGGGGGAGGAAAAGTGCATTTCCGCCGGAATGCTGCCATCCCGGAAACAGCCAAAACCGCGTTCCGTCATATAGAAAGGAATGGGCAGATAGGTTTGATCGTCCTGCTGCGTGAACTTTTCCACCACGCGCCCATTGGATTCGCTGCCCTGCAGATCCACCTGATGAAACCGTTCGCCAGTTCCCCAGACATGGGACGCATGCAGCTGACCCACCTGCTCAATGCTGGAAATGCCTCCGCGCATCCCCGCGCGCAGGCGGTACTCTGAAATAGAAAGAACTGTTTCACGAGAGCTGAAACGTTTAAGTTCCCAAATAAAAGGGGACTTCTGCACATGCAGGGAAAGATCCTCGTTGGCTGCAAGCTCGGCTTCTTCGCATTCAGCCCATGCGGGCGGCTGTGCGCTGCTGGCAGTTTCGGTCAGGGTTTCACCGATCTGCAGCAGCAGATGGAACGATTCGAATACCGCGCAGACGGCGTTGCCGCTGCGCAGCAGGGAAACAGGCTGGCAGCAGACTGTTTCGCACTGCGGCTCGAAAGAAAAGCGCCGCCCGTTGCAGAAGCTGTAGTCCACTTGATCGCCATACTGGAACGCGCCAAGATCGAAACGGTAATGCCGCTCATCCACGGGAATGGGAGACAGAACGCTCTCCTTGCCATTCACATGCAGTGTCAGCACCGGTGGTTCCTCCGCACGGCAGAATACCTGCACGCGCTCGCCTGCCAATGGCAGCAGCGGTTTGCGGTCGAAGCCGCAGTCCTGAAAAGGGGTGAGCCCTTCCGGAAGATGTTTCAGCAATTTGCGTCTCTCCTTTTGACGGATTTGCGTTCCACTAGCCTCAGCGGCAGGATGCACTCCGAGTGTTCCTTCTGTCCGGACTGCACAGCGTCCAGAATGAGCTGCACAGCCTTCGCGCCTTTTTCAGAGATGTTTTGATGAATGGTTGTCAGCGATGGATAGCTCATCTGCGCCAGATAGACGTCGTCAAAGCTGACGATGGAAAGGTCGTCCGGAATGTGCAGCCCCTGTTCCAGCAGCCCCTTGAGGAGACCCATGGAGATCACATCCGCCGTGACGAAAGCAGCGGTTTGCTTTTTCCCACGCCGCAGATATTCCTGCGCCGCTTGCAGGCCGTATTCATAATCCACCGTACCGGCGTAGACGTCTTGCTCTGCAACGGTCAGCCCAGCTGCGCTCATGGCGGCGCAGAAGCCCTGATAACGCTTGCTGTTTACGCCGTGCTCGCGAATGGAGCCGCTGATGAAGGCGATCTGCCGGTGGCCGTTGGCGATGAGGTATTCGGTAGCCATGCGCGCGCCGTCGCGATCCTCGATGCCGATGGTCAAAAATGCGTCATCCTTCACATAGCTGTCCACCAGCACGATGGGTACATCGATGGTCTTGAGTGCTTCAAGATTCTTGCCCGGATAAGTCCCCACGATGATGATGCCATCCACCCCGCGGTTGCGGGCAACGCTGACATAATCCTGATCCTCCTGCGTGCCGGACAGCAGCAGATGATAGCCATTCTGACGCGCAGTGTATTCGATGGAGGACAGCAGCTCGCCATAGAAGGGATTGGAGAACATGAATTCCTTGCCCGGTTCGGTCTGAGGAATGAGCACGCCGATGAGATTGCTCTTTCGGCTGGACAGGCTGCGGGCGTTGAGATTGGGCACGTAGTTGAGCTTGCGCGCTGCCTCCAGCACACGCTGCGTGGTTTCGGAGCTGATGGTTTCCGAAGGGGTGCGGTTGAGCACATAGCTGACAGTGGTGGCGGATACGCCCGCCTCCTTCGCCACATCCTTGATGCTCACACGCTTCATGCCGCCAGCTCCTCTGCAGAACAACTTTAACGTTTCAGTGACTATAGCATACAGCAATTATGGATGGCTGTCAAGTACGGACAAAAAGAAAAATTCCGCTGAAAGAACGGTTGGTTTCTTTCAGCGGAACGGATCTTCTCAGCCGAAGATGATCAGGATTCCGACCAGTATGCCCAGAATGGCAAAGAAAGCCGGGCGCTTGCTGTGGTACATCAGGAAAGCCTGCGGCAGGATCTCGCCAAAGACCACATACAGCATGGCGCCGCTGGCAAAGCCGAGGCTCAGCGCCAAGCCGACAGGGCCGATCTCGCCAAGCAGGTAGCCCAGCACAGCGCCCACCATGGTCGGTGCGCCGGACAGGGCGGTTGTCAGCACAGCTTTCCATTTGGGCATGCCGCCGCTGATGAGCGGAACGGACACAGCCATGCCCTCGGGAATGTTGTGCAGCCCGATCAGCACCGCCAGCACCAGCGCGGCGTTGCCCATCGCGGCATCCTCTCCCGCATAGGCCGCGCCGATGGTCATGCCTTCCGGCACGTTGTGCAGCGCGATGGCGCAGGCCATCACCACTCCGGCGATGAACAGGGCGAATTTGTTGTCGTTGTTGGCCTGATGCTGCTCGTAGTGATCGCTGTGGATCAGCTCGTTCAGGTCATCCGCCGTTTTGGGATGGTTTTCATCAATATGAGGGACTTCCGGGTTCGTCTTGCGGTCGATCAGGTAATTGAGCAGATAGATGATGGCCACACCTAAGATGATCGCAGCGATCACCGTTGGCAAACCTGCGCCGGTATCGATCGCTTCCACGGTCAGGTCAAAACAGACCACGCTGAGCATGACGCCGCCCGCGAAGCTCAGCAGCAAACTGACGGTTCGCGTGGAGTCTTTTTGCAGCAGCGCGCCGATCAATCCGCCCAGACCGGTGCCCCCAACACCGGCAATGGACGTGGCCAGCAGCAACGTTTCCATAACGTTCGTAAAGAATCCCCTGCCTCTTCTGTATTCCGGAGAAAGCTGTGCTCTCCATTAGCACAGCATGATAGCACATTCTATGTATGAATACAATGCCATACAGCAGAAACATGCATATTTCTATTCTTCCACGATGCGGACGGTGCTGCCGGAGGGCTGCTTGCGCTCGACCAAGATCTTTTTGGAGATGCTTGCCTTGAGCATGGGCACGTGCGAGATAACGCCGATCAACCGTTTTCCGCCCGCCAGTTCGCCCAGCACATCCAGCGCGCGGCGCAGACTGTCATCGTCCAGCGAGCCAAAACCCTCGTCAATGAACAGCGTTTCCAGCTGTACGCCGCCATTCTGCGCCTGTACAGCATCAGCAAATCCCAGCGCCAGCGAAAGCGATGCCAAAAAGGATTCGCCGCCGCTGAGCGTGCCCACATCGCGCACCTTGCCCGTGTGGCGATCCAGCACGTCCAGCGCAAGACCGGTTTTGGCGTTCAGTCCGGCTTCGGTCTTCTGGCACAGCAGGAACCGGCCTTCGCTCATGCGTTCCAGTCTGCGGTTGGCTTCGTGAATGACCCGGCGGAAGTAGTACTGCAGGATGTAGTTTTCAAAGGGGATCTTTTGTGCGCCGCGCACATTGCCGGATGCGGTGCGGTACAGATCCTCCAGCACGTCCAGCGCTTCGCCGCTTTCAGCTATGGTGTGCACGCATTTGCGCAGCGCAGGAAGCAGCCGTTCGTTGACGGTAACGCGCTGGTTGATGAGCTGGATCTTCCGCGTTTGCTGATCCAGTTGTATTTTCAGCTCGCAGGCGCTTGCTTCCAGCGCCTTTTCGTCCATGGGCTGCTTGCCTTCCCAATCCTTCAGGCTGTCTGCAGAGGCCTGCGCGGCGGCCAGCTCCCTTTCAAACTGCGCAGCCTTCAGTTCGAGCGACTGCATCTGCGCATCAGGCAGCAGTGCTTCACGGTAAGCCGCCTCATCGGCAAAGCCCTGATCGCCCATCAGATTGAGCCATGCCTCTTTTTCTGCCCTGCACAGCTCCTGCTGGCTTTGCAGGGCCTTCTCGGTTTCCTGCCGGCGGGTCGCGACCTGCTGGCATTCGCTTTCCAGATGACGATGCTGTTCTTCCGCCTGCTGCATTTCTGCACGGTGCTGGGCGATGGTGTGTGAAAGCTGCTCATGCTCCTGTCGGCACTCTTTTTCCAGCTGCGTGTCCGGTTCCTTTCCACCGGCGATTTCAGCCAGCTCAGCCCGCAGATGCTCCATCGCCTTTCTGGCGGCGGCGCAGGCTTCAGAAGCGGCGGATGCAGCAGCTTCGGCAGCGTCACGCTGCTTGGAGGCGCGTTCGGTTTGCGCCTTGGTGGGCGCGCTGTGCTGGTGCACGGTTGGCTTGGGATGCGCGCACGAGCCGCATACGGGGCAGGGCTGGCCGTCCTGCAGCGTATCGGCCAGAATGCCGGCCTGATCAGCCAGATAGGCGTCCGAAAGCTGCTGGAAGGTTTCGTATGCTTTGCGCTTATGCGCAAGTGCTGCTTTCAGCGCGGCTTCCTTCTGGGCCGCATCTACCTCGGCTTGGCGCAGTTCGCCGAACTTCGGCAGCAGACGCTGCAACGCTGTCTGCCGATCCAGCAGCGCATCCACATGCGCGTTTTGCTCCTGTGCCGCTTTCAGCTGCGCACTGGCGGACAGAAGCTTTTCCTGTGCCGCTGCCAGCTGTGGGGCGAGCGTCTGCAGACCTTCCTCCAGCTGAACCAGCCGATCACGCTCACGCAGAAAAACGTTTTCCTGCTGCTGTACCATCGCGGCCTGACGGGCGCAGGCCAATCGCCGGGAGCGCTGCTGATGCTCACTCGCCTGTGCTTGCAGCGCGGCCAGCCTTTCTTTGTGTTTCGCCAATTCACTGATGCTGCGGTTGTGGACCTGCGCACGGCTGAGATGCGCCTGAACATCCTCCAGCGCCGACTGCTGCGTTGCCTGATCTGCTTGCAGCGTACGAAGTGTTTCACGATCCGCAGCCAGCAGGGCATTCACTGCGTCCAGAAGCGAAGCGCCGTACACATGGTTCTGCACATATTGCGGTATGAACGCGTCTTCTCCGGGGTTGATCTGCGCGGCCAACTGGGTGTAGCTTTCGTTGGCACTGTTGAACCGCTGCTTGGCTTCGTCGCGATGCTGCTTGAGCAGCAGGGTAACACTTTCGTACAGGTGCGTGTCGAAGATCCGGCGGAAAATGGCGGCGCGGGTCGAACTGTCAGCGCGAAGAATGGATAGAAAATCACCCTGAGCGATCATCGCCACCTGTGCAAACTGCTGTGCGTTCAGCCCCAGTAATTCCTCCACAGCTGAAGTGACGGCTTCCACCTTCGTCCAGCTTCGGCCATCGTCGCAGTGCATCTCCGCATCCGGGGGACAGGATGTTTTACGCCCCGGTTTGAGGTATTCCGGGCTGCGGCGCACGACATAGTTTTTGCCGCCGTGCAGGAAGGTGAAGCGCACCCATGTGTTGGCCTCCGGAGCCGCGAAATCGCTGCGGAATGATTTGCCCGTGCGGCGCTTGGTGCCGCCGGTAGCCACGCCATAGAGCGCGAAGGAGATCGCATCGAATAGGGTGGTCTTTCCTGCACCGGTGTCGCCGGTGACCAGAAAGAGGCCGCTTTGCCCAAGCTGCGAAAAGTCGATCGTTTCGTGATCGGCATACGGGCCGAAGGCGCTGATTTCAAGAGTGAGTGGGCGCATAACGCTGTTCCTCCGCTTCGTGAAAGATTCGCTCCATGAGCGCGACCCGGCGTTCATCCATGTGCTGATCGTGATTCTGCGCCTGATAGAAAGCGCAGAAGTGCTCCAAGGGCGTCAGGCTTTCTGCGCCTGTGTCCTCAATGACAGGCGCTTCCTCGTTGGTGCGGCTGTTGCGGATGCGCATGCCGATGAGATTGGGGTAGCACAGCCGCAATGCGCCCAGAGGATCCATCAGGGCGCCTTCGTCGGTGAGAATGGCGTAGATGTAATCCTCACTGTAGTTTTCCGGCTCACAGAGCCTGCGCAGCTCTCCTTCCACAGTGCGCAGCGGGTGCAGCGGCCGGAAGGGCAGGGCTTCGACCGCCGATGTTCCATCCGCGCCAAGCGTGACCTTCAGCGCAGCCTTGCGCTGCTTTTCTTCTGAAAGGGAATAGGGAAGGGGCGAACCGGCATAGCAAACGCGCCCGTGATCCAGACGCTGCGGCGAATGCAGATGCCCCAGCGCCACATAATCAAACCCTTCAAAAACGGAGAGCCCGACCTGATCCATCCCGCCGATGAGGCGCATTTCGGATTCGCATACGTCCGCGCCGCTGACATACTGATGCGCAACAAGCACATGCCGCCGACCCTGCCCGAGCTGCGCTGTGCTCAGGGCAAAGCGCACCGCCTCCTCGTAGGTTTTGACCTTCGGCGCAAAGGGGCGCACGCTGGATGGGCGCACGAAAGGCATCAGCCACACGCACACCTCGCCGTATTCATCGTGCAGAACATGGCAGTGCAGCTGCCCGTCGAACACCGGGGACATCCACACGCCGCATTCGCCCAGCAATTCGCGGCAATAGGCCACCTGCTCAGGGCTGTCGTGATTGCCGCTGACAGCCAGCACCGGTTTTCCCATATGGCTGAGCTGCACCAGAAAGTCGCTCATCAGGCGGATGGCCTCCGCCGACGGCTGCGCCTTGTCGTACAGATCCCCCGCCAGCAGCACCGCATCGCAGGTCTGCGCCATTTCCAGCGCCTGCGCCAGCATCGCGCGCTGATCCTCCATCAAACTGAAACCGCCCAATCTGCGGCCAATGTGCAAATCCGCCAAATGCAAAAAGCGCATCGCACACGCCTCCTTTCCTGCTGATCAATATGGTAATATGCCGTGCTGGAAAACGCAAGGAAAAAAGAAAAATTCTCTGTATGTTTTAAGTCATACAGAGAATCCGACTTGCTGCAAAACGTGTCAATGAAGCAAGCAATTGTCAAGTCCGCGGAAAAATGAAAGAAGATGGGCTATGAAAAGGGAAAACACAAGAGAACTTGCATTTCAACGAAACGGCATTCTCTTTTTAGGAAGAAGTGCTTTCTCCCAAATTGGTTTTATGGTAATCCGGGCAATTGATCAAGGACAGTCATGCCGAGCCCCTCCAAGTACTGCTTGGCAGCATAAACCCGCCGACTCCATGTCATCATATCCGCGTTGTGAGCGTCTATTCCGATGATCGCTTCATTTCCGGTTCTTGCGGCGATTTCCCAGAAACAAGTGCACGGATAGCCCACCCCGTGATAGTTGCCGATCGCACGATAATGGTTTCCCTGAAGATTGTATTCCAAGGGAATGTGCAGCTCCAATGCTTTGCGGCAGATCTGTTCGCTCATCTCGACGCAGGCCGAATCAAAAAACGGGTAATTGCTCAACACTACTTCCGGATGAGCAAGATAACTGAACAATTTGGATTCCATACCGGCTAACGTCATTTCGGTATAGCGTTTCAGTTGATCTGGCTTAGTGCTCTGAATGAAAAAGTGCCCTTCTTCCTGCTCGCTGGACAGGTGATTGCCCAAGATAAGATAGTCAAGCTCCAACGATTCTTTTTGTTCTTTCAACCAAGCATAGTACTGGGGGAAGGCTTCACATTCCAAACCAACATAGAGCTGGATTTGGCCTTCATATTGCTTTTTTAGCCGGCGAATTGACAGTACATATTCGGGAAGCTGAGAAGCCGGCATACGAATGCCGCTGACATAGCCGTTTGCATATGGCCATGGAGAATGGTCGGCAAAACCGAGGGTCGTAAATCCGGATTTCAAAGCGGCCAGAATATATTCTTCATCAGTGTTTCGTGCATGGAGACAACGCATGGTGTGAGTGTGGTAGTTCCGCAGGGGTTCAACGGCCATAAATAGATTTCCTTCTTTCGATAGTTTGTTTATTCGTTTTGTTCTTTGAAAAAGGCGGCTTGTTCACGATACACGCTCGGTGTGCAGCCTTCACTGCGCTTGAATGCACGAATGATGTTCAGCTTGTTGCCATATCCTACTTCTTCGGCGATTTCTTGCAGCGAGCGATCTGTTTGGGCGAGCAACTCTTTGGCTTTTGCAATGCGCACGCTTTGAATGTATTCCAAAGCGGTCATGCCGACACAACGGCGCACGATCTTGCTGAGGTAGGAAGGACTCAGATGAAAATGATCGGACAGAGCATTAATGTTGAGATTGCAGTCAGTGTAATGCTCACGAATATAAGACACGATCTGCAGATCACGTTCACTTGGAGATTCAACAGTCTTTGAGCTATTCGCTTGAATGAGTGCTTCAAAGAGCTCTGTTGCGCAGGATTTCAGCGAAAGGATATCACGACATTCTAGCAACGCAGTTTCAAAAGCCTTTCTTTGTTCGCCAAACTCTGGCGTTTCGGACAGCACTTCCCAAAGTAAGCCAATGTATCGATCCAACAGTAATTCCAGCTGCCGTCTCGGCATGGAAGCTGTGCTGGAAAAGACACAGTTGACTTCTTGGAGAAAGCATTGCTCCATTTGCTCATACTGTTGTGCATGCCAAAGTGCCATCAGCGTTTGTTGGAAGACTAACTGTTGAGAAAAGCTTTCGTGCTCGCACTGACTACCGCTGTTTCCAAAATCATCAAAGCAGCCGACCTGCTGCTCCATACCTTTCAAAGCCATGGCACCCAAGGTTTCCTGAACCTCGCGATAGGCCTCCGGCAAGTCGCACAATTCCTGGTGAGGGGCGCTGACAGCTGCTGTGGCTGTAATCCCCAACCGATCATGCAAATACCCCAATGCTTTTTTGGCCGATTCGGTTACTTGACTGCTTTGTGGCAGTTCGTTCTCGGATAGCAACAGGCAAGCGATCATATGGTCGATGGTAAACAACCTCGTTGTACAGCCCATTGGCTGGAAGTTAGCCGCAACTCTGGAAATAACCATATCGATCAATTGCAGAGAAGAAACTTCATCACCGGATTCACCGTCAGCAACACGAAGATCAACTTGATCAACAGAGTACAGCACCAGAAAAAATGGCTGCTGATTGCTCTTTAGGCCAAGTTCCTTCAAATGGTTATCCGCATATGCGTCCGGAAGCCCCAAAAGCATATTGTGGAACAGTTTTTCCCGGCGAAGATTCTGCATGGCCACAATCTGCTGCTCAGAATCGCGCAGCGTCTGCAGCATGCGAGTTAGTTCGAGCTCAAGAAAAGCGTATTCATCGGGTACGATGCTGGTGGTTTGTGTACGTTTCATACTGTTCAGCAGCGTATCTGTGAGACGCTGTACTGGCGTGTAGTGATTCCGGCTGAATATGACGACAAGGAGAAGACCCAGCATCAAGCATAGAATATAGTAAGCGGCCATGGCAGTGGGCATCTGATAGCTCAAGCTGGCGGCTGCAGGTTCGGGAGTCATGCGATAAACAAACTTCATGACGTTGGAAGATGCCTCTTGCGGAGACAGACCGTGGTAAAATAGACGCTGCAGCAAGGAAACCTTTTGGTTTTCCGGTTGAATACCATGGCTCTCAATGGTTTCATTAGAACCGTCTTCTATGGAGAAACAGACACTTCCACTTTGGCTGTAATCATGGAGCAGCTCGCGCAAGGTGTCCAGATTGACAACAGTCACCACTATGATGGGGGCAGGAGCATCTGGAATGACACGATTGTATTGATGATAAACCAAGAGATGCTGGTGCATAGGATCTTCCGAACTGCCGATCAGCAGATGCTTGCGTCTGCCGATAAACTGCAGTTCATCCACCCAACGGGCATAATCCATGCCTAGCCGCGTTTGCGCTGTGTAAGCAAAACTGTTTCCGTAGATTAAACTTCCACAACTGAGCACAGCCTCTGATGCCTGCGGAAAGCATAAATAAATATCCTCAATGACCGGACTTTGATTGATTGAATTTTTCAACATGCTCTGTAACTGGTACAAATCGGCTGTATCTTCCTGCGTAAAAGCCGTTTTGTGGCGCAAACGCCAAGAAGAATCATGTATCAACAGATAGGAAGACGTTGTGTAGATCTCTTTGAAGCGTGCATCTGCTGCGTCACGAAGCAGCGTAAGCGAAGTTTCGTTTGCTTGGTTGATTTGGCGGCTGATGGTATCGCCGATACCGTATAGTATCAGCGGACTTACGAGGATCGGGATCAGCAGAACAATGGCATACGAAAAGAAAAGTGAGCGATAGAGGCTGCTTTTCCAGAGCTTGAGGCCTTTTTGGGTAGATGCCATCGTTTGTCCTCTCCTTCAAACCGACACTTTCATAGCATCACCCCAAAAGAGAGCCATGTCTTTTTTAGCTCTTTCAAAAACATAAAGAGCTCCAAGGCAAACCAAGGGAATACTACTGAATGGTATATGAACGACATAGTTCACATTTCCTAACCATTATTTTATCACATTTTGTTCTTTAAGTGCACCTGTATCCTTTTGCAACGGCTGCAATTCTCTCTTTTTGATAACTGGAAACCGAAAATGATACCTGCATTTGCAAAGTGGTATGGCTAAAAAGAGACCACATTTTGCAGTTTTGACGTCTTGTCAGAATGGAGAGCCACAGATAAACTGAAATCACAGAGCGCATGGAGTGCTCATCGATATTGAAGGAGGTATTCCCGTGAAAAAGTCTCTCCGGTTTCTTTTCAGCGTTATGCTGTGCGCGACGCTACTTCTGTCTGCAGTACCTGTGCAGGCCGAAGAAACCACCAAGGGCGAACTGTGGCTGACGGATGAGAAAATTACTCTGACTTTCTGGTATCCGATCAATGCTTCCAGCTTCTTCTCCGACGGCGTTTCTTCGTTTGCTGACACGGATGTGTTCAAATGGATGGAAGAACAAACCAATGTCCATGTTGAGTTTATCCATCCTGCCAACAGCACCGAGGCTGAATCTTTCAACCTGCTGTTTGCGGATGATCGTATGCCGGATCTGGTTTTTAACAGCGGCACCTACAGCTACTCCGAAGGTGCTGAAGCAGCTGTGGAAGATGGCTACTATCTCCGCCTGAATGAACTGATGGAGGAGTATGCTCCGCACTATATGCAGGTGATGGCCGACAACCCCGTCATTGCGAAGGATACTGCCACCGATAGCGGATTGCGCTGGAGCTTCAATTTCATTTACAGTAATGGCGGCAAGCGGGCTAACTTTGGTCCTGCCCTGCGCAAGGACTTCTTGGAGAAGACGGGTTTGGATATGCCTGTCACCTATGATGATTGGCACAATGTACTGGTAGCTTTCAAAGAATTGGGCGTGGATTACCCGCTGCTCCTGAACTATGCTGGTTCTTGCGATTACGATGGTTGGATGGCCGGTTATAATGTATGCACCAACTTCTTCCAGCAGGACGGTGTTGCCAAGTTCGGGCCTATTGAGGATGGCTATGGTGAATATGTAAACATGATGGCTCAGTGGTACAAAGAAGGACTGATCTATCCTGACTTTGCGCTTCAGAGCACCGCGGCTGAACCGCCGGAGGATCTGGTTCTGAACGACCGCATCGGTGCGTGGGCAACCTTTGCTTCTTGGAGCGGCACAGACTATTATGTCAGCTGCGGCGCGACCAACCCCGAGTTCAATCTGGTCGGCGTGTCCCATCCTGTTGTGAATGCGGGTGATGAGACGCATCTTCGCTGCCAGGATACGGTCGTGAAGTCTGACTGCGTTGTTGTTTCTGCCGACTGTGAATATCCGGAAATCGCTGTAAAGTGGCTCGACATTTTCTACAATCCCGATTATGCATGGATTTTCAACTATGGACTGCGTGAAGGAGAATCCTATGTGCGCGATGCTGACGGCACGCTGCACTGGGGTGATCTGATCAACCACAACGAAGAAGGCATCACCAAGAACCAGGCTCGTTGCAAGTATACTACGACCAATGCGCTGTATGAGGATTACAGTCGAGTGATGGGCTCTTGGACACCTGTCCAGCTGGAAAGCCAGCAGGCTTGGCTGACCGGCAAGGACGATTGGGTCATCTCCGATAAGCTGACGCCCACCGCCGATGAAAACCGCGAGATGAGCGTGCTGATGGAAGACATCAAGACCTTCGTGCTGGAAGAGACCACCAAGATGATCATGGGCACCAGCTCCTATACTTTCGAGACCTTCCGTCAGAAACTGATGGATATGGGTATCGAGCAGGCGTTGGTCATTGAACAGATGGCTTTGGATCGCTACAACGCCCGTTGATGAGCTTGTAAGTAGCGGATGCGTTTGCTCACCGCAGCAAACGCATCCGCTCTCTTTTTCCACTGAGATGTAAGATGATACTTTGAAGGAGGCCCCCATGACCACGAACCCCAACACTGTGAACGCTGTTTTGCAACCCAGCTTCGCACGGCGATTGAAGAACGACCTGCGCCGCAATTGGGTTGTTTACATGATGCTGCTGCCTGTAATCGTGTTCTTTTTCATTTTCAACTATCTGCCCATGGCGGGCCTTCTGATGGCCTTCGAAAACTTCAAAATCAAACTTGGTTTTTTCCGTAGCCCGTGGGTAGGACTGGACAATTTCAAACGCTTTTTCAGCAGCATCTATTTTGGACGCCTTTTGCGCAATACTGTAATGATCGGTCTGAAAGATATTCTCTATACGTTTCCTGCAACGATTATTTTTGCATTGCTCCTGAATGAAGTTCACAATCGCTACTTCAAAAAGGTTGTTCAGACGATTTCGTATCTGCCGTATTTTATATCGTTGGTTGTTGTTTGTGGAATGGTGATGGATTTCACCCAAGAGGGAAGCGCCATCAGTCGCCTTGTGGGCATTTTCTCCGGAAAGCAAGAGTCACTTTTGACGAATCCGGCATATTTCCAAGAGATCTTTGTTATTTCAGGAATCTGGCAAGGATTGGGATACGGCGCGATCGTCTATCTTTCTGCACTTGGTTCCATTGATCAGGAATTGTATGAAGCAGCACGAATGGATGGCGCTAACCGCTGGCAGCAGACATGGCACATCACCCTGCCGGGATTGGCTTCTACCTGCATTATAATGCTGATTATGAAGATCGGCAGCTTTATGAGCGTAAATTACCAGAAAATTATTCTGTTGTACTCGTCTGCTACCTATGAAACAGCAGACGTCATTACAAGTTATGTGTACCGAGTTTCACTGGCGAAGGGATCCGATTACAGCTTTGGCGCGGCAGTTGGTTTGTTCAACTCTGCAGTCAACCTGATCTTTGTGGTACTGACGAACTACATCAGTCGCAAAGCGACGGAAACCAGTTTGTGGTAAGAAGGAGAAGAGCGTCATGAATACACGCGGAGAAAAAATATTTGGATTCTTCAATACCATCATTCTGAGCCTTATTGCCTTGGCATGTTTGGTTCCGGTCTGGCATGTGCTGTGCTGCTCCTTGAGCGAGCCGACACTGCTAAACGCGAACCGTGGCACTGTGCTGTGGCCGCTGGGCACATGGACTTTTTTAGGCTATGAAAAAGTATTCAAAACCAGTTATATTCTGCGGGGCTATCTCAACACGGTCTATTATGTTATTTTGGGAACCACAATCGGTTTGGTGCTGAATTGCTTGGCTGCCTATGGATTGTCGAGAAAAAACCTGATGCTGAAAAAACCGATCAATTTCTTCATTACGTTTACGATGCTTTTTAACGGTGGACTGGTTCCCACCTATATGGTTGTCAGAGATCTGAAAATGCTGAATACCATTTGGGCTATCGTGCTGCCGCTTTGCGTATCTGTCTTTAATATCATGATTATGCGCACTTCCTTCAGCAATATTCCGGATGCTTTGGCAGAAGCTGCACAAATTGATGGCGCAGGCCATATGCGCATTCTGGTACAGGTGGTGCTGCCAGTCAGTAAATCCATTATTGCAGTTGTAGCACTGTTTTATGTTGTGCAGAACTGGAACTCGTGGTTCCACAGTGCACTGTACATCAAAGACCGCGAGCTTTATCCGCTGCAGCTGTGGCTTCGCGAAATTGTCATTGCTGAGACGAACAGCGTGATCGAAGCGGATTCGGCCGATGCGGGTCTCATCAATCAAACCAAGGCTTTGATAAAATACTGTGTGATCGTGATTGCGATTCTTCCCATGATGATTGCGTATCCTTTTGTGCAAAAATACTTTGTCACGGGCGTGATGATCGGCTCTGTCAAGGGATAATGTTGAAATGAAAAAAGCCTCCCCTTTAAACCAAACGAAGGTTCAAAGGGGAGGCTTTTAAGATATGTTACTCTTCCTCGCCGTCTTCGTCCTCGTCGGGCATGTCGGTGAAGAAGGGGGTGCCGCAGTGCGCGCAGATGGGGCTCTTGTCGTAGTCGATATCGGAAGCCATCAGCACCACGTCCTTGCCGCAGTTGGGGCATTCGAAGGACAGGGCTTCAAACTCCTCGTGCTCTTCTTCGTCGCAATCGCAGTCGCAATCACAGTCGTCATCGTCGCAGTCGCAGCAGTCGCACTCTTCGTCTTCGTCGCCGAAGAGAACGTCTTCCATGTCGGCCAGATCAGAGTCCAGATCTTCCACATAGGCTTCCATTTCGCCCATGTCCTCATCCAGCTCGGTGATCTTGTCGGCCATCTCGTCCATCAGGTTCAGCATTTCCAGCAGCAGACGGTTTTCGTTCTTTTCATTGTTCAGGCCCATGCCGTCCGCCAAGCCGCGCAGATACGCGGCGCGATCCTTCAGATTGCTCATTGATTTCTCCTTAGCTTACAGCCAGATTAGCAGCGCTCCATATATTCGCCGGAGCGGGTGTCGATGCGGATATGGTCACCGGTGTTGATGAACAGGGGCACCTGCAGGGTGAAGCCGGTTTCGATGGTGGCGGGCTTGTAGGTGTTGGAAGCGGTATCGCCCTTGAAGCCGGGTTCGGTGTCGGTGACTTCCATTTCAACGAAGTTGGGGGCGGCCACGCTGAAAGCGCTGCCCTTGAAGAACTTCATGGTCACGTTGGTGCCTTCCTTCACGAAGGGGATGGCGTCTTCCACCTGGTCGTGATTCAGCGGCAGCTGCTCATAGGTTTCCACATCCATGAAGTAGTACAGTTCGCCGTCGTTGTACACATACTGCATTTCCTTGGTTTCCACGATGGCGCGGGGCATCTTGTCGGTGGGGTTGAAGCTGCGCTCGATCACGGCGCCGGTCATGATATTCTTGAGCTTGGTGCGCACAAAGGCAGCGCCCTTGCCGGGCTTGACGTGCTGGAAGTCCACGATGTTCCACACGCCGCCGTCCCATTCTACAGTAATGCCCTTACGGAAATCGCCAGCAGTAATCATTGTTTGTATCCTCCTCAGTTTTGATGGTGGTGGTGAAGTGCCTCCGGCGCGTGCCGGTGTTACAGGATGATCAGTTCGCGGGTGGGCAGGGTGAGCGCCTCGCAGCCGTCCTCGCGCACGATGACGGAGTTTTCAATGCGCACGCCGCCCACGCCGGGCAGGTAAATACCCGGTTCCACCGTCATCACCTGACCTGCCTTCAGAATGCTGGTACAGGTCTGGTTGAAACGGGGGTTCTCGTGGATATCGATACCCAGAGAATGGCCAAGGCCGTGGCCGAAGCGGCCTTCATAGCCCTTGGAATAGATGTAATCGCGTGCGATGGCGTCGATGTCGCGGCAGCATTTTCCGGCAGCCACGGCGTCCTGCGCCATCTTCTGCGCATCCAGTACGATCTGATAGACCTTGCGCATCTCGTCGGAGGGCTCGCCCAGCGCGACGGTGCGGGTCATATCGGCGCAGTAGTTCCCCACGCGTGCGCCAAAGTCAAAGGTGATCATGTCGCCGCGGCGGAGCTTGTAGTCGCCGGGAACCGCATGGGGCAGGGAACCGTTCACGCCCGCAGCGGCAATGGTGGAAAACGCCAGCCCCTTGGAACCATGCGTGAGCATGTCGAAATCCAGCATCAGGGCCAGTTTCTTTTCGGTCACGCCCTCCTTGATGTTGGGAAGCAGGCGCTCAAAGGCGTCGCCGGTCAGCTTGCAGGCCTGAGCGATCAGGCTCAGTTCCTGCTCGTCCTTCACCTCGCGCAGCTGCTCCACCGCGCCGCCCACGCTCTTCCATTCCACACCGGGAATGTGCTTGCGGCAGTTTTCAAAGGTGCGGACAGTGACGTAATCGTCTTCATAATACAGCGTGTCGATGCCAGCTTCACGGCACAGCTCGCCCACGATGGCCTCGTGGCTGCGGCCGACTTCCGTCATGTGTACCTGATAATCCGGCGATTCTCTTTCCGCCTGTTCGGTGTAGCGGAAGTCCGTCACGATGGCACGGTGCTGATGGGTGATCAGCACAAGGCCTTCGCCCAGATAGCCAGACAGGTAAAACATGTTGCTGGGATTGTACACCAGAACGCCCTCGCGCTCGCTGAGGTTCATCGAGGCGAGCAGATTCGTTGCTCGTTCAGTCACAATAATCCCTCACAATCATTGTTTTGGCACATAGCCATGTTTCATTGTATCATAAATCATGGGTAAGCGCCACATTTTTTTGTATTTTTGCATTTTTGCATTTCTTACATTCAAAAAACAGGGGACGCAGGTCTGTAAATGTGCTATGATGAATGCATCAGCCAGTGCAGGAGGCTTGCCAGATGAAAGTGTATCAGATTTGCTTCAGCCCCACAGGCGGCACGCGCCGCGTGGCCGGGCTGCTGTGCCGCGGCATGGGCGCGCGGCCGGAGACCATTGACCTGATGAGGCATGTGGGGCCGTTGTTTTTTTCGCAGGAGGATCTGTGTGTGATCGCGGTGCCGGTATATGGCGGACGAGCGCCGCAGGCGGCGCTGCGGGGGCTGCGCGTGATGAAGGGGAACGGCATCCCTACCGTGCTGGTGGCTGTGTACGGCAACCGCGCCACGGAGGACGCGCTGCTGGAATTGCGCGATGAAACGTGGGCCTGCGGTTTTCACTGCGTGGCCGCAGTGGAAGCGGCGGCGCAGCATTCGCTCCTGCCGCGCCTTGGCGCGGGGCGTCCGGACCGCGCGGATGAAGAGGAACTGATGGGATTTGGCCGACAGATCTTGACCAAGTGGGAATCAGGCGATGACAGCGAACCGGAGAAGATCCCGGGCCGCCGGCCGTTTCGGGAGGATCGCGGCATAGCCATGTATCCAAGAGCCAACCCGCGCTGCGGACACTGCGGCCTGTGTGCGCGCGAATGCCCTGTACAGGCCATTCCGCGCGATGAGCTCAACAAGGTGGACAAGCGTAAATGCATTGCCTGCATGCACTGTGTCTCTGTCTGCCCCAACCATGCGCGCAGTGTGAACGGCCTGCTGGTGAAAGCGACTGAGCACCGGCTCAAGGAATGCTGCACGGTTCGTCAGCCCAATCGGCTGTATTTGTAAGGAGACGCCCATGAAACTATGGATTGATGCGGACGCATGTCCGGTGGTGAAGGAAGCGATCGCGGCTGCTGTGAAGCACGGGGTGGAGGTGACCCTTGTGTGCGACGACGCGCATGTTATGCAGCGCGACGGCGCACGAACGGTGACAGTAGCCCGCGGTGCAGACAGCGCCGATCTGAAGCTGGTCAGCCTGCTGTCGCCCGGCGACGCGGTGGTGACGCAGGATTACGGACTGGCGGCGCTGTGTCTGGCACGGAGAGCGAAAGTGATGGATCAGAACGGACGCGTGTATGACGATGACAACATCGACTCACTGCTGGGGATGCGCCATTTGGCGGCTAAGGTGCGGCGCGGCGGCGGAAGACTGAAGGGGCCGCCGAAACGGGAAAAGCGGCAGAACGAGCAGTTTGTGCTCGCGCTGGAGCAGATGCTTTCGGAAAAGTGAATGATATAAAGGGGAGCGGTTCTGACCCAAAAGAGCCGCTCCCTTTTCGCATATCTGTCACCGTCCGCACATACAGTGGGAAAACCGGGAGGTGAACAGGATGCGGCGCATAGGGGTGGGACTGTGTGTGCTGATGCTGCTGTTTTCACAGGCCGCGGCGCAGGAAAGCGCGCAGCGCGCGAATGTGCCGCAGGGAAAATGGCTCTGGATTGATGTGCATCAAAAGTCGCTCACGCTCTATGAAGGCACCAACGTCCTGCGCCGCTATGTCATAGCCACCGGTACGGCTCAAACACCGTCGCCCATTGGCGTATACCGGATCACCAGCCGCTTTTCAGGCGAATTGGGCGGCTTTGGAACGCGTTTCTTAGGGCTGAATGTACCGTGGGGACAGTTCGGTATTCATGGCACGAACAAGCCGTCCAGCATCGGCAGCAATGCATCTCATGGCTGCATCCGCATGCATGTGAAGGACTCGGAGGAGCTGTACGCCCTTGTTGCCAACGGGGCGAAGGTGGTGCTGGAAGGCGGCCCCTATGGCATGCTGGATCAGGGCTTGCACACGCTGCAGCCGGGCGACCGGGGCAGCCATGTATATGCTGTGCAAGCCCGCTTGCTGCAGCTGGGCTACGGCTATGAATGGCCGGACGGCGTGTACGGACAGGCCACGCAGCAGGCGGTGGCGCGCGCACGCAAAGCGCTGGGACTGGCGCAGAAGGACGAGGTGGATGCAGCCTTCTATCAGGCCATCGGTCTGATCCTGTTTGAATGATCGCTTTAGTTAAGGAGGAGATACAGCATGGAATGGCAGGAAACCATTCGCTTTTTTTCGCTCTGT
Organism: uncultured Oscillospiraceae bacterium; assembly: GCA_964504385.1. GTDB lineage: Bacteria > Bacillota > Clostridia > Christensenellales > Aristaeellaceae > Limiplasma. Next base: position 32,876 of record CAZDEF010000014.1, read on the forward strand.
CTGCCGCGACAAGTGGTGCGGACGCTGATGAATCAGCCGGAGGGAAGCGTGCGGGAGATCCGCATACGGGCCGGCGGGCATGCAACGCTTTGCACAGCGCAGGGCGATGTGGTCTGTCCCGGAGCTCTTACGCCTGCGCAGGTGGCGCAGATTGCCGAGGCGCTCAGCGAGCATGCACTGTACGCGCGTGCGGAGGAACAGCGGCAGGGCTTCATCGCGCTGCGCGGAGGCCACCGCATGGGCCTGTGCGGACGGGTGATCGCCCATGGGCAGACGGTGCGCGCTTTTCGGGAGGTCAGCTCGCTGTGCGTACGCATTGCGGGACAGTGGTATGGAGCCGCTGAAAAGCTGTATCCGCATCTGAAAGATCAAAACGGATGCCCGCGTTCCGTGCTCATTGTAGGCATGCCCGGAAGCGGAAAGACCACCCTGCTTCGCGATGGATGCCGCTGGCTGTCCGAGCAGGGGCATCACATGTGCGTGGTGGATGAACGCAGCGAGATCGCCGCTGTGTCGGGCAGCGTGGCGCAGCTGGACGTAGGGCCGAATACCGACGTGCTGGACGGCTGCAGCAAGGAAGCGGGGCTGCGCTGGATGCTGCGCGCCATGTCGCCGGATGTGCTGGTTACGGATGAGCTGGGCAGCGCCATGGACGTACAGGCCGTGCTGGAGGCGGGCCGCAGCGGCGTGGCGGTCATGGCTACGCTCCATGGACGCGACATGGAACACGCGCTGTCCCGGGGCGCACTGTATCAGCTGGTGCAGAACCGTGCGTTCGATCGCTATGTGCTGCTTGCGCCGAAGCAGACGGCGGAGATCTCCCTGATCTGCGACGAGCAGCTGCACCCGCTGGACGCCTGTCAGGAAGCGGTCTGATGCTGGGCGCAACGGGGGCGATCTGCTGCCTGATCGCCGGGACGGCGCTGGGCAGCTGGCTGAGGGAGCGGCGGCTTGCCCGCTGGCGGATGCTGCGCGCCTTCACGGAGTCGCTGGGGTTCATGCGGCTGATGCTGGAGCAGGAGCGCCCGCCCCTGCCGGAGCTGCTGTGTCAGAGCGCTGCGTGCGCGGGGCAGGGCAGCGGCAGCGCCGAGGCGGCGCGCAGATTGATGTTAGCGGCGGAGGAGCTGGTGCGCGATCCGCTGGCCGGCGTCGGCTGCGCCTATGCCCGCGCCTGTGTGCAGATCCCCGCACCGTGGGAGCACATGGAGGAACGGTTGGCCATGGAAAACCTGTTTGCCCAGTTGGGAAACGGCAGCGCCGCCATGCGTGAACAGGCCGTGGCCAACTGCCTGCGCAGATTGCGCCCTCTGCTGGATGCAGCGGAAACGGAAGCGGCGCGCGGCGGACGGCTGTGCATACAACTGGGCATGCTGCTTGGGCTGATGGCGGGCATCGTGCTCTGGTAATGCTGTGAGGAGGAACTGAAATGATCGAGGTGGATCTGCTGTTCAAGCTGGCCGGGCTGGGCGTGGCGGTGGCGGTGCTCAGTCAGGTGCTCACCCACGCCGGACGGGAGGAGTGGGGCACGCTGGTGACCGTGGCGGGGCTGGTGATCGCACTGCTTCTGGTAGCCAATCTGATCTCGGAATTGTTCACCAGCCTGAAGAGCTTGTTCGCGTTGGAATGATATGACGTTCGGACAGTGGATGGGGCTGGCGGTCACGGCAGCTGCGCTTTGCATGATCGTGCGCGCTCAGCAGCCGCAGCTTGGAGGCGTGCTGGCCATGACAGCGGGCGCTGCGCTGACCCTGTGGGCGCTGTCGGGGCTGGAAGGCATGCAGGATCTGCTGCTGCGCCTCTGCGCGCTGGGCGGATTGCAGGAAGGCTATCTGTCCGCGTTGCTGAAGGTGCTGGGCGTGAGCTTTGCAGCTGAGATGGCTTCGCGCCTGTGCGAGGACCTTGGGGAAAATGCACTGGCGCGCTATGTGGCGCTGGCGGGGCGGCTGAGCGTGTTTTCGCTGGTCACGCCCATGCTGCTGACGCTGCTGGAGATGATTTTGGAGCTGGTGCCATGAGGATCGTGCTTTGTATGCTGCTATTGCTGATGCCGGCCTGCGCCGGAGCGGAAGAACTGCGCAAGAGCGCGCAGGAGCTGATCGCTACGCTGGAACTGGTCGAACTGGGCAAGGCGGTGACGGAAAGCGGCTGGTTTACCGAAAGTGCCGCCCAGCTGCTGGAACGGTTGGCGAGCGGGCAGCGCGTGCTTGGCGCACAGGAGGCGCTGCAGCTGCTGGTCAGTGAAGCGTCCGGCGTGTTTCAAGACAGCCTGTGGCGGCTCTCGCGCATGCTGGTTCCTGCTCTGCTGACCGCCAGCGCGCAGTGGCTGTCTGTGCCCGGATCGGCAGCGGCAAAGGCGGCGCGCTATGCGGGGCTGCTGATGACCATGACCTTTCTGGTGGTGGATCTGCGCGAGCACACAGCGCTGTGCAGCCAGACGATTGGCCGGTTGTCGGGGTGGATGCAGGCGTTGTTCCCGGTGATGATCACGCTGCTGGCGGCTGTGGGCGGCACGGCTTCCTCCGCGTTCTATCAGCCAACGGTGATGGCGGCTGCGGGCAGCATGACCACGCTGGTGGAGCATGTGACCATGCCGCTGGCGGTAGGCGTGGCGGTGATGACCATGGTGGGCGGACTGAGCGAAAACCTGCGTGTCTCCCGCCTGTGCAGACTGCTTCGGCAAGCGGCTGGCTGGACGCTTGGGTTTGGGTTTACAGTGTTTCTGGGCGTGATGACCGTGCAGGGCGTTGGGGCGGCTGCGCTGGATGGGGTGAGCATCCGCACAGCCAAATATGCGATGGATCATTTCATTCCCATCGTTGGCGGCATGTTTGCCGATACGGTGGACACGTTGGTGGGCTGCGCGCTGGTGGTGCATCATGCGGTGGGCGCGCTGGGACTGTTGCTGCTGCTGAGCGCGCTGCTCGCGCCAATGCTGCGCACGGTCATGACGCTGTTTCTCTACCGCGCCTGCGCCGCTGTGCTGGAGCCGGTGGAGGATGGGCCTCTGTGCCGCGCGATCGGCGGGTATGCGGATGTGTTTTCACTGCTGTTCGTTATTCAACTGAGCGTGGGAGCCATGTTCCTGCTGCTGGTGGCGCAGCTGCTGATCGTGGGCAATATGACGGTGATGCTGAGGTGAGAACATGGACAGGCTGATACGCCAGCTGGCCGTGCTGGCTGTGCTGTGGACGGTGTGCGAACTGCTGACACCAAGCGGCAGACAGCAGCAGATCACACGCGCTGCCATGAGCCTGCTGGTGCTCACGGCGCTGCTGTCCAGCGCGGGCGCATGGCTGGACGGCGAACAGGCTGCGCTGCCGGCTGCGGTGCGACAGGGACTGGAGGTTTCTCAATCGCAGTACCGCCGCACGGCACTGACGGCCTTCGCCAATCAGGTGAAACAATGGTGCGAAAGCTATTGCCGCCGGGCGGGATACGAGGCGCGGGTTGACGTGACCCTGCGGCTGGACGGGGCGCTGGAGAAGATCGACCTGACGCTGAACGCAGCCGCGCCGCTGATGAGCAGGGAACGGCTGGTGAAAATGCTGGCGGATGAACTGGACACGGAAGCGCAGCGCATTTGCCTGACGGAGGGAACATGAAAGGGAAAACGGGACTCTGGCTTGGCTGCGCCTTGGCAATGCTGGCGGCGGTGCTGCTGGCGCTGAACGGCCAGAGCAGCGGCCCGTCACAGGAGGAAGAACGCATTGCGCAAATCCTCAGCGCTATTTCCGGAGCGGGCCGGGTGGAGGTAGCGCTGTTCTATGCGCAGGAAAGCGGAGGCTTTGGCGCCGCTGCCGCCAAAACGCCTACTGGCGCGGTGGTGGTGGCTGAGGGAGCGGAGGATGTGGCAGTGCGGCTGCAGCTCATCCGTGCGGTGCGCACATTGCTGAGTCTGCCGGAAAGCGCAGTGGATGTATTTGTGATGGGGGAGGGATCCTGATGGACAAAAACAAAAAAGCCGTCTGGCAAACATGGCTCAGACGGGGCGTGCTGGGAATCCTGCTGATGATGGCGGCAGCGCTGGTGTGGTGCTCGGCGCAACCGCCTGCGCCTCAGCCGCTGCCCTCCGTCACGCCTGCAGTCACAGCCGCCAGCCAGCGCAACCTGCGCGAGACGGCGTATGACAAAGATGTGGCAGCGCTGGAAGCTCTGCTGGTAAGCGGAGCGGCAGACGCCGCCACACAGGCGCAGGCGGCTGCCCATCTGGAAGAACTGATCGCTGCGCATCAGAGCGAGCTGGCCGTGGAGGCAGCGCTGCAGCAGGCGGGCTACGAGGGGTGCATGGTGGTCATCAACGGCGGTACTGTGACGGTGCTCATCCCGGCACAGCAGCTGAATACGCAAAACAGCGCCGCCGTGCTGAGCCTTTGTGCGGCTCATGCGAACGTCGGCGCTGACAGCATCCGGCTGATGCCCATGGAATAGCTTACGGCTGCGCGCTCTCGAAAGGCTTTTCCAGCTTTTCCTTTTCGCGCTTTTCTTCCACACCGATTTCCCAGTGCAGCAGCAACGTGAGCAAACTGCGCAGCAGGATGATGGCAGCCAGCGTGCCCAGCTCGTTCCAGGTGGTGACGATGACGGAACGAAGCACCTCGCTGCCGATTTTGAATTCCAGTCCCAGCATGATGCCTTGTGCAAGCTCAATGCGGGTATGCTCATTCTTGTGGACAAAGCCGATAAAACCACGAACCATGCTGATGACGATCACGGCGATGCCGGCGCATTCGATCAGAAGGATGAAAAAGCGAACCATCGTTTCAAAGGTTTGTTCCATTGCGTGCATAAGTGTAGCGGCCTCCTGTGTAATTATGATATAATCGCCCGGGAGGGGTGCGATTTGCTACTTCAATTATACCTGCATTTTCCGTTTTGTAAACGAAAATGTTTTTATTGTGATTTCTGCTCTGCCGTGGCGGATGAGCAAACCATTGCTGCGTATGGCGCTGCGCTGCAGGACGAGATCTGCAGGATGGGCCGGATGTACCGCGATGCGCAGGTGAACACGTTGTTTCTGGGTGGAGGTACGCCTACGCTGGTGCCTCCGAACGTGATGGGGCCGTTACTGGATGCGCTGCGCGAATCGTTCCGGATCCTGCCGGAGGCGGAGTTCACCTCCGAAGGAAATCCCGGCACGGTGACGGACGCGTGGCTGGAAACGGCGGTCTCGCACGGGCTCAACCGGCTGTCGCTGGGCGTGCAGGCCATGCAGGATCCGCTGCTGCGATCCTTGGGGCGCATCCATACCTTCGAGCAGGCCAGGCATGCAGTCGAGATGGCGCGCCGACACGGCGTGGACAACCTGAACCTTGACGCGATGTTCGGCTTGCCGGGACAGACGGAAAACGATTATCTGGAAACGCTCACCGCCTTTGCTCAGCTGGGTGCGCAGCATATTTCCGCCTACAGCCTGATTTTGGAGGACGGGACGCCTTTACAGGCGATGGTGGAGCGCGGCGAAGTACGGCTTCCGGAGGAAGATGATGTGGCGACCATGTATGAAAACGGTATCGATCATCTGGCGCGGCTGGGGTATGAACGCTATGAAGTCAGCAATTTTGCCCGCCCTGGGTTTACCTGCCGTCACAATCTGGGCTACTGGCAGGGCGCGTGGTATTTGGGCATGGGTGTTGCGGCGCACAGCATGCTGCCTCCTGCACCCGGGCAGGAGGCTGTGCGCATCCGCCGGGCGAATACGACGGATCTGGCGGCTTATCTGAGGGGCGAGACCTGCGCGCAGTCTGAGCAGATCGGGCCGGACGAAGCTATGTTTGAGACTATGATGCTGGGACTGCGCACAACGTATGGCGTGGAGGAGGGCCGCTTTTTCCTGCAGCACGGTCGCACGCTGGAGCATGCCTATGGGGCGGTGCTGGAGAGCCTGGCGCGCGATGGACTGGGCGAATGGCACGGCGCAAACGAAACACGCCGCTTCGCCTTGACCCCCAGAGGGATCGAAGTGCAAAACGACGTGCTGATGCGGTTTATGGAATAGGCTTGAAGGCAATGCCGTCCATCTGGCACAGACGCTGCGGATCGATGAATGCGGTCACAACGGTCATGCGCGCTGGGGCGCCGTTTGGGAAGAATTCGCGGAATACGTCCGCGCCTTTTCGAAAATCATCGGTGCTTTGAATATAGTAGTTGATCTGCACAAGATCTTGGAGCGACGCGCCCATTGTTTCCAGCGTGCGCTGCATGCTCAGAAAGGTTTCGCGGGTCTGCTGCGCCAGATCGTTCGTCAGACTGCCTCCGTGATGAGCGAGGAACAGGAAGTCTCCTGCGCGCACACAGGCCGAACAGGTGTCGTCGCCGTAATGAGAGGGAATACGCTGGATCATTTGGCGGCCTCCTTCCAACGCTTGAGGGTGGGAAAGAAGCGGAGCATTTCTTGACGGATCTCTGTTTCGCTTAGGTCTGGCGAGGCTTTCTGCATGTAGGGCACGCAGAAATCGATCATCTGCTCCATGGTGGGGTTGCCCAGAAACGCGCCGTTTTCGTAGCAGAAGCTGCAATAATCCGGGCTGAGACTGCCGTCCTTTTCATGGCCGTATTGTGCGTGCCCGCCTGTCATGGGCATGCCGCAGCTTTGGCAGTGCTTGGTTTCCATAGCTTCATCCTCCTGTCATATGGGAATGACAACAGGATACTGCGCGAAACCTGTCAGGTGCTGTCAGGTTTCATTTCCGTTTTGATGAAAATGTGCAATTTCCATTGTGCGTCTGGCCAGCTCACGGCGCAGCGAGACGGGAGAGAGCACGGTTGCTGCGGTGCCGAAGGACAAGAGCATGGCGTATACCCATGCTTCTTCCAGCGGCAGACGGGTGCGCACCAGCAGCGAACCATCTTCCTGACGTGTGATCAGGTTGAGGTAGAATTCATCGTATACCCGGTAGGCAACGGAGGGCGCAAAGCGGAGCGAGACCTCCGGCCAATCTGTCTCATCCTCCCATGATGGAATGGACGGGGGCGTGAGCATATCTTCAAAATGATGCGCCGTCAGGGAAAGATGGCTCATACGGCTGATCTTGAAGGTTCGAAACTCGCCGCGCAGCAGACAAAAAGCCTGAAGATACCATTGGCCGCCTCTATAATGAAGGAGAACCGGCTGAACCGTTCGGGCAGTCATGCCGCTGTAGGCGGCATAATCAAAGCGGAGAAGGCGCTTTTCCAAGATGGCGGTGCGGATGGTATCAAAGCGGTCATCGTTTTCGTCTGCGGATCCCCAGCCGCCGAAATCCACCCGCAGCCAGTCCGTCCGCTGCTTGCGAAACAATGCGCCCAGCTTCTGTGCAAGATCTCCGCCGTACAGAATGCTCAGACTCTGTACGGCGGTCAGCAGCAATTGCTGCTCCTCGTCACTCAGCGCCGCCTTGTCCAGCGTGTAGCCTTCCATCAGCCGCAGACCGCCGCCCTGCCCCTGCTCCGATGCAATGGGTACGCCGGCTTGGCACAGCGCCTCCACGTCGCGGTAAATGGTGCGCACCGATACTTCCAGCTCATTGGCAAGGGCGGGCGCGGTGCAGCGCCCGTCACGCAGGAGCCGGTGAACGATGTAGAACAGACGGCTGGATTTCATGGCTTTTTCACCTCAATCACATTCTACCACATTCATGGGGAAATGCCATCCTCCACGGCGTTTTTCGACTTTTTGTCCGGTTTGTGAACAAACCCTGAACTTGCGTGGGAAAAATGAAAAAGCCCTTGACAAAGAAGCCTTGGTAGCATATCATATGCAGTGTTAGCACTCGAGGTTGATGAGTGCTAACAACTGAGAAAGCAAGCAACCAACGAAGGAGGTGGCAGACATGCCGATGGACGCGCGAAAGTTCCGTATACTGCAAGCGATCATTGACGACTATATCCTGACTGCCATCCCCGTGGGCAGCCGCACCATTTCCAAAAAGTACGAAATGGGCTTGAGTTCCGCTACGATTCGCAATGAAATGAGCGATCTGGAGGAGCTTGGCTATCTGGATCAGCCCCATGTGAGCGCAGGACGCATCCCCAGCACCAAGGCCTACCGCCTGTATGTGGATCAGCTGCTGCAGAAAGGCGTGATCCGTTCCGGAGACGCGGAAAGCATCCGCGATCACTTTGGCAACCGCGCCAGTCAGATGGAGGATATCATCAGCCGGGCGGCGCAGGTGTTGTCCGGTATGACCAACTATACATCGCTGGTGATGAGCCCGAAGGGCAAGGAGCTGCACATCCGCACACTGCAGCTGGTGCCGGTGTCCTCCACCAGCGCGCTGCTGGTGATCGTGACTGACGGCGGCATCATGCGCGACACCGTGATTCGCGTGGGCAGCGATCTGGATTCCGATGCGCTCTACGCCGTCAGCCGGATGCTGACGGAGAAGCTGGCCGGACATACCGTGTCCGAAGCGATCCGGCTGCTGAGCGGCATGCCGGTGCAGCAGGGCGGGCAGGTGCTGAACGGCGTGAAGGACTTTCTGGACACGGTGGAAGGCGACAGCAGCAAGACCAAGCTGGCGCTGGGCGGCCAGAGCAACATCCTGAACTTTCCGGAGTACAGCGATGTGGAAAAGGCCAAGGGCTTCCTGAGCGTGCTGGAGACCAAGGAGAAGCTGGTGCACCTGCTGGAAGAGCAGGGCGAAATGGCCGTTACCGTGCGCATCGGCCCGGAGACCGGCATCCCGGAACTGAGCGACTGCTCGCTGGTGACCGCCACTTATCGCCTGAGCGACAACACCCACGGCACCATCGGCGTGATCGGCCCCACCCGCATGCAATACGGCCGCGTACTGAGCATTTTGAACGCCATGGGGCAGCAGCTCAGCGACCTGCTGGGGTCGGATAAGGAGTAGCAACATGGTCAAGAAAAAGAGAAAGCAAAGAGGGAACAACATGCAGGAGAACGAACGCAAGCTGCAGCCTGAAACGGAAACCGAAGCCATTGATCCCGCTGCCGAAGCAGCCGTGGAGGAACAGCCTGTGCAGGAGGAACCGGTGCAGGAAGCCGCAGCTGACGAACTGGCCGCCGCCATCGCCAAGCAGGAGGAATACCTCAACATGGCGCAGCGTGTGCAGGCCGACTTTGACAACTTCCGCCGCCGCAACCAGAACGTGCGCAAGGAAGCCTATGACGACGGCACCCGCAGCTTTGCCACCACACTCCTGCCGGTGATCGACAATTTGGAACGCGCTATCGCCGCCGCTGCCAACAGCTCCGATGAGTCGCTCAAGAGCGGCGTGGAGATGGTGCACCGCCAGCTGTGCGAGTGCTTTGAAAAGCGCGGCATCACCGCGATCGACCGCCTCGGTCAGCCCTTTGATCCCAATCTGGAAAACGCCGTCATGCAGGGCACTGCGGACGAAGGCGAGCCCGGCACCGTGTGCGCCGTGTTCCAGAAGGGCTACCAAATGGAGGGCGTGGTGCTGCGCCACGCCATGGTCAAGGTCGTGGCTGAATAAAGCCCGTTCCCCCAGACGCGGCGCAAGCCGCTTACCATATACATTCCCTACGTTGACAACGATCCTGAATGCGCATGCAGGCGCAACAGTTATTTGAAGGAGGAAACATTTATGTCCAAGATTATCGGTATTGACCTGGGTACTACCAACAGCTGCGTGTCCGTGATGGAAGGCGGCGAGGCCGTCGTTATCCCCAACGCTGAAGGCGCGCGCACCACTCCCTCCGTTGTGGCGTTCACCAAGGACGGCGAGCGTCTGGTGGGCCAGATCGCCAAGCGTCAGGCCATCACCAATCCTGACCGCACCATCATCTCCATCAAGCGCGAGATGGGCACCAATTTCAAGGTCTCCGTTGACGGCAAGGACTACACGCCGCAGGAGATCAGCGCTATGATTCTGCAGAAGCTCAAGGCGGATGCGGAAGCGTATCTGGGCGAGACCGTCACGCAGGCGGTCATCACCGTGCCTGCCTACTTCTCCGACAGCCAGCGCCAGGCCACCAAGGATGCCGGCCGCATCGCCGGTCTGGAAGTGCTGCGCATCATCAACGAGCCTACCGCTGCCTCTCTGGCCTATGGCTTGGACAAGGATGAGACCCACAAGATTCTGGTGTATGACCTGGGCGGCGGCACCTTCGATGTCAGCATTCTGGAAATTGGCGACGGCGTGTTT
>CAZDEF010000015.1:0-41401 GCA_964504385.1 uncultured Oscillospiraceae bacterium
TTTTTCTTGCTTTTCCCATTTGAAAAGACCGCTGACGACTTTGTCAGCGGTCTGTCGCCCTGAAACACATGTGTTTCAGGGCGTTTTCGCATGTCAGTGCCAGATTTCCCCTTGCGCTTTTCACCAAAGAATGCTTTAATAAGGTATGCTCGTGGAACACAACGGGCATTTTTCCCATGGAAGGGGTTTGAAGAAGTTTGAATATTCAGTGGTATCCCGGGCATATGGCGAAGGCCAAACGTCTGCTGAGCTCGCAGCTGGGCAAGGTGGATCTGGTGGTGGAGCTGTGCGATGCGCGCCTGCCCCTGTCCAGCCGCAACCCTGCGCTGGATGAGCTGATCCGCCATAAGCGCCGCGTGCTGCTTCTGTGCAAGGCCGATCTGGCCGAAACCGCCAAGACGCAGCAATGGCTGGCCTATTTCAAGCGGATGGGCGTGGAGGCGATGGCCTACGACAAAAGCCCGCAGAAAACCAAGCAGGCCAAGCAGCTGATCGAGCTGGCCGCCAAGGATGTGCTGGAGCGCAACCAGCGGCGCGGCATTCAGAAAACGCTGCGCGCCATGGTGGTGGGCGTGCCCAATGTGGGCAAGAGCACCTTCATCAACCGCCTTTACGGCGGCAGCATCGCCAAAACGGGCGACCGCCCCGGCGTGACCAAGAGCAACCAGTGGGTGAAGGTATCGCCCTATCTGGAAGTGCTGGACACGCCCGGCATGCTCTGGCCCAAGCTCAACGATCAGCGCGCCGCCACGCGGCTGGCCTACATTGGCACCATTCGCGATGCAGTGTACGATCAGTACGAGCTGTGCGCCAGCCTGCTGGAGGACCTGATGGCGGTCATGCCAGCGCAGACGCAGGCGCGCTACAAGATCAAGGATGCTTCTGCCAAGGGCTATGCGCTGCTGGATGAAGTATGCCGCGGGCGCGGCTTCCTGCTGCGCGGGGCAGAGCTGGACTACGACCGCTGCTGCGCGGTGGTGCTGGATGAATTTCGCGAAGGCAAGGTGGGCAAGCTCACCCTTGAAGAAGCGCCCAAGCCTGTCAGAGAGGAGAAAACCGATGGCAGCGAGACCGTCTGAGAAACGTCTGGCGCATTTCCGTGAAATGGTCGCTTATGATCAGGCGCATCTTGGCTTTGGCACTTCGCTGGCGGGTATGGACGAAGTGGGCCGCGGCCCGCTGTTTGGCAATGTGGTGACCGCCTGCGTCATTATGCCGTCGGATCCGCTGTACGAATGGATCGACGACAGCAAGAAGCTCAGCGCCAAGCGGCGTGAGGAACTGTATGAAAGCATTGCGAAAACAGCTGTGTATGTAGGCATTGGCGAGGCGACTCCGGAAGAGATCGACAGGATGAATATCCTCAACGCCACCCGGCTGGCCATGGAGCGCGCGGCTGAGAAAGCCCCTGCGACCCTGTGCATCGTGGACGCGGTCAGCCAGCTGTATCTGCCGTTTCCCACCATGTCCATCGTGAAGGGCGATGCAATCAGCTACAATGTCGCCGCCGCCAGCATCGTGGCCAAGGTGACCCGCGACCGGCAGATGGCCGAATATGCGAAGATCTACCCGCAGTACGGCTTGGATCACAACATGGGCTACGGAACAGCGGAGCATATTGCGGCCATCCGGCAGTACGGCCCCACGCCGCTGCATCGCATGTCGTTCATCGGTAAGTTTATTGAAAAGGAAGTGGCGGAATGAAGCGTGCCGCTGCAGCCATCTGCCTTACGCTGATGCTGCTGTGCTGTTCCTTCTCCTGCCTTGCACAGGCGGCCAGCCTGCTGCCCAACGGCGGATTTGAAGAAACGGTGGGGGATCATCAAACGGCGGACTGGTATGCGACCGCATACCGGAATCAGGCTGGTTATTCCCGCATGACGCTTACAACCGAAAAAGCCCATTCGGGCCAATACAGCGCCGTCATTGAAAATGCCAGCAGCAACGATGCACGCTTTACCTGCACCGTGAAGGTGGAGCCGGAGCGCATGTACCGCCTGAGCGGGTATGTGCTGGTGGAAAGCATGGAGAATGTCGGCAACGGCGCAAATTTCGGCGTGGAGGGGATCTACGCCTTTTCGGATTGCCTTTACGATACTGACGGCCAATGGCAGCTGCTGGAATGGTATGGCGAGACCGGGCCGGATCAGCGCGAAGTGACCATCGGCGTGCGCGTGGGCGGCTACAGCGCTGAGAGCGTTGGCAAGGCCTACTTTGACGATTTGACGCTGGAAGAAGTGGACGAACTGCCCGCGGGTGAGATCGCCTCACTGTGGTATGATGCGTACAGCGGAACCCAGTCGGTGCAGCCGCAAACGGAGACCGACAGCGAAAAGCAGACGGTTCTGTTTGTGGTGCTGGCGTGCCTGTTTGCAGCGCTGTGCTGGTTGTGTCAGCCGTGGCTGGAACGCAGGGGGGACAAGGCTGCGCCGGTCGTGTTTGGCTGCGTGATGCTGGCTGCGCTGGCGCTGCGGGTGGTGCTGGGCGCGACGATCCCCGGCTACAATGTGGACATCGGCTGTTTTACGGCGTGGAGCCGTCGCATGGCTGAGGTCGGGCCGGCCGGTTTTTATGCGCCGGATTATTTCTGCGATTATCCTCCGGGAGCCATGCTGCTGCTGTGGCCCGTCGGATGGCTGATGAACCTTGCCGACAGCGCATCGGCGATGCTGCTGACGGTGAAAACGCTGCCCATTCTGTGCGATCTTCTGGGCGGACTGGTGCTGTATCACATCGCCAAAAGGCAGCTGTCCGGCACTGCGGCGGCTGTGCTCGCAGCGCTGTATCTGCTCAACCCGGCTGCGCTGACAAACGGCGCAGCGTGGGGACAGGTGGACAGTGTGCTGGCGCTGCTGATGCTGTTGACAGCCCTTGCCGCGATGGAGCGCCGCTGGCGGATGGCCATTCCCTTGTTTGCCGTATCGGCTCTGGTCAAACCGCAGGCCCTGCTGTTCGCTCCTGTGGGCGGCATGTGGCTGGTGTTTGCTTTGGCCTTTGAAAAAGACCTGACAGCGCGGAAAAAGGCGCTTGCTGATGCGCTGATCGGCCTTGCCATCGCGCTGGCGTGCGCGCTTGCGATCGTGCTGCCGTTTTCAGTGAATCAGGACTGGAACTGGCTGTTCAACCTGTATGGGGAAACGTTGTCCTCCTATGCCTATGCCACGCTGAACACGGCGAATCTGTATTACCTGATCGGCGCCAACTGGCATCCCTTGACGGAGAACGTGCCCGTTTGGCTGATGCTCTCCGGCGCGGCGCTGTGCGCAGCCGCAGGGACGGCGCTTTGGCTGGAACGCACGCGCCGCTATCTGTGCAGCGACGTTAAGAAAGCCAGAACGCTGGCGCTGCTGTTGGCTGTGCTGGCGGTTTTGCAGCTGGCGCTTTGCGCTTTCGGCGCGAGCTATGGCGTATATGGCTATGTCATGATGGCGACGGCCTATGCGTTTGCCATCCTCTGCATTGCCTTTGACCGGCGCAAGGGCGCGCTGCCCGCTTTCATGGCGCTGGCGCTGATCGGCGTGTATGTGCTGGGCGTGAAGGTGCATGAACGCTACCTGTTCCCGGCGCTGCTGCTGCTGCCTGCGGCGTATGCATATACGAAGGATCGCCGCCTGCTGTGGCTGTGCATCGGATTTTCCGTCACCACGTTTATCAATACGGCCATTGTGCTGGAAAACGCCATCCTGTTTGGCGCGGAGCAGGGGCATCTGAATGCGGATACCCTTGTCCTGAACTATGTGCTGTGTGTGGCCAATCTGCTGCTGTGCGGGTATGGCGCTTGGATCGGCATCAGCGGGCTGAGGGAAAGCCCGGCGTGTGTCCGGCAGCCTTTGGCGCAGGAGGATCGCAGCGCCAGCTATCGCCGGATGCTGCTGTATCCGTGCGACCATCGCCTGCATCTGAAACGGTGGGATGCACTGTGCATGGGCATCGTGACCGCAGCGTACGCTGTGCTGGCCTTCACCCATTTGGGCAGCACAGTTGCACCGCAGACGGCGTGGGTGTCTACCGCTTCAGATGAATATGTCGTGCTGGAACTGGACGAGAACCAGACCTTCAGTGTGTTGTATTATGCAGGCGTGAGCTACAATGATTTCTCCATTTCCGTCAGCGAGGACGGGGTGAACTGGTCGCCGGCCTATCCGTGCGAGATGCGCGAAGGGCTGTGCTACCGCTGGCTGTACGCGGTCAGCTCCACCACCTCCGGCGTTACGACCACCTACAACAGTCAATCGCCCGCCAACGTGCTGTGGCTCAGCGGCAAGTACCTGCGCATCAACGCGGAAGAAGCCGGGCTGAACCTGTGGGAAGTGGTGGTGCGTGCAAAAGACGGCAGCAATCTGCCCCTGCATGTGACGGAGCACGAAAACGCAAGGCCGGATCTGCTGGATGATGCCCATCCGGCGGAACAGTTGGTGGATGAAACGGACACCTGCGTGGGCGAACCGGGCTGGTACAACGGAACCTATTTTGACGAGATCTACCATGCGCGCACCGGCTATGAGCATCTGCACGGACAGACGCCGTATGAAACCACGCATCCGCCGCTTGGCAAGCTGCTGATGTCCGTGGGGATCGCGGTCTTCGGCATGACGCCGTTCGGCTGGCGCTTTGCGGGCGCGCTTGCGGGCGTGCTGATGCTGCCGGCCCTGTATCTGCTGGCGCTGCAGCTGACGCATAAGCGCAGCGTTGCCGCTGTGTCCATGACGGCCTTTGCGCTGGATCTGATGCACTATACGCAAACGCGTATTGCCACCATCGATTCCTTCCCGGTGCTGTTCATTCTGCTGAGCTATCTGTTCATGGTGCGCTATATGCAGATGGACGCTTTTGCGGTTTCGTACGAGCAGCAGCCCAAGCTGCTGGATCGCGCCTTCCTGCGCACGCTGATCCCGCTCCTGCTCAGCGGCATCTGCATGGGCTTGTCCATTGCCAGCAAATGGATCGGATGCTATTCCGCAGTGGGGCTGGCCGTGCTGTTCTTCCTGACGGTCTTCCGGCAGTACCGCGCAAGCAACGTGGCGTGGGAGATCAACACCCCGCAGCCGCGTGTGCGGGCTGCGCAGGAATTGACGCTGCGGCGCATTCTGGTGACCTGCCTGTGCTGCGTGGGCTTCTTTGTGATCATCCCATGCGTGATCTATTGCCTGTGCTACATCCCATACCTTGCCCCCAACGGCCCGGTCACACTGCGCCGCATCATTGCCGCGCAGGAGGGGATGCTCAGCTATCACAGCACACCGGGGCTGGGTATGGATCATCCCTTCCAGTCTCCGTGGTATGAATGGCCGTTCATCAGCAAGCCCATGTGGTTTGCGCAGGACGCCTTTGAGTCCGCAGGGTATGCCTCCACCATCATGTGCATGGGCAACCCCTGGGTATTCTTTATTGGCGCGTTTGCGATGGCTGCGGTGCTGCTGGCCTGTGTGGGCAAATATGTGCGCATTCAGAATGGACGCGCGGTGCTTCGGGCCGGAGACGGCAACCTGGTGCTGGTCGTCATCAGCGTGGCTTTCCTGGCGCAATATCTGCCATGGGTGCTGGTGCCGCGCAGCATGTACATCTATCACTACTTTGCCAGCGTTCCCTTCATCATTCTGTCCACTGCGTGGCTGATGGAGCAGCTGGTGCAGCGCAAGCCGAAGATCGGTCGTGGCGTGATGCTGGCCTACTTGATCGGCGCGCTGGTGTTCTTTGTGCTGTTCTTCCCGTATGCTTCCGGCTGGCTGACCAGCACCCGGTGGCTGGACGCTGTGAAGGGATTCTTCCGACTGTACTACTGATGCGATGGAAAGCGGGTGACGACTGTGCTGGCCAAAACCTATGCCTGCGGCCTCAACGGCGTGAACGGTTTTCTGGTGGAGGTGGAAGCGTTCATCTCCGGCGGTATGGTGAACTTTGAGATCGTGGGTCTGCCAAGCGCGGCGGTCAAGGAGAGCCGGGACCGTGTGCGCGCGGCCATCGCCGTGAGCGGCTATGAGTTTCCGTTCGGGCGCGTCACGGTGAATCTGGCTCCTGCGGATATCCGCAAGGAGGGCACCGCATTCGATCTGGCCATTGCTGTATCGCTGCTGGCAGCCAAATATCCGGAGCGGTTTTCAGACCTGTCGGACACCATGCTGCTGGGCGAACTGAGCCTGCAGGGCAAGCTGATGCCTGTGCGCGGCGCGCTGGGCATGGCCATCACCGCTGTGGAAAACGGCGTGAAGAATCTGATCCTGCCTGCGCAGAACGCACGCGAATGCGAATGCGTGGACGGTGTGCACATCTACCCGGCGCAGACGCTTATGCAGGTGTACGATCATCTGACCGGCAAGCAGCCGCTTGCCGAACACCCGCACAGGGCCTATGAGCAGATGATGAACGAGCGCCCCATCAGCCATGACCTGAAGCATGTCAAGGGGCAGGCGATCGCACGAAAGGCGCTGGAAGTGGCCGCTGCAGGCGGACATAATCTGCTGATGGTGGGCATCCCCGGCAGCGGCAAGACCATGCTGGCCCGCTGCCTGCCCGGCATTCTGCCCCCGCTTACCTATGAGGAAGCGCTGGAAACCACGCTGATCCACTCCACCGCAGGCGAGCTGGCCTTTGAACAAGGGCTGATGACGGAGCGGCCGTTCCGCGCGCCCCACCATAATGTATCCACGCCGGCCATGATCGGCGGCGGCAATCGCGTGCGCCCGGGCGAAGTATCGCTGGCCAACAACGGCGTGCTGTTTCTGGACGAGCTGCCGGAGTTCCAGCGGCAAACGCTGGAAGCGCTGCGTCAGCCGTTGGAGGACGGCTTTGTGACCGTGACCCGCATCAACGGCCAGAACTGCTATCAGAGCAACTGCATGCTGGTGGCCGGTATGAACCCCTGCCCTTGCGGCAACCTTGGCAGCCGCAAAAAGCAGTGCACCTGTTCACCTAACGAAGTAAAGCGCTATCTGGGGCGCATCAGCGGCCCGCTGCTGGATCGTATCGATATTCAGGTGGAGATGGATGCGGTTTCGATCGAGGAGATCGAGACAGGGGAGGAGCAGGAGGATTCCCTCACGGTGCGCGGACGCGTGCTGCAGGCACGCAAACTGCAGCAGGAACGTTACCAGGGGCTGCCGTATTATTGCAACGCGCAGCTGGATCAAAACGGGATGGAGCGCTTCTGCCAGATGACGCCGGAGGCCAAGCAGCTTTTGCATCAGGCGGCAGACCGTTTTCACATCTCCATGCGCGCTTACGCCCGCATCCGCAAGGTGGCGCGCACCATTGCCGACCTTGCAGGCCATGAGAGGATCGAACTGCCGGATGTATCGCAGGCCATTCAGTTCCGCAATGTGGATGGCCGCTACTGGAGGTAAAGCATGCTGCTGAGCGCCGAACAGAAATGTCTGTTGTGGCTGTCCGCCGCAGAAGTGACGGCCGGACATGTGATGCAATTGTTGGAGGAATATGGCTCTGCCGAGGCCATCTGGGAGGCCTTTGATACGGACAACGCACCCAAGTTTCAATCCGGCACGGTCGCCACGCTGAAGAAGCTGCATTCCCGTACGGCGATGGACGATCTGGTGGGGCGGATGGAACGGAAAAACGTCAATCTCCTGTTTCAGGATGATCCTGCCTATCCGGATATGCTGCGGAATATTCAGGATCCGCCCTATGTGCTGTACTATGCCGGAAGGTTGGGCTGCTTGGAAAAGCCGATGGTGGCTGTTGTGGGAACGCGCCGTGCCAGCACCTATGGTGTGGAGATGGCGGCGATGCTTTCGCGCGGCCTGTGCGAAGCAGGGGTGTGCGTCGTCAGCGGTCTGGCGCGGGGCATCGATGCAGCGGCGCACGAAGCGGCGCTCAATGCGGGCGGACGCACCATCGGCATCTTGGGCAGCGGCATCAACGTGCCCTATCCGCCGGAGCATACGCAGCTTTTGCGGAGGATCGCAGGAGGAATCGGGCTCATCATTAGCGAATATCCGTTGGACGCGGGGCCGATCGCGTTTCACTTTCCGCATCGCAACCGGCTCATCTCCGGCCTGTGCCGCGGCGTGGTGTTTGTGGAAGGCCCGGTGAAAAGCGGCGGCATGCATACCGTGCACGCCGCGCTGATGCAGGGCCGGCAGGTCTTTGCCGTGCCGGGCCGCGTGGGCAGCTTCGGCAGTGAAGGCCCGCATACCATTTTGCGCGAAGGCGCACGCATCATCACCAGCGCCCGCGATCTGCTGGAAGATTTGGATCTGGTGGATGTGGACGCTTCCGTGCGCAAGGTCCAAACCGAACGGATCCGTCTGTCGCATACGCAGCGCAGGATCGTATCCATGCTGCATGTAGAACCGACCGGCATGCAGGAGCTTGCCCAGGCGTTGCAGATGGACGCCAATGAACTGATGACCGAGCTGGGTACGCTCGAGATCATAGGCGTTATTCGCCGGGAAGCTGGAAATCGCTTTTATCTGCCGCTTGCGGCAAGGAAATAGAGGAGGAAATCAGAATGGCTGCAACACAAGCCAAAAAGCTGGTGATTGTGGAGTCGCCCGCCAAGGCGAAAACCATTGAAAAATTTTTGGGAAAGGGCTATAAGGTGGAGGCTTCGCAGGGACATGTGCGCGATCTGCCCAAGTCTCAGCTGGGCGTGGACGCGGACAACGACTTCGAGATGAAGTATATCACCATCCGCGGCCGCGGCGATATTCTGGCCCGCATCAAGAAGGAAGCCAAGGCCGCTTCCCGCGTATATCTCGCAACCGACCCTGACCGCGAAGGAGAGGCGATCTCGTGGCATCTGGCCAATACGCTGGGCATCGATACATCCAAGCCCTGCCGCATCGAGTTCCACGAAATCACCAAAAAAGCGGTCAAGGAAGCGCTGGAGCATCCGCGCCCCATTGATATGGATCGCGTGGACGCGCAGCAGGCGCGCCGCGCGCTGGACCGCTTGGTGGGCTACAAGATCAGCCCCCTGCTGTGGGCGAAGGTGAAGAAGGGCCTGTCCGCCGGCCGTGTGCAGAGCGTGGCGACCCGCATGGTGGTGGAGCGCGAGCAGGAGATCGAGGCGTTCATTCCAGAGGAATTCTGGGATATTACCGCCAGCTTTACCGCTCCGAATGCGCGCGGCAAGAAAATGCACTATCAGGCCAAGCTGGTCACGCTGGATCATCAGCGCGTGAGCATTCACAACGCTGAGGAGGCGGAAGCCGCCAAGCAGCGCATTCTTCAGTCGCAGTTCAGCATTCAGTCGCTGAAAACCGGGGAAAAGCTCAAGCGGCCGCAGCCGCCGTTCACCACCTCTAGCCTGCAGCAGGAGGCCAGCCGAAAGCTGAATTTCTCCACGGCCAAGACCATGCAGGTGGTACAGCAGCTTTACGAAGGCATTGATCTGGGCAAGGCCGGAACGGTCGGTCTGGTCACCTATATCCGTACCGACAGCGTGCGCGTGGCTGAGGAAGCGGTGCAGTCTGCGCGCGGCTTCATCGCGCAGCAGTACGGCGCAGAATACTGCCCTGCGGAACCCAACCAGTACAAGGGACGCAAGAATGCGCAGGACGCGCACGAAGCCATCCGTCCCACCTATATGGAGTATGCGCCGGACAGCGTGAAGGCGCATCTGACCCGCGAGCAGCACAACCTGTACCGGCTGATCTACAACCGCTTCTTAGCCAGCCAGATGAAGCCCGCCGTGTTCCAGACGCTGTCTGCGGATATTGGGGGCAATGACTGCGTGCTGCGCTACTATGGCGAGCATATGACCTTCCCCGGCTACCGCGCCGTGTATGTGGAGAGCATGGATGACGAGCAGGAGCTGCCGGAAAGCATCCTGCCCGTGCTGCAGGAGAAGGACGCGGTGAGCCTTACCGCCGTGGAGACGGAACAGCATTTCACTCAGCCCCCGGCCCGCTACACGGAGGCCAGTCTGGTGAAAGCGCTGGAAGAAAAGGGCATCGGCCGCCCCAGCACCTACGCGCCCACCATCACCACCATCATTTCCCGCGGCTATGTGACCCGCGATAAGAAACGCCTGTATCCCACGGAGCTGGGCTGCATGATCACCAGCATGATGACGGAGTACTTCGGCCCCATTGTGGATACCGAGTTTACCGCTTCGCTGGAAGATAAGCTGGATACCGTGGAGGAGGGCGAGACGTATTGGCGTGAGATCCTGCGCGGCTTCTATCCGGATTTCAAGCAGATGCTTGATGTGGCGGAGGAGCAGATCGAAAAGGTGGAAGTAAAGGACGAAGTCAGCGATGTGCAGTGCGACAAATGCGGCGCGATGATGGTGTATAAGATGGGCCGCTTCGGTAAGTTCCTCGCCTGCCCCAACTTTCCCGAATGCCGGAACGCAAAGCCCATTCTGCACTACATCGATGCGCCCTGCCCCAAGTGCGGCGCACGACTGATGGAAAAGACCAGCAAGAAGAACCGCAAGTTCTACGGCTGCGAGAAGTATCCGGAATGCGATTTTGTCAGCTGGGAGATGCCCATTACCGATCACTGCCCCAAGTGCGGCAGCTATATGGTGCAGAAGTACGGCAAGCATGGCGAGATCATTCACCTGTGCGCCAATGAGACCTGCCGCTACAAAACCGTAGCGGAAGCAAAAGAAGACGAGGACGCCTGATGCCGTCAGGCTCCGGAGAGGATGGACCGATCGTGAGCATTACGGTCATCGGCGGCGGTCTGGCTGGCTGCGAAGCTGCATGGCAGATCGCCCAAAGGGGCATTCCCGTAGACCTGTATGAAATGAAACCTGAAAAGAAAACCCCTGCGCAGTCACTGGATACGCTGGCGGAGCTGGTGTGCAGCAACAGCCTGCGCAGCGACCGCCTCACCAACGCCGTGGGGCTGCTCAAGGCGGAAATGCGCAAGCTGCATTCCCTGATCATGCGTGCGGCGGATGAAACCGCCGTGCCTGCGGGCGGCGCGCTGGCGGTGGATCGCAACGGCTTTTCCGAAGCCATCGATCGTGCGGTGCACAAGCATCCGCTGATCACCGTTCACGGGGAAGAAGTGACGAAGATCCCGCAGGAAGGCACGGTCATCATCGCTACGGGCCCGCTTACCAGCGATGCGCTGTCCGAGGAAATCGCGAAGATGCAGGGGCTTTCCACGCTGCATTTTTACGACGCAGCAGCGCCCATCGTGACGGCGGACAGCCTCGATATGGATAAGGTGTTCTGCATGTCGCGCTACGAGCGCGGAGCGGATTATCTGAACTGTCCCATGGACAGGGAGACCTACATGGATTTCGTCCATGCCCTGCAGACGGCGGAAACCGTGCCGGTGCGCGGCTTCGAGGAAAAGGCGGTATTCGAGGGCTGCATGCCCATCGAAAGCATGGCCAAGCGCGGGGATATGGTGATCGCCTTTGGCCCGCTCAAACCGGTGGGACTGGTCGACCCGCACACGGGCAAGGAACCCTTTGCAGTGGTGCAGCTCAGGCGGGACAACTATGCCGGCACGCTGTATAACATTGTCGGCTTCCAGACTCGGCTCACCTATCCGGAGCAGCGCCGTGTGTTCGGCATGATCCCGGGACTGGAAAATGCGGAGTATGCGCGGCTGGGCGTTATGCACCGCAACACCTTCCTCAACAGCCCCGGCTTTCTGGATGATACCTTCCGCGTGATCGCGCAGCCGCGGCTGTACTTCGCCGGGCAGATCACCGGCGTGGAGGGCTATGTGGAAAGCGCCGCCAGCGGTCTGCTGGCAGGGCTGACGGCGGCCTGCCGCGAACAGGGCAAGGAACCGCCGCATTTCAGCGGACGCACCGCCATCGGCGCGATGGCCCGCTATGTATCCACCCCCAACAAGCGCTTCCAGCCCATGAACTGCGCGTTTGGGCTGATCGACCCGCTGGAAGTCAAACCCGGCGAGAAGCGCATCCGCAACAAGCAGCAGCGCTATGAGAAAATTTCTGAGCGCGCTCTGGCGGAATTGGACGCCGTTATCGGACAAATGGAACAGGAAGACCGTACTTGAAAATGCATCTGTGATATACTTAATCCATACAGGAGGAATGCTGCATGAAACGCTTGCTTGCAATGCTTACGCTCTGCGCGGTGCTGCTGGGCTGCCTGTCCGGCACGGCCGCGGCGGGTCAGATGGAGAAAGGCGTGCCGGTGTGGACGGAAGAAAATGTCCGCCAGTACGCCATGGACTTCGTGGAAGGCAGATCCATGGATCGGCTTTGGGGCTACTATGACCTGCAGATCCGGCGCTACATGCCGGAGGAGGCCTATGCAGCGCAGCTGCTGGAACTGGAATTCCTGACAGGCGATTTTCTGGGCTTGGGCAGCTATCGCTCCTTTGAAGAAGCGGAGAACCAGCTGAAGGTGCATGTGCTGCATCTGTGCATGGAAAAGCAGGATCTGGACATGTATTTCACCCATAAGGACGAAGAAGACGACTGGGAGATCATGGCCGTTGAATTCGTGCCCTCCGAAAAGGAAGAACCGCTGGAAGCGTGGCTGGCTCCGGATCATTCCTTCACGGAAAACAGCGTGGCGATCGGCGCGGAGCCGTATCTGCTGGATGGGATCCTGACGGTGCCTGCTTCTGCCAGCGTGCAGCAGCCCGCTCCTGTATGTGTGATGCTGCATGATTACGGCGCGCTGGATCGCGACAACACCCGCGGCGGAACCAAGTTGTTTGCGGATTTTGCAGAGCTGATGGCGGATTACGGCATCGCGACGATCCGCTACGACAAGCGTACCTACGCCTATCCGGATGCGCCGATCGAGACGGTCAAGGATGAAGTGATCGACGATGCGTTGTCCGCCATCGAAACGGCGGCAGCAAATGAATACATCGATCCCAAACAGGTCTATGTGGTCGGCGTTGGTCTGGGAGCGATCCTGGCGCCGCGCGTGGCCAACGAAGCGGACGGCAAAGTGGCAGGCATGATCCTGATCGGTGCCACCGATAACCGCGTGATCGACGAGCTGTACCAAGTCAATAAGGGCGAAGTGGCGGCGATGGACGCTGACGAAGCCAAAATCGTCAAGAACGCCGTGCGAAACATTGGCAAAATGAAGGAAGAAAAGGCGCGTGAGCTGACTGTATTCGGCCGCAATGGTTACTACTATTGGGAAGCCGAGCAGTATGACACGGCGGCCAAGCTGCTGCGCACGCTCAAGCTGCCCACTTACTTTGCCCATGGCAACCGCGATACCGAGGTGGACGTGGAAGAAGGGTTTGCCGATCTGAAAAAGGACGTCGGCCCCAATGCGGTCTTTGCCACTTACAAGATCTATCGTGGCCTCAACCATATGCTGATGAACGATTTGTCCACCGACCTGAACGGGCAGTCCACCTATGAGGCGGAGGCGCATCTGGATGCGCAGGCGGCGCGTGATATGGCGCTGTGGATCACGGACAATCAATCTGAATCAAACACAAAGAGGTGAATGATATGGCGATGATGGGAACGACCATCTGCGCTGTGAAGCGCGGCGATCAGGTAGCCATAGCCGGAGATGGACAGGTGACGATGGGGGAAAACACCATCTTTAAAGCCAGCGCGCGCAAGGTGCGCAGGCTGTACAACGGTCAGGTGCTGGCGGGCTTTGCCGGCTCGGTGGCGGACGCCTTTTCGCTGTGCGAGCGTTTTGAGGAAAAGCTGACCCAGTGCGGCGGCAATCTGGAGCGGGCGGCTGTCAGCCTTGCGCAGGATTGGCGCGGCGATCAGGTGGCTCGTAAGCTGGAAAGCATGCTGATCGTGGCGGATCGCAACAGTCTGCTGGTGCTCAGCGGTACCGGCGAGGTGATCGACCCCGACGAAGGCGTATGCGCCATCGGATCGGGCGGCAATTATGCTCTGGCAGCGGCCCGCGCTTTGGTACAGAACACGGATCTGAGCGCGGAAGAGATCGCCGTGAAGGCACTGGAAGTGGCCGCATCCATCTGCGTGTTTACCAACGACCACATTTCTGTGGAAACGCTGTAAAAGGAGGCCAGAAAAGCATGAAAGAACTGACCCCCAGAGAGATCGTGCGGGAGCTTGACCGCTATATCATCGGTCAGGACGAGGCCAAGCGCGCTGTGGCCATCGCGCTGCGCAACCGCTACCGCCGCGCGCAGCTGGATGAAAGCATGCGCAACGAGATCAGCCCCAAGAATATTCTGATGATCGGCCCGACCGGCGTGGGCAAAACGGAGATCGCACGCAGGCTGGCCAAGCTGGTCAAGGCTCCCTTCATCAAGGTGGAAGCCACAAAATTCACCGAGGTAGGCTATGTGGGCCGCGATGTGGAAAGCATCATCCGCGATTTAACGGAAAATGCCATCCGCATGGTGCGTGCGGAGTACAGCGAGCGCGTCAAGGCGCGTGCATCCGTGCTGGCCGAAGACCGGCTGGCCACGCTGCTGGTCAACCCGCCCAAGAAAGGCCCCGCCAATCCCTTTGAGTTTCTCATGAATCCGGGCAAGAAGGAACCGGAACTGCCGCGTGAGGAGCAGGAAAAGCTGGCGCTGCGCCGCGAGGACGTGCTGCAGCAGCTGCGCAGCGGTCAGCTGGAAGACCGCGAAATTGAGGTGGAAGTGGAAGACACCATTCCAGAGCTGGAAGTGGGAGGCAATTCCATCAGCATCGGCGATGTGATGGGCGGCATGATGCCGAAGCGGACCAAGATCCGCCGTGTGAAGGTGAAGGAAGCACGAAGGATCCTGCTGGAAGAGGAATCGGCCAAGCTGATCGACGAGGATCAGGTCAAGGAAGAGGCGATCCGCCGCGCAGAGCAGCAGGGCATTGTGTTCATTGACGAGATCGACAAGGTGGCGGGACGGTCGGCTGGCGGCCATGGGCCGGATGTAAGCCGCGAGGGTGTGCAGCGCGACATCCTGCCCATCGTGGAAGGCAGCACGGTCAACACCAAGTACGGCCCCGTCCGCACGGATTATATGCTGTTCATTGCTGCGGGCGCGTTCCATGTGGCGAAGGTGACGGATCTGATCCCCGAACTGCAGGGCCGCTTCCCGGTGCATGTAAAGCTCAAGAGCCTCACACAGGAGGATTTCAAGGCGATCCTGACCCAGCCGGAAAACGCGCTGACCCGTCAGTATGAAGCGCTGCTGTCTGTTGACAAGGTCTTCCTGTCCTTTGAGGACAGCGCCATCGATGCGATCGCCAGCGCAGCCTATGTGCTGAACGAAACCAAGGAAGATATCGGCGCGCGCCGCCTGTTCGCCGTGTTTGAAAAGCTGCTGGAGGATATCAGCTTCAATGCCGGCGGCGAAGAAATGCCCAATGTGTACCTGAACATCAACGGCGATTATGTTGTGGATCATCTGGGCAAGGAAGATGTGACCATGGATATGCGGCGCTACATTCTCTGAGACCGCTTGGAAAGCGTGCCATATTCGTTGGATCCCATAAGGAGGAAGGCCACTATGCGTATTCGTATTACCAATATTATGATGACTCCGGGCGTGAGCGGCGAGGCTCATATTCCGTTTGTTCCGGATGCTGAGATCCTGATCGAGGATCAGTGGATCGTCTACGCCGGAAAACGCAGTGAAGCGCCTGCTTTTGAGGCGGATGAGACCATCGATGGACAGGGCGCGCTGGCGATGCCCGGCCTGTGCAACATGCACACCCATACGCCCATGACGCTGCTGCGCAGCATCGGCAGTGATCTGCCTCTGGACCGCTGGTTGAACGAGGCCATTTTTCCCGTTGAAAAGCACCTGACGGATGACGCTGTGCGCGCCGGTTCGGATCTGGGCATGAAGGAAATGCTGCGCTTCGGCACCACTTCCTTCAACGACATGTACATGCACATGGACATGGAGGCGGAAGCCGTGCGCGACAGCGGCATGCGCGCCT
The DNA here is from genome assembly GCA_964504385.1 of uncultured Oscillospiraceae bacterium. GTDB lineage: Bacteria > Bacillota > Clostridia > Christensenellales > Aristaeellaceae > Limiplasma. Next base: position 15,797 of record CAZDEF010000015.1, read on the forward strand.
TGCTGGGCCATGGCGTGGTGGACTTTGACGAGAGCTGCGCCGACCTGCTGCCGGGCATTGCGCTGATCGAAAAGTGGAACCACGCGGCAGAGGACCGCATCCGCGTCAGCCTTGCCCCGCACAGTGAGGGAGCGACCACGCAGAAGCTGATGGAAAAGGTGCTGGAGGCTGCCGATACCTATCAGGTGCCGATCCATGTGCATGTGAGCGAGACCAAGCTGGATTTTGATGGCAGTCTGGAGCGCCGCGGTCTTACGCCGCCGCAGTACCTGAACCGGATCGGGCTGATGAAGCATCCGGTGCTGGCTGCGCATTGCGTGTGGTTTACCGATGAGGATATCGAACTGTTTGCCCGCACGGGCGCGGTGGTGCTGCATAACCCCATCAGCAATCTGAAACTGGCCAGCGGCGTTGCGCCGATCGCCAAGATGCTCAAGGCAGGCGTGAAGGTCACGCTCGGCACGGACGGCGTTGCCAGCAACAACAACCTGAACCTGTGGGAAGAGATCAAGCTGATGCCCATGCTTCAGAAGGGCACGACGCTCGATCCCACCGTGGTGTCGCCTGCGCAGACCATCGCCGCGGCTACCTATAACGGCGCACAGGCCATGGGCTATGATCGCCTCGGACTGCTCAAACCGGGCTATCTGGCGGATCTGATCCTGCTCGATCTGAGCGGTGCGCATATGTCTCCCTGCCACGACATGGAAAGCAACCTTGTCTATTCTGCGCAGGGCAGCGATGTTTGCCTGACCATGGTCAACGGCAAGGTGCTGTACCGCAACGGCGAGTTCACCACCTTGGACGCGCGGTTGGTGATGGAGCGTGCGCGCAAGGAAGCCGGGCTGCTGATGGAACGCGCCGAAGCGGCCAAGAAAGCATAAGCACATGAAGATCCTCGTCATCTGCCAGCACTACTGGCCGGAGAATTTTCGCGTAACCGAAATTTGCGAGGCACTGGCTGAGCGCGGTCATCAAGTGACCGCGCTCGTTGGCTTGCCCAATTATCCAACAGGCGTTATCCCCGAGGCGTACAGGCATGGGCAGAACCGGCGTCAGGAGCGAAACGGCGTGCAGATCCGCCGCTGCTTTGAGATCGGCCGCCGCCCCGGAAAGGTGGGGCTGGCCGTCAATTACGTCAGCTACATGGTCTCCGCTTCCGTGAAAGCGCTGCTGATGAAGCGGGATTATGACGTGATCTATGCATTTTCCACGTCGCCTGTGCTGATGAGCCTGCCCGCCGCGCTGCTGCGCTGCTTCACATCCAAAAAGTATATGATCTATGTGCTGGATATCTGGCCAGCTTGCCTTGCCGCCATGAATGTGTACGAAGGCTCGTTTTTGTATGCCTTCATGAAGCGCGTCAGCAAATGGGTGTACCGCAAGGCGGATCTGCTGATCTATTCCTCCAAACGCTTTCAGGGCTACCTGAAGGAAGTCCATGACATTACCGTACCCGATGAATGCTATATGCCGCAGTTTGCAGACGATATCTTCGAAATGCAGCTGCCGCCGAAGGCGTCTTCTCAGGAGAAACAGCTGGTGTTTGCGGGAAACATCGGCAAGGTACAGGCGGTTGAGGTGCTGATACAGGCGGCTGAACTGCTGCGCACGGAGCCTGTGCATTGGCATATCGTTGGCGATGGTTCCAATACGGAAAGCTGCCGTGCTTTGGTGCAGCAGCTTCATCTGGAAGAAAAGGTGACCTTCCACGGTCGCAAGCCGCTGGAAGAGATGCCGAAGTATTACGCCATGGCCGACGCGATGCTGGTAAGCATGCGAAACGACCTGAGCGTGAACGATACGCTTCCCGGCAAGGTGCAGAGCTATATGGCCGCAGGCAAGCCGGTGCTGGGCTCCATTGCCGGTGAAACAGCCTATGTGCTGGAAAAGGCGCAGTGCGGTCTGTGCGCTCCGCCGGATGATCCCCAGGCATTCGCCGATGTGGTGCGCGCTTTTTTGCAGCGGGACGACGCGGTGCAGATGGGCCTGAATGGGCAGAAGTACTATCAGAAGTATTTTACCAAGCAACAACATATGGACAAGCTGGAAAAAATGCTTTTGCAGCTTGCGGGAAAAGAGTGAGAGCATGCGTGTTTTTCAGCTGAACACCTACTGCGGCGTGAAGAGCACGGGCCGTATCGCGGTGGAGATCGCCAAGCTGGTGCAGGCGGAAGGGGGCGCGTGCCGCATCGGATACGGCGTTCCCGGCATTTCCGAGGAATCGGAGCCGTTTGCTTACCGTGTGGGTTCCGCATGGGAACGCAAGCTACATGGCGCTGTACGCAAATTGCTGGACGGCGAAGGCTACGGCAGTCTGCTGGCAACGCGCAGACTGGTGCGTGAGATGCGCGCGTTTGAACCGGATCTGATCCATCTGCATAATGTGCATGGCTGCTATCTCCATCTGCCCACGCTGTTTGGGTATTTGCAAAAAGCGCATCTTCCAGTCGTGTGGACGCTGCACGATTGCTGGCCTTTCACGGGCCATTGTGCCTATTTTGACTATTCCGGCTGCGAACGCTGGAAGAACGGCTGCCACGATTGCCCACAGCAGCGCAGCTATCCGGTGTGCATCGGGCTGGACGGCTCAAAACGCAATTACAGGCTCAAACAAAGTTGCTTCGGCGGACTGAACGATCTTACTTTTGTCGCGCCGTGCGAATGGATGAAGCAGCCGCTGAGCGGATCCTTTCTGAAGGAGAAACCGGTTCGGGTGATTTATAACGGCGTAAACCTGAATGTGTTTGCTCCCACGGCGAGCGATCTGCGCAGCAGGTATGGGCTGACGGATCGCCGCATCTGCCTATCGGTGGCGGCTGAGTGGGATCGCCGGAAAGGACTGCCGTATCTCTGCGAGGCTGCACGGCAGATGGGGGAGACGTACTGCTTTGTGGTGATCGGCCTGGAGCAGGAACAGATCCAGCGGCTTCCCGCCAATATGCTGGGACTGACGCAAACTTCGGACACCAAGGAACTGGCCGCGTGGTATACGGCTGCCGACTGCTTTGTGAACCCAACGCTGGAAGACAACATGCCCATGGTCAATCTGGAGGCGCTGGCGTGCGGTACGCCCGTGGTCACCTTTGCGACCGGCGGCTGCCCGGAGGCCGTGGATGAAGCGACCGGCCTTGTGGTGCCAAAGGGCGACCAGTCGGCGCTCTGCGCTGCCATTGCCCAGATGGCCGGGCAGAAGGCACAGCGCGCGCAGCAGTGCGTGGCCAGAGCACAGCGCTTCGATGCGCGGCACACCTTCCGCGCCTATCTGGATTTGTATAAGGAGCTTTGCCCATGAATGTGCTGCTGATGTCGCTGATGTATCCGGATGACCAGCTGGAAGAAGTGACGCGAAATGCCAAGGATAAGCTGCAGAATCAGATCAACAGCTATCAACGCGCCTTTGTGCAGGGGATCCGCCAAAACCTGCAGGAAGGAGAACGGCTCGATATTGTCAACAGCCTTCCGGTTGGGATCTGGCCCTTGCAGTATCGGCAACTGTTTTTGAAGGGCGGTATGCATGATGAGGGCAGCATCCGCCAGCTGGGATGCATCAATCTGCCATGGCTGAAACAGCACATGCGCATGCAGTGCGCTGCGCGGGCGCTAGAAGCGTGGGCGCGGCAGAGCCCTCAGAATCGAACGGTGCTGATGTATACGCAGTACCTGCCGTACCTGCAGGCAGTGGCGAAAGTCAAGCGCACCTTTCCGGAACTCAAGGCCGCTGTGATTGTGACCGATCTGCCCAACGAGCTGGGGCTGCCATCCGGCAGAACGGGCTGGCTGAAACAAATCGAATACCGGCGTGGAATGCAGAGCATGGCGCTGTGCCGCCGGATGGATGGATTTGTGCTGCTGACGGAACCCATGGCGCAGGCGCTGCAAGTGGAGACCTACCCGCGCGTGGTGATCGAGGGGCTGATCCTCGAGGACAGCGCGTTGCCGCAATGCAACGAAAAGACGGAAGAACCGCCCGTGGTGCTCTATACCGGCACGCTGGAACGCGGACTGGGAATTGGCGAGATGCTAGAAGCCTTCCAAAAGCTGCCGCAGTATCAGCTGTGGATCTGCGGTCAGGGCGGCATGCGTGCCGAGGTGGAGGAAGCCGCATCTCGGTGTTCCAACATCCGCTATTTCGGCTTCGTTCCGCAAAAAGAAGCTCTGACCCTTCAGGCCAGAGCTACCGCGCTCATCAATCCCCGCCAGCCCAGCGGAACCTTTACACGCTATTCTTTTCCCAGCAAAACGCTGGAGTACATGCGATCCGGCAAGCCGGTGCTGTGCTGCCGTCTGGAAGGCATTCCGGCGGACTATGAGCCGTACCTGTGCTGGATGGAAGCTGGCGTGCAGGGGATGGTTGACGCTGTGCAAAGGCTGATGCAGCTTTCCGCCCAGCAGCGGCAGCAGATCGGACAGCTGGGCAGGGATTATGTACGCCAGAACAAGAATCCGGCGCTGCAGTGCCGGAAACTAATGCGCCTGCTGCGCGGCCTGTAAACGCTGCGACTGCAGCTCCGCCTGCTTCAGCCGTGCAATGACTGCGTCGTACTGGCCGTGTCGGGAACGCTGATGATCCGGCATCACACGCGGGATCTCGGGCGGCGGCTGCGGACAATCGGCAACTGGCTCCGCTGCTTTGGGAGCTGGAACGCCCTCAACGGATTTGGCGGGAGCTGGCTTGGCTGGCGCTGCGTCCATGCTGCCCTGCACATAAGGGAGACGGATGCTTTGGTATTCCAGCCAGCGGATCTGCTTTTCCGCACCGGTAAGCTCTGCAAAGGGCGAGGTGTGGTGGTCCATGGTGGTGCATACCTCCTCATGCTGTCATACCATCATTGTACGAAAAAACCGGCCATGCGTGCAGACACATGGCCGGTTTTGGATATGGGCTGCGTTTAGCCCACCACTTCGTAGCCCTCGTTTTCAACCGTTTTCTTGAGTACTTCGTCGGAAACGTTGGCGTTCAGGGTCAGCACAGCAGTGCCGTTCTCGTGGCTTACCATGGCTTCGTCCACTTCGGGCAGCGCTTCCAGCACCTTTTTGACGCGGGCGGAGCAATGGCCGCACATCATACCGTTGATTTTCATGGTCTTTTCCATCGGTTTGTTCTCCTTTGCGGGTTTGATTTTTCTATCCTTTTTCGTGCTGTGCACATCAAACAGATTCAGGCGCAGCGCGTTGGATACCACACAGAAACTGGACAGGCTCATGGCGGCGGCGCCAAACATGGGATTGAGCTGCCAGCCAAAGAGTGAGATGAAGACACCGGCAGCCAGCGGAATGCCGATGCTGTTGTAGAAGAAGGCCCAGAACAGGTTTTCGTGAATGTTCCGCAGCGTTGCACGACTCAGACGGATGGCGGCGGGCACATCGGTGAGCTTGCTGTTCATGAGCACCACATCGGCAGCATCGATGGCGATATCGGTTCCTGCGCCGATGGCGATGCCAATATCCGCGCGGGTCAGCGCAGGCGCGTCGTTGATGCCGTCGCCCACCATGGCCACCTTGCCCTTGCGCTTCAAACGGCGGATGACAGCCTCCTTGCCGTCCGGAAGCACGTCGGCGATCACCTCGTCCACACCGGCTTGCTGGCCCACCGCTTTGGCGGTGCGTTCATTATCGCCGGTCAGCATCACCACGCAAATGCCCATGGCCTGCAGCTGCCGGATCGCTTCCGGGCTTTCGGGTTTGATGGTGTCGGCCACGGCAATGGTGCCCGCCAATCGGCCGCCCTTCAGGAAAAACAGCGGCGTTTTTCCCTGTTCCGCCAATTGCTCCGCTTGCTGCTGCACTTCTGTGCTGATGGCTGCATGCTTCTGCGCGAAGGCGAGGCTGCCGCCCAAAAGGCGTTCGTCGTGAAGCGAGGCCATGAGCCCGTTGCCGGGCATAGCTGCAAAGTCGGCCACAGATTCCGATTTCAGCTGCTGGTGCTGCGCTTGCGCTACAATGGCCTTTGCCAGCGGGTGTTCGCTCTTTTCCTCCAGCGAATAAGCCAGCGTGAGCAGCTCGTCGCTGCTGAATCCCTCTGCTGGCAGCACATCGGTCACACGCGGTTCGCCCAAGGTGATCGTGCCGGTTTTATCCAGCGCTACCACATGCACTTTTCCCGTTTCTTCCAGCGATACGGCGGTTTTGAATAGGATCCCGTTTCGCGCGCCCTTGCCGTTGCCCACCATGATGGCGACCGGCGTGGCTAGCCCAAGCGCACAGGGGCAGCTGATGACCAGCACAGAAATGCCGCGGGCCAGCGCAAAGCCGAAGCTCCGGCCGAGCAGCAGCCAGATGAGGATGGTTATCGCGGCAATGGTCATCACCACGGGGACGAAAACGCCAGAGACCCGGTCTGCTACTTTGGCAATGGGAGCCTTGGTCGCGGCGGCGTCGCTGACCATTTTGATGATTTGGGAGAGGGTGGTGTCTTCGCCCACACGAGTGGCCTCGCAGCGCAGATACCCGGATTGATTGAGCGTGGCGGCGGATACATTGTCGCCCACGCCTTTATCCACAGGAATGCTTTCACCGGTCAGGGAGGCTTCGTTGATGGCGCTGTGCCCTTCCAGCACCACGCCGTCCACAGGAATGCTCTCGCCGGGGCGCACGACAAAATGATCGCCCTTCTTCACCTGCTCAATGGGAACGACCATTTCTTTGCCGTCCGAAAGCAGGGTGGCCGTTTTGGGGGCGAGGTTCATCAGGCTCTTGAGCGCATCAGTGGTCTTGCCCTTGGAGCGGGCTTCCAGCATTTTGCCAACGGTGATCAGCGTAAGGATCATGGCGGCGGATTCAAAATAGAATTCATGCATATAGCGCATCACAGCCGCATGATCGCCCTGCATCTGCGCGCCGGTCATGGCAAAGAGCGCATAGGCGCTGTAGAGGAAGGAAGCCGCAGACCCCATGGCCACCAACGTGTCCATGTTCGGCGCTTTGTTCCACAAGCTTTTGAAACCGCTGATAAAAAACTTCTGGTTGATGACCATGACGATGCCCGCCAGCAGCATTTGCAGCAGGCCGACCGCCACATGATTGCCTTCAAAAAAAGCGGGCATGGGCCATCCCCACATGCAGTGCCCCATGGACACATACATCAGCACGATCAGAAAGCCGAGCGAGGCCAGCAATCTGCGCTTGAGCACGGGCGTTTCCCGGTCGGCCAGCGCATCCGCCTGCTGGGCAGAGGAAGCAGCGGCGGCAGAGCCTTTGACGCTAGCCTCGTAACCGGCAGCCCGCACAGCGGCGATGACAGCCTGCTCACTGGCGGTGCCTTCCACGCCCATGGAGTTGGTCAAGAGGCTGACAGAGCAGGCGCTTACGCCCTCGACTTGGCAGACGGCTTTTTCCACCCGTGCCACGCATGCCGCGCAGCTCATTCCTCCTACAGTGTATTGCTTCACAGTGACACGTCCTTCCGGTTTATTTCATCAGCTTCTGCAGGATCTGCACCAGCTCGTCGATGGTTTCATCCTTGCCGTTTCGAATATCCTGCGCCACGCAGGTGCGGATGTGGTTGCCCAGCAATTCACGCGTGAAGGCGTTCAGCGCGGCATTGGCTGCAGCCACCTGCATGAGGATATCGGTGCAGTACACGTTTTTTTCCACCATGCCGCGAATGCCGCGGATCTGGCCTTCGATGCGGCTGAGACGGTTGATCAGCTGCTTGGATTCCTGTTCCGTTCGCTCCTTGATCTTGTGGCAGGCACACACGGGCTGTTCGGACATAGCGATCACCTCACGATAAGGATACCCCAATGGGGTATTTATATGATATACCCCATTGGGGTATTTGTCAATCCGTAAGTGTGAACGAATCGTAACGTTTTGGCCAGAAGATTGACTTTGAACATTGAGCATGGCTATACTAAAATGATCCATGGAAAGGTGGAATGGAAAAATGGCGTATGGAGCCTTGCGCAAAAAACTGGTGCGCGATATGCGGCAATCGCTGATGCAGTTTCTTTCCATTGTCGTGCTCTGCTCGCTGGGCACGCTGATTTTTGCTGCATTGGATGGAACGGCCCGCCTTGCGCAGGGAACCATCGACGTGTATTTTCAGCAGAACCATCTGGCAGATTTCTGGGTCTCTGTGGCCAGTGCCGACCGTCAAACGCTGGCACGTGTGCGGGGCATTTCCGGGGTGGAGGATGTGTGTGCGCGCGCTACAGTGGAGGTGCAGTCCACCCTGCCGGGCGAACCGGATCTGAACATAACCGCCTATAACGGCCCGATGTCCATCAACCGTCCCTATCTGGAAAAAGGCGAATTGCTGGCCGAAAACGATCTGCGCGGCTGCCTGATCCAGGCGGGCTTTGCCCGGGTGCACGGGCTGGACGTGGGGGAGCGCGTGACGGTGAAGCTGAATGGGACGGAGTTTTACTTTGTGATCCGCGGTATCATCTACAGCCCGGAATTCATCTGCGTCACCAAGGGTACCTATCCGAATCCGGAGGAGTACGGCTATATCCTTGTCAATGCCGAGGCGGTTCCGGAATTGCCGCTCACGCAGATCGTGGTGACGGTGCAGGAGGGGGCGGACGAGCAAAACGTTGAAAGCGCCATTCAGCAGGCCTTGCCGGATGCGCTGATCCTGAACCGCCGCGCGCACCCGAGCACGGCCAGCGCGATCAGCAATGCGGAGATGTTTGCGGATCTGCGGCTGGTCTTTCCGCTGATGGCCTATGCCGTGGCGGCGCTGATCGTGCTGACGACGCTTACGCGCATGATCGACAACCAGCGTTTGCAGATCGGCACGCTGAAAGCGCTGGGGTACTCCAACCGTAGCATTCGCGATCACTATCTGTCCTATGCCATCTGGCCATCGTTGGTCGGATCGGTGCTGGGGGTAGTGGTGGGGCATCAGACGCTGCCGCGCGTTCTATGGGCGCTGCTGCTGGGGCAGAATGAGTTTCCGTATCGCGTGTACCCCTCTGTTTCTGCCGTGAGCTGGGGAATGGCGGCGCTTACGGTCGTCATGAGCATTTGCATCTGTCTGTATACCTATCACAGATCCGGCAGGGAAACAACGGCGGAGCTGCTGCGCCCCAAGCCGCCCAAGGCTGGCAAGCGGATCCTGCTGGAGCGGATCGGCTGGCTGTGGCGCAGGTTTGACTTCAACACCAAGATGATCGTGCGCAATCTGATGCGCAACCGCATGCGTACCATCATGTCGCTGGTGGGCGTGCTTTGCTGCAATGGATTGATCATCGCTTCCTTCGGATTGCAGGATTCTGTGAACGGTCTGGCCCGGACGCACTACGGCGAGACCCTCAGCTACGATGTGCGCGCGAATCTGGCGTGGACCGCAGACGAGGCCGCCAGCTATGCGAAAAGGCTGGAAGCTGCGCGGGTGGAATGCATCATGGAAAGCTCTGTGAGCGTGCGTTCACAGCAGACGGGGCGAACGGCGCTTCTGACGGTGGTGGAACCGGAACAGCAGCTATTGCATCTTGGCAGGAACGAGCAGCTTGTGCCCATTGCGCCAGGGGGCGTGGCGGTGACGGAAAAGCTATGCGATACGCTGAACGTGCAGATCGGCGATCCGCTTGAACTGTTCTTCCCCGGCGACCGTGATCCGGTTACAGTGCCTGTAACGCAGGTGGTGTATAACTATGTGCAGCAGGGAGTGTATATGGAAGAAGGCACATGGGAAGCGCTGCGGAAGGGCAGCTTTGCCCCAACGGCGCTTCTGCTGGAAAGCCCCACTGAAGCATGCCTGCAGCAGCTGGATGAGATGGAAGAAGTGGAGAGCTTGGACTGGCCCAGCCAGCAGAGCCGCAATCTGACCGATATGCTGGATCTGCTCAGCTCTGTGTTCATCCTGCTGATGGGCGTTGCATTGGCGCTGGCCTTTGTCATCTGCTACAACATGGGCTTGATGAACTTTGCGGAACGGACGCGGGAATATGCTACGCTGAAAGTTCTTGGCTATCATCAGCGGGAGATCCGTAAGCTGATCGTGGGGGAAAACAGCCTTGTCAGCTTGATCGGCGTGCTGCTGAGCATCTGGCCGGGCATCGCGCTGATCTCGCTGGTGCTGCGCGTGTGCCAGACGGAGACTATGTGTTATCCCAGCAGTCCGAATGCGTTTTCGGTGGCGCTGGCCTGCGTGATCACCTATGGTTTCTCATTGCTGATCCAGCTGCTGCTGGTGCGAAAAGTGCGCGGCATCGACATGGTGGAAGCGCTCAAGTCCGTGGAATGAACGGATCAAATAATAAAAAAGCGGGAAGTTGCATTCCCGCTTTTTTGATGCTATCGTTTGCATTATACGTTTTTGATGTTCAGGTTTCGCATGGCGTTGAGAATGGCGATGACGCATACGCCCACATCTGCAAATACCGCCAGCCACATACCGGCCAGTCCAATGGCGACCAACGCCAGCACCAGCAGCTTGACGCCAATAGCGAAAACGATGTTCTGCTTGACGATGCGCATGGTGCGGCGGCTGATGCGTAGTGCCAGCGCCAGCTTGCGCGGATCATCATCCATCAGCACGATGTCGGCAGCTTCCACAGCCGCATCGCTGCCCAGAGCTCCCATCGCTACGCCGACGTCGGCCCGAGTGAGCACGGGCGCGTCGTTGATGCCGTCGCCGACAAACACAAGCGTTTCATCTGCGCGCTTTTCGTCCAGCAGGCGCTCTACATGCTCCACCTTTTCAGCCGGCAGCAAACCGGCGTGATACTCGTTGACGCCCAGCTTTTCGGCAATGGCCTGTGCGGCTGCGGGACGGTCACCTGTCAGGATAACGGTGCGGCGGACACCCTGCGCATGCAGGGCCGAAACTGCTTCTTCGGATCCGGTCTTCAGCGCATCTTCCAGCAGAATGCTGCCGACATAACGGTTTCCGCACGCAACATAGACCACCGCGCCGCTGCTCGAAACAGTAGGAGGCGTTATGCCGAGCGAGTCCATCAGCTTGTCATTGCCTATGCTGACGGTCTGACCGTTGCACACGGCGCTCATGCCCATCCCGGGCAGCTCGCGCACATCGTGCGTTTCCAAAAGCGTATGGGAACAACCTTCGCAGATGGAACGGCTGATGGGGTGTGCGGAAGCGCTTTCCACAGAAGCGGCCAGCGTGAGCAGCTCCTGCTCCGAAATGCCGTTTGGCAGCAGCTGCCGGATGGTGAAATGTCCCTGCGTGAGCGTGCCGGTCTTGTCCATGACGATGATCCCGGCGTGCGCCAGCGCTTCCAGATCATTGCTGCCTTTGATCAGAATGCCGCAGCGGCTGGCTCCGCCAATGCCGCCGAAAAAGCTGAGCGGCACGGAAATGACCAGCGCACAGGGACAGCTGACCACCAGAAAGCTCAATGCACGGTATCCCCAGTCGGCCCATTCGCCGTCGAACAGCAACGGGGGAAGGAGAAACAGCAATAGCGCGGCTCCGCAAACGGCGGGGGTGTAGATACGGGCAAAGCGCGTGATAAAGTTCTCGACCCTTGCCTTGCGGTCACTGGCATTCTCGACCAGATCCAGTATCTTTGCCACGGTGGAATCGCAATAGGGGCGGGTGGCCTGAATGCGCAGCAGCCCGCTCTGGTTGATGCAGCCGCTGATGACTTCATCGCCCACGGTGACGTCACGGGGGAGACTTTCGCCGGTCAGTGCAGAGGTGTCCAGTGCAGAGATGCCTTCCACAATGACGCCGTCCAGCGGAATGCGCTCACCGGCGCGCACGATGATGACTTCGCCCGTTTCCACCTCGTCCGGATCCACCGTGACCGCTTTGCCATTGCGTTCCACTTCCGCCGTTTCCGGGCAAAGCTCCATCAGCGCTGTGATCGAAGCGCGGGATTTGCCAACGGCGTACCGCTGGAACCATTCGCCGATCTGGTAAAACAGCATGACGACAACGGCCTCGTGGTATTCACCGATGATCCATGCGCCAATGGTGGCGATCGCCATCAGAAAGTTTTCATCAAAAACCTGACCGTGCAGAATCCCGTGAAAAGCCTCCATCAGTACGTCGTAGCCCGCCAGCAGATAGGCCGCCAGCGACAGAAAAAAGGCGAAACGGGGGAATACGAATCCTGCAGCCAGCAAAGCAGCGCTCAGGCCAATGCGAAGCAGATCCTGTTTTTGTTTGCTCGACATGGGATGTTGCCTCCTGATGATCGGATGATATTAGAAGACGATGCGGCAATGGCGTTCCACTTTGGCGATCGTGCGCTGGACTTCCTCCAGAATGCGGGGGAAATCCGCCTCGTTCGCTTCCAGCGTGAGCTTTTGCATCATGAAGTTGACGCTGGCTTTTTCAACGCCGTCGATCTGCGAGATCGCCTGTTCCATCTTGGCGGCGCAGTTTGCACAGTCCAGTTCCTGCAGCTTGTATACCTTCTTCATGGATGGAAACCTCCTTGTTTATTCGGTAACGTGCTCCATACCCTGATCGATGATCGTGCGCACATGGCCATCGGCCAGCGAGTAGAAAACGATCTTGCCTTCGCGTCGGCTCTTGACCAGCTTGTTCTTTTTCAGCACGCTCAGCTGGTGCGAAATGGCGCTTTGCGTCATGTTGAGCAGCATGGCGATGTCATATACGCACATTTCGCTGGCGAAAAGGCAGTAAAGGATGCGGATGCGGGTAGAATCTCCAAATACTTTGAACAGTTCGCTCAGATCAAACAGCACGTCCTCGCTGGGCATTTCCTGAGAAACGCTCTCCACGACGGCTTCGTGAATGTGAATGAATTCGCCCTGCGGGGTTTCAGGCAAGTCGGCCATGCGATCCCTCCATTCATTTGAACAATCGTTCATATGAATAATAACTCATATGTTCAAATGTGTCAATACCCTTTTGATTTTTTTTCAGATTGACGGCCAAAGCGGCTGATGATATGATAAACAGCGTTTGAAACAAATGAAAGGGGAATACGGATGATTCGCCTGATTGCAAGTGATCTGGACGGCACGCTGCTGGAAGCGGACGGCAAGCTTCCCAAAGATGCCTTTGACGTCATCAACCGTCTGTCTGCCATGGGGATCCGCTTCGCCGCATCCAGCGGCAGGCAATATGGAAATCTGCAAAGATTATTTGGGCCAGTCGCACAGAAAATGGCCTTTGTGTGTGAAAACGGCGCGCTGGATGTGATGGATGGTGAAACGGTCGGCGTGATCGCTCTGGAAGCAAACGATGCGAAGGAGATCCTCCAGGACGTGAAAGAAGCAGGCATGAACCTGCTTGTCAGCGGCAGGCATACCTGCTATGTGCTGGATCAGAACCGGCGTTTTGCGGATGACATGGTCTACCGGCTGCGCAATACCGTCACCATCATTTCCTCGCTGGATGAAATATACGAACCGATCCTGAAGATCTCCGGCCAGATCGACGAAGGCGTGGAAAGACTTGCGCCAGCTTTTCTGAAAAAATGGGGGGATCGGGTCACGGCCTCCATCTCCGGGGCGGAGTGGTTTGATTTTACGCTGGCCAACAAGGGCAAGGGCATTCGGATGCTGATGCAGCGCATGCAGCTCCAGAAAAATGAAGTGGCCGCTTTTGGCGATAATTTCAACGATGAAACCATGCTGGATACCGTTGGGCATCCATTCATTATGGAGCAGGCCCATCCGGCGCTGAAGCAAAAGGGCTACCATGTCTGCTGCAAAGTGCTGCCTGTGCTGGAAAAACTGATCGAGGCCGGTGGAGACGAAGCAAAATGGCTGGATAGTCTGGCATAAACCAAACGAGCGGGGCTGCTGCGGTATTTGCAGCAGTCCCGCTCGTTTTTTGTGGGATCAGGCTTTCACGGCCAGCTTGTTGTATAGCTTGACATATTCGTCGGCGCTGTGCGTCCAGCTGTAGTCGCCCTTCATGCCGCGGATCCGCAGCATTTTCAGCACGTCCTTCTGATCGGTGTAGAAGCTGAGCGCACGCTTGATGACGTTGAGCATGTCATGCGCATTGTAATTGAGGAAGGTGAAGCCATTGCCTTCCTGCGTGTACTCGTTGTAGCTGAGCACGGTGTCGCGCAGGCCGCCGGTCTCGCGCACGATGGGCACGGTGCCGTACCGCAGGGAAATGAGCTGGCTCAGGCCGCAGGGCTCGAATAGCGAAGGCATCAGGAAGAAATCGGCGGAGGCGTACAGCCGGTGAGCCAGCTCGTGATCCATCGCGAAGCGGGCGGCCAGCTTGCCGCGGTACTGCTGCTCCGCCCAGCTGAACAGGTTGGTGTAGCGGGCTTCGCCCATGCCAAGCACCACCATCTGCACGTTCTCGCGCATGATGTCGCCCAGCACATGATCCACCAGATCCAGCCCCTTCTGATTGCTCAGACGGCCCACCATGGCGATGAGCGGGATATCCGGGTCAACTTCCAGCCCCAGCGCTTCCTGCAGCTTGAGCTTGTTTTCCACCTTGGCTTCCAGCGTATCGACGGTGTAGTTCTTGAAGATCATGGGGTCGGTCTCAGGGTCGTATTCGTTGATGTCGATCCCGTTCAGCACGCCGTACACGGATTCGTGGCGGGCACGGATCAGTCCGTCCAGCCGCTCGCCGTAATAGGCGGTGGTGATCTCCTCGGAATAGCTGGGGCTCACGGTGGTGATCGCATCGGCATACACGAGCGCGGCCTTCATGAAATTGGCGCAGCCGTAGCATTCCAGCTTGTCGGATGTCCACAGGCTGTCGCCCAGCCCCAGCACGTCCTGCACTTCCTTGATACCGAACACGCCCTGATACTGCAGGTTGTGAATGGTATACATGGTGCGGATGTTGGCGTAGAAGGGCAGGTGCGCGTACTGGATCTTGAGCAGGGCGGGGATCATGCCGCTCTGCCAGTCGTGGGCATGCAGCACATCGGGCGCAAAGTCGATCATGGGCAGAATGTTGAGGCAGGCACGGCAGAAGAAGCCGTAACGCTCATACTCATCGCCGCCAAGGCCGTAGATGTAGGGCCGGCCGAAGTAATACTTGTTATCCAGGAAGTAGTAGATGACGCCGTCCTTCTTGAGCGTCTGCACGCCGCAGAACTGCCTGCGCCAGCCCAGCTGCACTTCAAAGTCCATCAGGTATTCCATCTTCTCCTGCCATTTCTGGGCAATGGCAGTGTACATCGGCAGGATCACGCGCACGTCGTGGCCCTTCTGAGCCAGCACAGGGGCAAGCGCGCCCACCACGTCGGCCAGACCGCCGGTTTTTACAAACGGCACGCATTCGCTGGCCGTGAACAAAATCTTCATAATACGAACCTCCGGTCACATTGGGAAATTTGCGTCAGATCGTCATGTTCTTGGAAATGACGATGGGGTAGGCGCTGGGGCCGATCAGGTTGCCGTTGCGCTTGATGCGGGCCTGCTTGTCCAGAATACAGTTTTCCAGATGCACGCCTTCTTCGATCACGCAGTCCTGCATGATGATGCAGTTCTTCACGGACGCGCCCTTGGCGATCTTCACACCGCGGAACAGCACGCTGTGCTCCACGCTGCCGTTGATGATGCAGCCGTCGGCCACCATGGAGTTGACGATTTGCGCATCCTCCATATAACGGGCGGGCATTTCATCGCGCACCTTGGTGTACACGGGGCGGTCATCGCGGAACAGGGCATGGCGGGTGGTGCTGTCCAGCATGGCCAGATTGAACTTGAAGTAGCTCTGCACGCTGTCCAGATGGAAGCACACATCCTTGTATTCGTAGCCGTGCACGGTCAGCGCCGCATCGCGGGTCATGCGCTGCAGCACATCACGCACCAGCTCGTGATAGCCATGGGAAGAACCGCGGTCCACCAGATCGATCAGCAGATCCTTGCGCATCAGCAGCACGTCCATGCCGGTGTTCTGATAGCGTGGCTTGGTGGGGTCGATCTCGATGTCGGTCACCACGCCGTTTTCGTCCACATCCATGTAGCAGCCGTATTCAGGGCGCTGCATTTCGGGATCCTTGGTGTACATCATCATCACGTCGCAGCCGCTTTCCATATAGCGGGCGAACATATCGCGGTAGTTGGGGTTGAACACGATCAGGCTGTTGGTCAGCAGCACATACTCCTGACGGCTGCGGCGCAGGTAGTTCATGTTGGAATGCAGCGCATCCAGCGAACCGTTGTACACGCCCACATTGTCGCGGGTCAGGAAGGGGGGCAGGATGTAGAGGCCGTCGTTCTTGCCGTGCAGGTCCCATTCCTTGCCGCTGCCCAGATGGTCCATCAGGCTGTGGTAGTTCTTCTGCATGATGACGCCCACATTGCGCATGCCGCTGTTTACCATGCCGCTCACGATAAAGTCGATCACGCGGTAGCGGCCGGCGACCGGAACGGCCGCGATGGCGCGCAGAAGCGTGAGTTCGCGAAGAAAGCTGTCCTTTTCACCTGTATAAATGATGCCCATTACGTTTTTCATGGTGCTATTCCTCTCTTCCTCAACTGCTTACTCGGCGCGCTGTTCGCCGGCTTTGACAACGGATCCTGCGGGCAGGATGGCCTGCTGGCCCACCACGGCAATGTTGCCTGTGGCCTCGCCCACGGCGGAACCCGCGCTGATGACTGCGCCCTCGGCAACGATGGCGCGCCGCACCACCGCGCCGCGCTCGATGACTGCGCCGGGCATGATCACGCTGTCCTCCACCACCGCGCCTTCTTTCACAATCACGCCGGCAAAGAGAATGCTGTGCTCCACGCGGCCGTACACCTCGCCGCCCTCGGTCAGCAGGCTGTTCTTCACGCTGCCGCCCTCCGCCACAAAGTGGGGCGCTTTGCCGGGATTGCGGGCGTAGATGCGCCACTTTTTGTCGTACAGGTCAATGGGCATGGGCATTTCCAGCAGATCCATGTTGGCTTCCCACAGGCTTTCAATGGTGCCCACGTCTTTCCAGTAGCCTTCAAAATCGTAGGCGAACATCCGCTGGCCATCGTTGAGCATGTTGGGGATGATGTTTTTGCCAAAGTCGTTGGAGCTGTTGGGGTTGGCCGCGTCCTCGGTCAGGTATTTGCGCAGCTTGTCCCATGTGAAGATGTACACGCCCATGGAGGCCTTGTTGCTCTTGGGGTTGGCGGGCTTTTCCTCGAATTCCTCAATGGCGTTGCCTTCGCCCGTGTTCATGATGCCAAAACGGCTGGCTTCTTCCCACGGCACCTCGCGCACGGCGATGGTGCAGTCGGCCTTCTTGTCGATGTGGAACTTGAGCATGGCGTTGTAGTCCATCTTGTAGATATGGTCGCCGCTCAGGATCAGCACATACTCGGTGTCGAACTGCTCAATGAACTTGAGGTTCTGGTAGATGGCGTTGGCGGTGCCGGAATACCACTCGCCGCTCTTGCCCTTCTGATAGGGGGGCAGCACATACACGCCGCCGTGCGCAAGGTCCAAATCCCACGGGGAACCGCTGCCGATGTAGGCGTTCAGCTCCAGCGGCTGGTACTGGGTCAGCACGCCCACCACGTCGATGGCGCTGTTGGTGCAGTTGCTCAGGGGAAAATCAATAATGCGGTACTTGCCGCCGTAAGGAATCGCCGGCTTGGCCATATTGGATGTCAGAATGCCGAGACGGCTTCCCTGACCACCGGCCAGCAGCATTGCCACGCACTGCTTTTTGTTCATCATGGGTATCATCCACTCCTTCATTTATGATAGGTAGACCATGTCATGAAAACTGCGAACCGAAAAGGGCTGGGGTGCGAAAGCGTTGAACCATTCCTGCCCCCCTTTCGAATTGCGACGGCTTTTGAGCAGGGCGCGGCCCGCTGCACGGGCATCCGCGCCTGATCGACTCCCGAATGCGCACAGCAGTGCACCGGCTCGTCCTCCTCACCGTTCGAATTTACAGCATTACATAATGGTAGAATTTGATATATCTATTGTATTCGCAACAGGGTGGTTTCGTCAAGACTCTTTTTCACTTTTTTCGTAGAACCTGTATGCGCATTCCCCCCTAAAATTCCCCACCTACCTTGACATCTCGCCCATCCCCGCGTAAAATATTCACAAGCGAACCGCATTCTGTACTCTTGTCCCATCCTTGTCTCGAAAGGAGTTGTGTGACCTTGGAACCGCAAAGCCGTATATCGACGATCCTCTTCCTGCTGCTCATGAATTTCGTTCTTCTCCACATCCTCTTGTTCAAAGTCCTGCCAAATCATTTCTGGTTCTTCAGACATCTCAGGTCGATGCATCCCTGCTTGGTTGAATACATAAGGAACCCTCGCACGTATAAGTTTCCCTAAAGGCGCTGAAACATCAGACGCCTTTTTTATTGCACCTAAAGGAGGAATGTCTCTATTGATCACCTTTACTTTTCCATGGCTTCCAGTCCTGCTTGCTACGCTTGCCTTCTCTTTTAGCGTCTCTTATCCTTTGTATCAGCATCAGCTGCTTTACTGGTTTCCGCTTTCTGTGATCGTGGCTTTCTGTATGTTTTTTCTGTCTTTTGGTATCCAGTCATTCGTCGGCGGTTTTTGATTCAACGCAATCCGGTTGGGAAAAACAAGTGACAATGGAACAAAAATATGGTATACTATTTTATAGTTGAGAGGAGTTTTGCCCATGAACAAACAGGTTCGCAAACAGCTGACGGATGTTGTTTCCTCCCTCCAACTTCTTCAGGACGAGCTGAACGACGTCTTGGAAGAGCAGAACGACATACTGGATAACATCCCAGAGAATTTGCAGGGGTCTGAACAGTATGAGCGGCAGGAAGAAGCGATCGATGCGCTCGGCAATGCCGCTTCTTATCTGGACGATGTTATGCAGGAACTCACAAACGCGGTCAACGCATAAGCTTTGTAAAACTATCAATTGACAAGGAGGAATGATCGTGTCTCGATTGTCCATGATTTTGACCTATGGCCTATATCGCGCTAAGGCAAGCCGTGTCCGTGCCAGAGAGCAGCAGGAATATGATCGTATCCATTGCAAGCATGCAGTTCCTTATGAAGGCAACCGGGGCACGGCCATGGACGTGTGCAATCATAAATATCCACTCCTGCCCGGTGAACCGGCTGGAACGTGGATGATACCGACCGCGTTTGGAGATGAGTATCGTACACCGTGCTCAAAAACTGCTTGGATTCATTTGGCTACTATGGACGGTCTTGGGGCTCCCACAAACACTTTTGAGTACCGCGAACAGCTTAGGGGCTGGAATCCCGCTTGGGGCGATATGTACGAGGAAGTCAACAAGGGTTATCGAGAGCTAAAAGCAAGCCGTTGCCGCACCGAAGAAGAAAAGCAGCGCATTCTTAATACGCCACTTGAAGAGTTTGATTTTCTGAAAGGCGCAAAGATCCGATACGACACCTTTGATGAAATGGTTCGCAAGCGCGAACGAAAGGTTAAGGTCGAAGGTGTTATCATCAACATCCTCACTGGCACCATGCTCATCATCGGCATTTTCTTGTTCTATTACGCGGCCAAACCGCCCAAATTTAAATGATCTCTTCTATACCCGTTGCTGCGCAAATCAACCTGCGCAGCTTTCTTGTCCAAACACTCGATCTTATTTGTAAAGGAGTTTTGCCCATATGGATTCTCCTTCTGCAAATGAGAACCGGCGCATAAAAGCTGCGGCATCCCGCGGACGCCGCAGCCCAAACCGGTTTATTCTCTTGCTGCTGAAAAACTGCTTTGCGCCTGCATCTGCGGTGGAATATCGTGCAGCTCGCCGGGCTGCTCCGTTTTCAGCGCGGCCAGCCGGCTCACGCTCACTTCGTAGGCCACTTTGTTGAGCGTGGTGCCGTCCGAAAGCTGCTTCTGGTAAGCGCGGCTCTGGAAACGGCCCACCAGCTGCACCTTGTCGCCGATCTTCAGGTTGGCTGCATAGCGCGCGGTGCGGCCCCATGTGATGCAGGGAATGTAATCGCTCTTGCCGTAGGAACGGTTGACGGCCAGCATCAGATCGGCAATTTCGCGGCCGAAGGGCGTGGTGCGGTAGCTTGGCGGCTTGCACAGCGCGCCGGTCAGCTGCACGCGGTTGGGGTTTTCTTCGTCCTCGGCGCTGTTGAGCAGGCGCTGGGCAAAGGCGGTGATGAGCAGCCGCCCGGAGCCCTCGATGACTTTGTTGTAGCTGCGCAGCTGCCCTTCCAAGCACAGCGTGCTGCCGGTGGTGAGCGGCTCGGCCAGCAGCAGGCGTTCGCTGAGCGTGACCGGCAGAAAATCCTCCGCGCCGCTCAGCCGCGGCACGCGCAATGTGGTGGTGTAAAACTGCTCCCCGAACAGTTCGTGTCCGAATTGAAGATTCTGGCAGATCTGACCTCTCAGGTGGATGATGTTTCCGGTTTCTTCCATGTTGTTCACCTCATGCTATGGCTTTGGTTGTTATGTAGCGGGATGCTGTCTGCCCTGTACATCGATGGTGTAGGGCGCGCTGAGCAGGATCTGGCTGACGGGAATAATGGTGAACCCGAGGCTTTGATAGTGCTCGATGACGGTGGGCAGGGCATGGACGATATCGGTGGAATCGTTGTGGAACAGCACGATATCGCCGTTATCGACACGGTGGGTGCATTGCTTGATGATGTCCTGCGTGCCGCGGTCCTTCCAGTCCAGACTGTCGATGCTCCACTGCACGGCTTCGTACCCCTCGGCGCGGGCCACCTGAATGACCCGGTTGTTGTATTCGCCGTAGGGCGGGCGGAACAGCGTGGGCCGAACGCCGGTTAGTTTTTCCACTTTGTCGCTCATGATACGCAGTTCGCTGCGGATCCCGTCCTCGCTCAGCTGGTTCATGTGCGCATGCGTGGCGGAATGATTGCCGATCTCATGGCCGCGGCGGAAGATCTCCTCTACCATGTCCGGATATTTGTCCACCCATCCTCCCACAAGGAAGAAGGTGGTCTTTACATTGTAGCGGTCCAGAATATCCAGAATGGAAAGCGTTTTATCCGCGCCCCAGGAGGCGTCGAAGCTGATGGATACCACGGGGTCGCTGCGCTCCACACAGTAGATGGGCAGATCGCGCTTTTGCGCCACCACGGCGGTGGCGTTTTGGTTCAGGCCGATGGTATAGGCCAGCGAAACGATCAGCAGGCAGATGCACAGCAGCAGCTGAAGGGCGCGCCCTTTGGCGGCCGGGGAACGCTGCGGGAAAAACGGGCCTGCGCGGGGCGGGCTGGCGGCGGATACCGGTGCAAGTTTTCGTCCCTTTTGATGGACGCGTAGCGGCTTGTTGGCCACGTCGATCACTCCTTTGCATCAGTATCTATGTACTAAGATAAACGAATATGCGCGTTAAAAGCAGAATTCGTAAAAAGACGTATAAACACGACAAAAAAACCGCCCTGCAGGCACAGGACGGTCAAAGGAGAAACACAGGTACATCAGCATTCGGGACGGTGGAGAGCTGGGCCGAGCACCTGCGGGTTGAGCAGATCGGCAGGGCGTTCGCCGCGCAGCACGGCAAGGATGCGATCGCTGGCGGCAACGGCCATCTGATCACGGGCACGCTGCGTGTTGCTGCCGATGTGCGGGGTGAGGTGCACATTGTCCAGCTCGAAAAAGGCGGGATCCACATACGGTTCGCCGGTGAAAACGTCCAGCGCAGCACCGGCGATGCGGCGCTGCCGCAGGGCTGTAAGGAGCGCTTCCTCGTCCACCACAGGCCCGCGGGCGGTGTTGATGAGGTAGGCGGACGGTTTCATCAGCGCGATGAGATCGCGTGAGAGCAGGTGGTGCGTCTGGACGGTATGGGGGCAGTGCAGGCTGATGAAATCGCTTTCGCGCATCAGGGTTTCCAGCGAGACCTGTTCATCGCCCAGCGCATCGCGTTCCGGCTTGGGGCGGCGCGCAGCGTACAGAATGCGCATGCCCATCAGGCGGCCGAAGTCCGCCACTTTGCTGCCGATGCGCCCCATGCCGACGATGCCCAGCGTAGCCCCTTCCAGCGATGTGCCCATGAATTTGCCCATGACGAACAGATCGGCCGGGGGCATGGTGCGTACGCGATGGTCGCACTCCGGGATCTGGCGGGCAAGGGCCATCAGGTGCGCAATGGCCAGCTCGGCGGTGGGGGCGGTCACACAGTCGGGCGTGTTGGCCACCATGATGCCGTGCTCCGTAGCCGCCTCAATATCGATGGAATCATACCCGGCCCCATAGCAGACGATCAGCTTCAGCTTTCGCCCCGCTTCGATCAGCTCGCGGTCAAAGCCCTTGCAGGCCAGCACCGCATCGGCCTGAGGCAGCAGCGCCAGCAGCTCCTGACGTGAAAAGACCGTATACTGAGGGGGAATGTGGACCGTGTGATCGCGGAGCAAACGGAAACCGTCCGCAGGTACGCCGGAGGTGACAACGATGACTGCCATAGCAAGACCGCCTTTGATTTTGATAAGATGCCTTTGATGATAACAGCTCGCGCAGAAAATGGCAAGTATCGAAGTGTACGCACAGGCAAGAATAATGCAAAAGAAACCCCGGAGGTAGAGATGCTGCGAAAAATGCGCGGTTTTGGCGGAGGCTTTCCAGCGCTGAGAGGACGGGTGGATGCGGACGTAGCCATTGCGGGCGGAGGGCTGACAGGGCTGACCATCGCCGTGTGGCTGCGCCGCGCCGGACTGCGCGTGGCAATCGCAGAGGGACGGACCGTTGGCGGCGGCGCAAGCGCGCAGTGCAGGGGCGTTGTCAGCCTGAGCGGCACACGCTGTGCAGGGATCCGCAAGCGCTTCGGGATGGAGAGCGTGCAGGCCTTTGCAGATACCAGTCTCTGCGCGTTCCGTGCTGTGCGCGAACTGGCGGATGCGGCCTCGCTCTGGCAGACGCGGGATGTGCTCGTGCACTTTTCCAGCGGCGAGGCGCAAGTAGAAAAGCAAATCTTGCAAAGTGTGGGCATCCGCGCGGAGATGCAAACGGAAACGCGGCTGAAGATGCCCGGTATGGGTAGGGTGGATCCGAAACGCTATCTGCAGCTGATGGAACAGCTGGCGCTGGACAGCGGCGTGGCGATCTTTGAACATTCGCGCGTGAACGCGATGGAAACGAATGAGATCATCACGGAGCATGGAAGCATCCGCGCGCCTTATATTGTGGTGGCGACGGGATATCCCATCCTCAATGTGCCGGGATGGTACTTTCTGTATCTGACGCAGAGCGCCTATGCGTTCAAGCGCGTGGACGCAGAGCCGGAGATCTGCATGGCGGAGGATGGCGCATGGATGGCGGCGGACGGGCAGATGTGGCGACGGGTGGGCCGCGTGGGGACGTATGCGGAAACAGCGGCCGGAGAACGCCTGTGCGGCAGTGATGTGCAGGCACCCGATCAGCTGCCGGTCATAGGCGCTTATGCCCCCAAAACACCGGCGCTGTTGGTGGCAGCGGCCTATGGCGGCCGGGGGTTGATCGGCAGCATGACGGCGGCGCAGGCGATCAGCAGCCGGATCCTGGGGCTGCCTTCAAAGGGCTACGAGCTGTATGATGGGGGCCGGCTGCGCAGGGATCTGAAAACGCCGCTGAAAACAGGCCTGCGCTTTGCAAGCACCACGCTTGCCCATTTTTCAGCGCCGCGTTGCCCGCATTTGGGCGGCCGATTGCGGTTTGATCCGCAGACCAAACTGTGGCAATGTCCCTGCCACGGTTCCTGCTTTGATGATATCGGCCAGGTTGTAACTGCGCCCGCAGTGCATGAGGCAGTGCTCAGGGATCGAAAATGATCTTCAGCAAAGGCAGGATCTCAGAAATACCAACAGCTCATCCTCAAAATCATTGATGCGCTCGTGCGCATGCTTGGCATAGATCAGCCGCTGCTTGGGACAGTTCAGAGCGTCAAAGAGCTTCTGCTGCGCATCGGGCGGAGAGAGGGGATCCAGCAGCGCTGTTCCCATCAGCACCCTGCAGCGAACCAACGGAGCAAAAGAAAGCAGATCGATCCAATGCATGGCGGAAAGCAGCTTCTGCTCGTTGGCATGCAAGGGATCGCAAAAGCGAAAGTGACGCTGGATCCCTTTGTAAAAATCGCTGGCGCTTCCATTGCGGACGATGCCTTCCAGCGCAGCAGGCATGGGGGTGAGCATAGCGCAGGCACTGACTTTTTCAGCAAGCAGCGATGCGACGACCAGCGCCAGTCCTCCGCCCAGCCCTTCGCCCCAAGTGACGACGCAAGAAGGGTTCAGGCGACGTATCGCTGCATGCGCAGTGACCAGAGCATCCGCATAAAGCTGGGCGAGGGGCATCCCCTCCGGCGCGGTTTGATAGCCGAGGGTGAGGTCGGCCGTCTCGCGCTGATTCTGCATGGCGACCACGGAAAAACCGGCGGCGATGAAGCGGGTCATGTGATGCCAGCCGCGGACGGGAACGTGGTAGTCATGGAACAGGAGGAGCAAAGGGCGCGCTGCTTGGGCTGGAGGGGTGATGCATCTGGCGGCAAGGGCGCGTCCATCGTTTGCCGCAAACTGGAGCAGGGCGTAATCAGCAGCGGGATGAGTGAAAGGTTGCTTGATAACGGTGATCCTTCGGGACGCGGAGGCTTTTTGAACGGCACTGTTCCAGTATTCCGGATCTGTCATGATGAGCTTCCTCCTTACGAAAAGAAATCGAGCAGCAGATCGTCGAAAGCCTGTATTTCCTCATGCCCAAATTCCGGAAAGAGGACATGCGTTTTGGGACAGCGGAGCTGGTTGTAGGCGGCGTACTGGGTGATCGGCGGACAAATGGTATCGCATAGTCCGGTTCCGAACAGCACTTCACATTGAACCCAGGAGGCAAGATTGTGGACATCCATATAACCGAGCTTTGTAAAGATCTCTTCCGTCCGCTGCCCGGTAGGATCAAACCAGCGGGTGTAGTAGCGCAGGCCTTCGTAGGCCGTTTCATCTGCGCCAAGTTCCCACACTTTCTGAAAATCGCTCAAAAAAGGGTACAGAATAGCGGCTTTGCGGGGCAGATCCGGGTTTAGGGCGGCACAGGCCAGCCCGAGACCTCCGCCCTGCGAGGCGCCATTGATATAGATGCGCTTTTGGTCGATCCCATCCAGTGTGCGCACGATCCGGCACAGAATGCGTATGTCCTGATAGAGACGAACGTAATACATGTTTTCAGGCGGGCCATCCAAACCGGCGACCAGATGGCCCGCTGCTGTCGTGCCTTCAAAACCACCTGCATCCTGACTGCGCCCGCCTTGCCCGGGACAATCCATGGCGATAACGGCCATGCCCATTCCGGCAAAGGAGGAGTGCTCCAAAAAGCTCCGGCTGCTGCCGGGATAGCCGTGAAACTGCAGCACCAATGGCACGGGATGATCCTGCACGGGTTTGATGTATCGGGCATAGAGGCGGGCTCCGCGCATTCCTTCAAACCAGAGATCCCGGTATTCACAGGTGGGAAAACAGGGAATCTTGGAGGGCTTGCTTTCGTAGAGCAGAGGGATCTTCTCGGCTTCTTCCATGCGCTTTGCCCAAAAGACATCAAGATCCTTCGGCAAGGGCGTTGTGCCCAAAACGCTCTCATAGGCATGAAGCTGTTCCCGGCTGATCTGCATGGGATTCACCTCCAAGATCTATCAAATGCGCTTTTCTGCTGAGTATAACGGTCAACCAAAAAAAGACGGCTTTCGACTTTGGCCCGGCATATTCCATTGGAACAAAGTGAGAAATGGATGCCGCGGTGTTTCTATCTTGCAAAACGTTTTCATATCGTACATACTGGAATTATATCATGCTTTTGTGTCGCAGTCATTAACAAATCACCCCCTT
>CAZDEF010000016.1:0-40471 GCA_964504385.1 uncultured Oscillospiraceae bacterium
GGTCGGGTCGTATTTGCTCCGCAAATCTCCACCCTTCCCTTGACTTCCTCCTTGGATCTTTATGTTACCGATGTTTGACACCCGTACAGCGTACATGCCCTGCGAATACAGCACAAACCGCCCGGCAGTTTCCTGCCGGACGGTCTGCTGCGTGCTTTGGAAAAAGAGAGGAGATCAGCCGCGGATCGCAGCGCTGTACTTTTCAGCGCACACCTTCTGCACCTTGTCCATGGCCTTCTGCACTTCCTCATTGGTGAGGGTGCGGTCGGGCGCGCGGAAGGTGAGGGAGAACGCGATGGACTTGTTGCCAACGCCGATCTGCACACCGCGGTACACATCGAACATCTCGATGGATTCCAGCAGCTTGCCGGCGGCCTTGCGCATCTCAGCCATCAGGGGGCCTACGTTGACGTTCTCGGCCATCACCAGCGCCAAATCGCGCTGCATGGCGGGGAAGCGGGGCAGGGGCTTCATTTCACCCATGGGCGTGGCATAGGCAAGCAGGGTCTGCAGGTTTAGCTCCGCCACCACGGCGCGCTTGGGCATGTCGAACTTTTCGCGCACGGTGGGATGCACCTCGCCCAAACGGGCAAATTCCACACCGCCGCGCGTGAGACGCGCACAGCGGCCGGGATGGTAATAACAATCCGCACCGGCTTCTACCTCGCAGGTGATGCCGCACATGCGCAGGATCGCTTCCAGCGCGCCGCGCACGGTGAAGAAATCCACATTCGGGCCATACGCGCCCAGACAGAGCGTCTGGGTTTCCGTGGGCAGACCCTCTTCGGTGGGATGGTGATGATCGAACACCGCAGCCATTTCATACAGGCAGGCGGTTTCCGTGGAGTGGTTCTGGTTGAAGGCCAACGTGCGCATCATGTCGCATACCAGCGTGGGGCGCATCACAGCGGTGTCCTCGCCCAGCGGGTTGCGAATGGGCATGGGCTGGTTGCGCAGGTCATCGGCGGGCAGCCCCAGCTTCTGGATCTCGCTCACGCCGGTGAAGGAGAAGTTCATGATCTCCAGATAGCCCAGCCCCACCAGCAGACGGCCGATGCGGTTCTTCAGCGCCTTCATGGGGCTTACGCCGCCCTGCGTGGTTTCACCGCGCAGATTGGTCGCGCCAATGTGGTGATAGCCGTAAATGCGCAGGCATTCCTCGCACACATCGGCCTCGCCCTCCATATCCTCGCGGAACTTGGGCACGGTCACGGTCAGGGTGTCGCCGTTCAGCTCTGCGCCGCAGTGCAGCTTGCGCAGAATGTTCACCATTTCCTCGGCGGGAATGTCCACACCGGCGCGCTCCTGAATGCGCGCAACGCTGGCGGTGATGACCTTCTCAGCCTTGGGGTTGGGATAGAGATCGTAGCAGCCGCACACCACATCGCCCGCGTCCAGCTCGTTCACCAGCTGGCAGGCGCGGTCGAGCGCGTCCATCACGGTGGCGCAGGCCACGCCGCGCTCAAAGCGGCCGCTGGCCTCGGTGCGCATGCCGTGGGCGCGGCTGGTGAGGCGGATGGCAGTGCGGTCGAACACGGCGCACTCGAACATCACA
The DNA here is from genome assembly GCA_964504385.1 of uncultured Oscillospiraceae bacterium. Classification (GTDB taxonomy): domain Bacteria; phylum Bacillota; class Clostridia; order Christensenellales; family Aristaeellaceae; genus Limiplasma. The sequence continues at coordinate 1,556 of CAZDEF010000016.1, forward strand.
TCGGTGGTGCCTTCCATGATCTCGCTCTCTTCGCCGCCCATCACGCCGGCCAGACCGGTGGCGCGCTCCTTGTCGCAGATCACCAGATCCTCGGTGCGCAGTGCATGCTCGTTGCCGTCCAGCGTGGTGAGCATTTCGCCGTCGTGGGCGCGGCGCACGACGATCTCACGGCCGCGCACCTTGCTCAGGTCGAAGGCGTGCATGGGATGGCCGTACTCGATCATCACATAGTTGGTGATATCCACAATGTTGTTGATGGCGCGCAGACCGGCGCCGTGCAGGTATTTGCGCAGCCACAGGGGGCTTTGCTTGATGCGCACGTTCTTGATCACGCGGGAAGCGTAGCGGGGGCACAGGTCGGGCGCTTCCACCGTCACTTTCACTTCGTCGTGAATGTCGCCGCCGGCTTCCACCACATGGATCTCTGGCGCTTTGAAGGCAGTGCCCAGCGCAGCGGCGGTCTCGCGGGCGATGCCCATGGCGCACAGGCAGTCCGGACGATTGGCCAGGATTTCAAAGTCCACAGCGGTGTCGTCAATGCCGACGATGGGGCGGATGTCGCTGCCGACGGGGTACTCCTCGTTGAAGATCAGCAGGCCGACGTCGCCCACGCTGGGGTACAGATCCTGCGGGATGCCCAGCTCCGTGGAGGAGCACAGCATGCCTTCGGACACCATGCCGCGCAGCTTGCCCTTCTTGATCTTGATGCCGCCGGGCAGCTTGGCGCCGTCCAGCGCCACGGGAACCAGCACGCCCGCTTTCACGTTTGGCGCGCCGCACACGATGTGCAGGGGCTCCTCGCCGCCCACATCCACGGTGCACTGGTGCAGATGGGTGCCCTCCACGTCCTCGCAGGTGAGCACGCGGCCAACGACCACCTTTTCGATACCGCCGGCAATATCCTCCACGCCTTCAACGGCGGTGCCGGTCATGATCATGCGTTCGCTGTATTCCTCCGGCGTGACGGGAATGTCCACATACTGCCGGAGCATATTCATGGCAAGTTTCATCGTTTGCTCTCTCCTTCCTTAGCGCAGCTGGCTGAACAGGCGCGCGTCGCCTTCATAAAGCAGGCGCATGTCGCGGATGCCGTAGCGCTGCATGGCGATGCGCTCCAGACCGATGCCAAAGGCAAAGCCGGAATACCGGGTGGAGTCGATGCCGCACATTTCCAGCACATGGGGATGCACCATGCCGGAGCCGAGCACCTCGATCCAGCCGGTGCCCTTGCAGATGGAGCAGCCCTTGCCGTGGCAGGCCACGCAGGTCATGTCCACTTCGGCGCTGGGCTCGGTGAAGGGGAAGAAGCTGGGGCGGAAACGGGTGGTGGTGCCTTCGCCGTAGAGCTTTTTCGCAAACGCTTCCAGCGTGCCGCGCAGGTCGCTCATCTTCACATGCTCGTCCACCACAAGGCCTTCCATCTGGTGGAACACCGGGCTGTGGGTAGCATCCACCTCGTCGGCGCGGTACACGCGGCCGGGACAGATGATGCGGATGGGCAGGGGACGGGTGAGCATGGCGCGCGCCTGCATGGGGCTGGTATGGGTGCGCAGCACGATGTTGTCGTCCATGTAGAAGGTATCCTGCGCGTCGCGGGCAGGGTGATTCTTGGGCAGGTTCATCAGCTCGAAGTTGTAGTGATCCAGTTCCACCTCCGGGCCTTCCATCACGTCAAAGCCCATGCCGGTGAAGCACTCGATCAGTTCGTCCATCACCAGCGTGATGGGGTGGGCGCTGCCCACCTTGGGAAGCGCGCGCGGCTCGGTCACGTCGATGGTCTCCGCCTTGATGGCGGCTTCGCGCTCGGCAGCCTGAATGCGCGCCTGCGCCTCGTCCATCTTTTCGGTCAGCCACTGGCGCACTTCGTTGATCTGCGCGCCCAGCTTGGGGCGCTCTTCAGGCGCGACCTGACCCATGCCCTTGAGCAGCGCGGTCAGTTCGCCCTTCTTGCCCAGCACTTTCACGCGCAAAGCGTCCAATGCGGCGGAATGATCCAGCGTGCCCAGTTCGCTTTCGACCCGCTCACGGATCTCCCGCAGGGTATCCACAACAGCCATGGTAAGTTCCTCCTCTGGTCAAGTACCGTTTTTTCGTAGCAATAAGAAAAACCTTCGCCCCCATGCATCCATGGGACGAAGGCAAACCCCGTTGTACCACCCAACTTCCGCGCAGGATCCATTGGAACTGCGCGCTCGTAAAGCCGATAACGGGGCTGAACCGTTTCCCTCTACTTGGAAGGTTTCAAAGGAAATGCTCGGAAGCGAATGACCCGCGGCGCTTCGCGGACGGCTTTCAGCCCGCGAAATGCTCGCGTGCCGTCCTCTCTGCAACGAATGCCATCTGCGGGGGCGTTCTTCGTCATAGCAAAACCATTATAACATGCTTTTGCTGGAAAAGCAACCGTTGCCACCATGGCGATAGGCACAGGCGAAGCCGTGATGCATAGGATGAAGTGCGCGGCAGGACCACGCATATGCAAAACGGGAGGGATCATATATGCAGACCTTTACCAACCAGGCCTCGCTTTCCTATAACGACGTGACAGTGAATTCCAACGTGACGGTGGGTGAGATCCGCGCCACGATGAGCATGACCAAAACCGCCCTGCGGGATGAATATGCGGCGGATGACACCGTAACGTACGTCATCTCCATCGTCAACTCCGGTACAACGGCTTTGAACGGCCTGACCATGACGGATGATCTGGGTGGCTACGACGTTGCCGCGCAGACCCGCTATCCGCTCACCTATCAGGAGGGCTCGCTGCGCTATTATGTGAACGGTGTGCTGCAGACCACGCCCACCATCACCGGCACTGCGCCGCTGACTGTGACGGGCATCAGCGTGCCGGCCGGCGGCAACGCCATCCTCATTTACGAGGCGCAGGCCAACGCCTACGCCCCTCTGGGCGAGGCGGGCAGCATTCTCAACACCGCCGCGCTCAGCGGCACGGGCCTTGGCAACGAGCTGACGGCGGCCGAGACCATTACCCCCGTGCTGGGGCCGGAGCTGAGCATCACCAAGAGCCTGTCACCCACCAGCATTGCTGAAAACGGACAGGTGACCTACACTTTCCTCATCCAGAACGTGGGCAATGAAGCAGCGGTGGCAGCGGATAATGTGGTGATGAGCGACACCTTCGTGCCCGCGCTGTCCGGGCTGACGGCTATGCTGAACGGCGTGGTGCTGACCCCCACCACGGATTACACCTACGATGAAGCCACAGGGCAGTTTGCGACGGTTGCCGGAGTGATCACAGTGCCTGCGGCCACCTTTACGCAGGACGCCGCCACAGGGCTGTGGAGCACCACTCCAGGCACTGCGGTGCTGGTAGTGACGGGCACCATCTAAACAAACGCGGGCCTGTCGGGAACGCTTCTTCCCGGCAGGCCCTGACGCTCGACAAGCTGATGCCTGTGACCGTCTTATACGTTCAGCTCCTGCACCTTGCCGATCGCATCGCTGTTTTCCGAAAGCAGCGGGCGGATCCATCCATTCAGGAATTCGTCCACCTGCTCGGCGCTGCGTCCGATGAAGCGCGATGGCTCCAGAATGGCTTCGATCTCTTCGCGGGTGGTCATGAAGGCGGGGTCGGCTGCAATGCGGTCGATCAGATCATTGCGTCCGCCTTCCTCCTTCACCACGCGCGCGGCCGCCTGCGAATGCACGCGCAGCTTCTCATGCAGCTCCTGCCGGTCTCCGCCACGCTTGACGGCGTCCATCATGATGTTTTCGGTCGCCATGAAGGGCAGCTCGTTCATCACGCGGGCATGGATCACCTTGGGGTATACCACCAGCCCGTCGCATACGTTCATCATCACGTTCAGGATCGCGTCCACCCCGAGGAAGGCTTCGCTCACGGCGATGCGGCGGTTTGCGCTGTCGTCCAGCGTGCGCTCAAACCACTGGGTGGCGGCGGTGACGGCGGCGTTGAGCGTATCCACCATCACATAGCGGCTGAGGGCGGAGATGCGCTCAGAGCGCATGGGGTTGCGCTTGTAGGGCATGGCGGAGGAACCGATCTGGCTGGCGGCAAAGGGCTCCTCCATTTCCTTGAAGCTCTGCAGCAGCCGCAGGTCATAGCTGAATTTGCTGGCGGTCTGGGCAACGCCGCTGAGGGTGCTGACCACCATGTAATCCATCTTGCGGCTGTAGGTCTGACCGCTCACGGGCACAACGCGGGCAATGCCCATTTCATCGGCAATGTCCCGCTCGATCTGGGCGATCTTTGCGCTGTCGCCGCCCAGCAGTTCCATGAAGCTGGCCTGCGTGCCGGTGGTGCCCTTGCTGCCCAGCAGCGCCAGCGTGCCCGCACGGTGCGCCAGCTCCTCGTAGTCCATATATAGTTCATTCAGCCACAGCGTGGCGCGCTTGCCCACGGTGGTCAGCTGTGCGGGCTGCAGGTGGGTGTAGGCCAGACAGGGCAGCGCCTTGTATTTCTCGGCAAAATCGCTCAGCAGGCTCATGACGGTCAGCAGCTTTTTCCGCACGATCTCCAGGCCCTGCTTCATCAGGATAACGTCGGTATTATCGCCCACATAGCAGCTGGTGGCGCCAAGGTGGATGATGCCCTTTGCCTTGGGGCACTGCAGGCCGAAGGCGTACACATGGCTCATCACATCGTGGCGGCATTCGCGCTCGCGGCGCTGCGCGTCCTCGTAGTTGATGTCGTCCTGATGCGCCTCCATCTCGGCGATCTGTTCGTCGGTGATGGGCAGTCCCTGCCGCTGCTGGGCGCGGGCCAGGGCGATCCACAGCCTGCGCCATGTGCGGAACTTGTTGTCCTCAGAGAATACGAACTGCATTTCAAGGCTGGCGTAGCGTGTGGAAAAAGGGCTGATATATCCATCGTGATTGCTCATAGGGGCAAACCTCCTGCGGATGGTTTTGAATACGGCTTCATTATAGCACGCGCTTTTGCAAGGGGCAATTCTTTTTGAAATTTTCCGAACGTTCGTCATCAAAAAGACTGGAAATATTCAGAAAACTGTGTTATACTGGAACGGCCTTATTCATTTCAGGAAACCGGAGGGACTCATTTTGGACCGCATCAAACGCAACGAACGTCTGACGGCGCTGACCCGACTGCTGACCGTAGAGCCGAACCGCATTCACACGCTTTCTCATTTCTGCGAAATGCTGGGCGCGGCCAAATCCACCCTGAGCGAGGATGTGGATATCCTGCGTGATGTGTTTGATACGTTCGGCCTTGGCAAACTGGACACCGTGACCGGCGCGGCCGGCGGGGTGCGCTTTCGCCCGTACATGCGGCGTGAGGACGCCCAAGCCTTCCTGACCGAGCTGTGCGCGGAGTTGCAAAGCTCCAACCGTCTGCTGCCCGGCGGCTTTCTGTACCTGAGCGACATTCTGAGCATTCCGGAGATCGTGCGCAAGATGGGCGTGATCATCGCCGGCGAATTTTACGATGCAGCGCCGGACTTCGTGCTCACCATGGAAACCAAGGGCATCCCCGTGGCGCTGATGACGGCCCAGTCCATGGACGTGCCGCTGGTCATCGCCCGCCGTTCCAGCAAGGTGTACGAAGGCTCCGCTGTGAACATCAACTATGTGAGCGGCTCCGCCGGCCACATCGAAACCATGAGCCTGAGCCGCCGCGCGGTGAGGGAAGGCCAGAAATGCCTGATCGTGGACGACTTCCTCAAGGCAGGCGGCACGGCCAAGGGCATGATCGACCTGATGAGCGAATTCAATGTAGAGGTCGTGGGCACGGCCTTCGTGATGGAGCGCGTGCAGCCGGTGCGCAAGCTGGTGCAGGGCGAAAAATCCCTGATGATGATGGACGTGACCGAAGACGGCGAACTGACCATCAAACCGGCGGAGTGGCTGTGAACTGCGGGCGCGTATGACTCTTTTCTGAAGTGTACAGAATTAAGTTGGAAGCGAACAAAAAATCGCTGCGGTTTTGCCTACTCGCCTACGGCTCAACGGGCGGCAAACGGCGTAAGGAAAACCTTGCTGCGAAAGTCTACTGAACCCACTTGGAGGGCTGCGGCCCTTCAGACCTCTCATTCGGTTTTTTGACAAGCAGACACCCCCAACTGTACAAGGCAGTCGGGGGTGTTGCGCTATTGATTTGGTTTTTGGGCGATCAGTTGTTCATCAGGCCGCGGATGGAGATGTTGGTCACCACGCCGTCAAGCTCGGTGATTGCAAATTCCAGATTGTTGAGTGCTTTGAAGGTGTTTACCACAGTGCCGTCGTCATTGGCGGACTGTTTGACGGCCTCGCCAAAGATCTTGGCCGCATCGGCGGAGGAGGTGGTGATCGTCAGGCCATCGGCGATGGTCAAGGCAGCACAGCCCTCTTGATCCGCAACGATCTGGTTGATCACGCAATCGGCGAGAGCACATTCGGACTCAGAGATGTTGCAAACGGCAACCTCTACAATGCTGCTGCCATTATAGAGGTCAAACCGCTCGCCGGAGGCACGGCTTCCCTCCCGGGCGGCGATCAGCTGATCGGCGGAATGGCTTGCGGGCAGGATCCAGCCATTGTCCAGCAGGGTCTGCAGGGTATCGCCGCTCTGATAAAGCTGACCAGCCAGAATGAACTGGTTAAAGGCGAGATCGGCAGCAACGGGCAGATCCTTATCTTCGACGCCGGTCTGTGCGCTGACTTGCATGCCATAGGTGCTGACAAGATCGCTGGAAGCAATGACATGCTTGGCCACAGCGTTGGCATCGGCAGAATCGAAGTAAATGGTCAGCCCTTCATGCCCCATATAATAGTAATATGTCATGCTATCGCTCGTGCCCGGCAGCGTGCCATTATGATCCGCACCCAGCAGCTCGTACACCTCGGTCTGCGTGGTCTTGCCCAAGGTGATGCCGGCCAAAGCCGCATCGGCAATATCATTTTGGGTCAGATCGAAGCCCGTAACGCAAAATTCGCCCGTAGCGGCATCCATCTCTACGCGGACGTCGAACTGCTCACGGCCGTTGTTCACCTTGACGCTGGGATAGTACTGGCCGGCACTCAGCGCCCCAAGTTCGGGCAGGGCAATGCCGGCAGCTTTGCACGCATCAGCAGACATGGGGAACGTATAGCTTTTCCCGCTGGGCAGCACGACGGTGTGAATATCCGGCGTTTCGGCAACAGCCGTGCCCGCCAGCAGCAGGGTGATCAACAGCAGCAGACCGGCAAGCTTGATGGAGTGGTGTTTCATGAAGCTACCTCCTTGTATAGAAGTAAATTTTATTTTGTCGCAAAAAAGAAAGTGCCAGCTTTCATAAAACCGGCACTTTCCTTGGTGGTGCTTACTGGACTCGAACCAGTGACCCCATCGATGTGAACGATGTGCTCTACCAACTGAGCCAAAGCACCACGTCTGACGACTTTTTTATCATATCACACTTTCAGTATGTTGTCAATACCTCGGGCGAAAAAAGTTTCAAAGAAATGGACGGGCGCGGTTACACGCCCACGGGCCGTCGAAAAAGCTCGCTGCGCGATCTTTTCCGACGAGGGAAGGCGCCGTTTGCCTACTCGCCTACGGCTCGCCGGGCGGCAACCGGCGTAAGGAATGTTTCCGCGCAGGGCGCGGAAACTCCCGCCCGCCCGGCAAAGCCTGTCGATACGATCACACTTGGAGGGCTGCGGCCCTCCAAACCACCCATGGGTGGTTTTTTGACAAGCTGTGGCGCGGTTACACGCCCAGTCCCTTGGCCACATTCACAACAAAATCCTGCGCGTTGGTCACGATGCTGCGCGCGCTCAGGCTGCCGCGGTCGCTGAGTTTGTTCACGGCAAATTCCGAAATGTCCACGCTGTAGAAATAGACCTGCCGGATGCTGCCGTCCGGCATCTGGCGGAAGGAGGGGGTCATGTTGCCCACGGCGATGGAGTGCAGCGTGGTGGCCATGCAGATGACGGTGGTCGCGCGGCGCACCTGCGCGCGCATGGCGTCCTGCGCCTCGTAGACATTGGCGTATACCTCTGGCAGGGGGCCGTCATCGCGGATGGAGCCGCACAGCACAAAGGGTACGTTCTTTTCCACACAGGCGTGGATGATGCCGTTATCAATGCCCTCCGCGCGGATGAAAGCGGGAATGGAGCCGTGTGCGCGCACGCGGTTGAGGGTGTCCAGATGGTTGTAGTGGCCCATGGGCTGGGAGACCTGCGTGTAGATATCCTGCCCAAGCGCCGTGCGGCGGTACGCGCCCTCCAGATCGTGCGTGGCCAGTGCGTTGCCGGCCAGCACGGCATGCGCGTAGCCGCCCTTCACCAGCCGGGCGAAGGCATTGCGGGAATCATAGTCAAACGCGACGGCGGGCCCCATCACCCACACGATGTGCCCGTGGTCGCGCTCGTGACGCAGCAGCTCGTACAGGCAATCATAATCGCGGGAAAAGGCGGTCTCGCGCGAACGGCCCTGCCGGAACACGAACAGGTCGCCGTTTGGGCTGCTTTCATCGAGGAACCCCTGTGTGTGCACATAGATGCCCTCGCTGCCGTCCTCCGTGCGCCCGGTGAAGACCAGATCGCCTGCGTGCAGATGGCGGAATTCACGGATGCATACCGTGCCATTTTCCCACACAGCCACGCAGTCCATGCGGCTTTCCGCAGCCAGATGCCACTGACCATCCACCTTGAAATACTCGGGGTAGATGCTGGTGGAGTGATAATGCTCCGGCGCGACGCGGTCCTGCGCGACCTGCACGAGCGCGGCATTGGGCGCGGAAAGAAGGGCGGGCGTGGTGAAATCCGGCGCGGAATAGGGGAGAAGCGTGAACATGGCGGGGCCTCCTTGTAGAGAATGAGTGCATTGATTATACCACAAAATGCCCTTTGCGCACAGGGGCAAGGGCGGCGGGTTCAGACGCTTTGGTCAGGGCAGCGGGTCGGAACGGCTGATGCTGCCATCGCCAGCGCTTTTCCGGTTTTGCTTTTGGGCCCGGCGCTTTTCGTGCAGGGCGTGGAACTTCTGCTTGGCGGACAGGTGCAGCTCGTGCATGACCTTGAGGGTCTTTTCATCCTTGGGAAACAGCCAGCGCAGCAGCCCCATGGCGATGGCAAAGGTGAACACCTTTTCAGGGGTGAACGGAAACCACAGCAGCGCCATGTAGGCGCCGGCGATCGCCGTCATCCAGTGGATGCCGAAATAGGTGCCGATGGCCAGCAGCGCATAGCTCCAACCGTTGGTGACGATCCACGCCAGCCCGAAGCACAGCAGGAACCGCGGGTTGGTGAGGAAGCGAAAGGCCTTTACCAGCCATCGCTTCAGCTTTTCTTTGCGTGTCATATCTGTAACAAAAAACGCCCCCGCCGAGGCGGAGGCGTTGATTTCTTAGTACTGGTTGCGGTTGCGCTCGAAGCACTCACGGCAGTACACAGGACGATCGCCCTTGGGCTGGAAGGGCACCTGGGTGGTGGCGCCGCAGCCGTCGCAAATCACTTCGTAGTACTGACGCTCGGCACGGCCGGGATTCTCGCGGTTGCGGCGAGCAGCGCGGCACTCGTGGCAGCGGGTGGGATCGTTCTGGAAGCCCTTGTCGGCGAAGAACTGCTGCTCAGAAGCGCTGAACACGAATTCCTTGCCGCAATCACGGCACACAAGAGTCTTGTCTTCAAACATGGTGGTTTCCTCCATTTTCTTTGTTCTGTCCCCAATCGCTTTGTGTTTCCTGGTCTTAGGTTTCCATGCTTCCGAACAAAGAAGAGTAAGGAACCTGAGCCGAATCCCTCAGCTGGGCAACGCGTGTATTATAGCACGGTTCCACCGTTTTGGAAAGCATTTTGAGAAAAATTTTGCAAGGATGGTTTATTTGGAATCGCGGATCATACGGCGTACATCATCCAGCAAACTGGCCAGACTGGGCGACTGCTTGATGGACTCCTCCACCTTGTCGATGGAGGACATGACCGTGGTGTAGTGCCTGCCGCCGAAGGCATCACCGATCTTGGTCAGGCTCAGGCCCATCATCTCGCGGCACAGGTACATGGCGATCTGCCTCGGCACGGTGATCTCATGGCTGCGCTTGGGGCTTTCCAGATCCTCTGCGGTGATGCCGTAGTAGTTGGCCACCGCTTCCTTGATGAGCTCCGCAGTGATGACCCGCGCCTCGGTATGCTTGAACAGCTCGCGCAGCGCCTCGCGCGCCAGCTGCATGTCGATGGGGCGGCGGGTGAGGCTGGAATACGCGGTCAAGCGGGTGAGGCTGCCCTCCAGCTCGCGCACGTTGGTCTCAATCTTCTCGGCGATCAGACCTAGGATCTCGCTGTCGATGTTGAGCTTTTCGTACTCGGCCTTCTTGCGCAGGATGGCCAGACGGGTCTCGAAGTTGGGGCGCTGGATGTCAGCCACCAGTCCGCCTTCAAAACGGCTGCACAGGCGCTCCTCCAGCTTCTGGATCTCCTTGGGCGGCTTATCGGAGGTCATGATGATCTGCTTGCCCGCATCGCGCAGGTGGTTGAACGTGTGGAAGAATTCCTCCTCCGTTCCGCGCTTGCCGGCGATGAACTGGATATCGTCCACCATCAGGATGTCCACGTTGCGGAAACGGTCGCGGAACTGCTGGTTCTGGTTGGTCTGCATGGCGGTGATGAGCTGGTTGGTGAAGTCCTCGCTGGTGATGTAGAGGATGCGCATCTCCGGGTACAGCTCATGCGCGCAGTGACCAATGGCATGCATCAGGTGGGTCTTGCCCAGTCCCACGCCGCCGTAGATGAACAGCGGGTTGTAGGCCTTGGCCGGCACCTCGGCCACGGCCAGAGACACGGCGTGGGCAAAGCGGTTGCTGTCGCCTACCACAAAGCTGTCAAAGGTATACTTGGGGTTGAGCAGCACCAGTGAATCGCCCGCGGCGCGCGCTTTCAGCTCCTTCACGCGCGTGGCCAGCGCATCGCCACTGAGGATCTCTATCTTCAGTGCGCCGTCCGCCGCCGTGTTGACCGCGCGCTGGATCTGATCCAGGTAGCGGTTGGTGCCCAGATCCAGCATGATCGGCGCTACGCATTCCAGCAGCAGGATGTCGCCGATCAGCTCGTATGGCTTGAGCGGTTGTTCGATCCATGTATCAAAACTGACATTCGCTATTTCACCCTTGAGCAGTTGGCAGGCGCTTGACCATAACTCTTCCGCGTTCATTCGGTGTACTCAACCTTCCCTATGATGTATAATATGCAAGTTCGGCGCTGAAAGTTATCCACATTTTCTTTGCCAACAGACAAAAAGAATGTGGATAACGTTCTTGTGGAAAACTCGTCACGTTATTCCCCATTTCGCTATTTATCATAGCAGATGGCGGGTTTTTTGACAAGAGGGGCGGCGCGGCACTGCTTTTGCATAGCGCTTGGTATGTTGAAAACTGCCGTATCTATGGATGGTGGTTGGTGGAATGCTTCTCCACAAAACATAGTTTTTCCTCAAATAAAAATGAATAAATATTCCTTGCGCTGTGAATATCAGTCATTATGAATTCTCGAAATAAATTTGAAATATTTTTGAAATTCTTCAATCAGCTTTGTAAAATTAGCCGAATGGCGAAGAGAAGCCGGCAGCTTCGGCATGGCTGAGGCCGCTGCGTCAACTTTTGCTCGGCAGGCAAGAGGAATCACGGCGGAAAATGTAGAATTTGTCTTTGGTAGAAGAAAGGGCGCGCAGGCCCTTGCACCGGAGAAGGGGGGAGGACGGGTCATGGCCATGCCTGTGGGCAAGGACGAAGTGGAGCGCGTGCTGCGACCATGGCTGGGCACGCTGTTTCTGTCCTCCAACAATCTAAGCGAGCTGCTGACCGAGCGCATGAGCGGCTATGCCCCCTATCGGCAGGATCTGGAAAGCCTGCATGACGAGCTGGAGGTGCTGCTGCTCACCCGCCTCAACAGCCTGACCAACGGCAGCCTGACCGTGATCCTGGACAATTACCGCAGCCGCAAGCTGACCAAGGCGGTGATCGCAGATATCACGGACGACCTGATGGGCCTGATCTTTGACAAGCTCACGCCGTTCTCGGCCAACTTTATCAAGCTCAACGATTACAGCATGCACCGCCCCAGCATCAATGCGCTGCGTGTGCTCTATCAGAAGTATGCGTCCTATTTCTCGCCGGAGGAATTCCAGTTCATGCTCAGCGTGGTCAGGGGCGTGTATCCGCCGGAAAAGTACAAAGACTGGCTGAAGGAGCCATAAAGCGTCTGCCGCGGTGTTTGCTGTGCAGGCGTTTTTTGTGCGCCGCACAGAGGACTCAAGGCAGGAAAACGGTCGATCTTGTGGGGAAAGAGGCAAAGGAGGAAACAGGGATGAAGCTGCTTTTCAAACAACGCATCTTTTCGTGGCTGGACAGCTACGATGTGTACGACGAGGAAGGCCGCGTTGTGTATACCGTGGAGGGCAAACTGGCGTGGGGGCACAAGCTGCACATTCTGAACGCGCATGGGCTGCATATCGCTACGCTTCGGGAAGTGGTGCTCACGTTCCTCAAGCCCCGCTTTGAGATGTTTGAAGGCGAAACGCGGGTGGGCGCCATCACCAAGGAGATCACCTTCTTCAAGCCGCGCTTCACCTTGGACTGCAACGGCTGGAGCGTGAACGGCAGCTTCTGGGAGTGGAACTACGCCATCACGGATGCAGCCGGGCGGCAGGTGGCCGCCATTTCCAAGGAGATCTGGCACTGGGCGGATACCTACGTCATCGACGTGAACGACCCCGCCGACGCGCTGCATGCGCTGATGGTGGTGCTGGCCATCGACGCGGAAAAATGCTCGCGGGCGGATTGAGGGAGGAAGGCACATGTACAGGATCCTGATCGTGGAGGATGATCCCGGCATCGCGGAAGCTGTCCGGGAGCAGATCGAAGTGTACGGCATGCAGGCGCGCTGTGTGGAGAATTTTCGGCAGGTCCTTGCGGATTTTGCCGCTTTCCAGCCCCATCTCATCCTGCTGGATATCAAGCTGCCCTTTTTTCACGGCTATCACTGGTGCAGCGAGATCCGCCGGGTGTCCAAGGTGCCCATCATCTTCATCTCGTCCGCGTCGGACAGCATGAACATTGTCACCGCCATGAACATGGGCGCGGACGACTTTATCGCCAAGCCCTTCGATCAGGACGTGCTCATGGCCAAGGTGCAGGCGCTGCTGCGCAGGGCTTATGACTTTGGCGCGAATGCGTCCGTGCTGGAGCACCGAGGCGCGCTGATCAATACCGACGAAGGCACGCTCGTGTACAACGGCGAAAAAATATCGCTTTCCAAAAATGAATTCCGCATTCTGCTCACATTGCTCCGCTCCAAGGGCAAGGTGGTCAGCCGGGAAAAACTGATGGAAGCCCTGTGGGAAACGGATGATTTTGTGGATGAAGCGGCGCTGACGGTCAATGTGGGGCGGCTGCGCAAACGGCTGGAAGCCGCCGGACTGAAGGAGCTCATCACCACCAAGCACGGCGTGGGCTACCTGATAGGAGACTGAGTATGAGCGGATTTGTGTGGGCGTATCTCAAGCAGCGCCGCCGCGTGCTGGCGGCGGCAGCGGCGGCGGGGCTCATCTTTGCGGTGACGTTCGCGCTCTACCAGCTGCCGCTGGAGGCGGTGGGCTATCCCGCGCTGATCTGCGCGGCGCTGGGCCTTGTGTATATGGCGGTCGATCTGTGCCGCTGCCGACGGCGGCATGAGACTCTCCAGCGCCTGAAGAAGAATCTTTCGGTCAGTGCGGAGCCCCTGCCCGAAACGGATGTGATCGAAGCGCAGGATTATCAGGAGATGATCGGGCTGCTGCTGCAGGAGCAGGAAGCGCGCGAGGCGCGCATGTCCCGCCGGTATGACGAAATGATCCGCTATTACACCCTGTGGGCGCATCAGATCAAAACACCCATTGCCTCCATGGAGCTGCAGCTGCAGAGCATGGACGATGAGCGCAGCCGCCGCCTGTCCTCGGAGGTGGGGCGCATCGAGCAGTATGTGGAAATGGTGCTGGCCTATCTGCGGCTGGACGGCGACAGCACGGATTATGTATTCCGCAAGGCGGATCTGGACAGCTTGGTGCGCACGGCCATCAAGCGCTTTTCTGGGGATTTCATCCATAAAAAGCTCAGCGTGAACGTGCAGCCCACGCATTTGCAGGTGGTGACGGATGAAAAATGGCTCGTCTTTGTGCTGGAGCAACTGCTGTCCAACGCCATCAAGTATACGCCCAAAGGCGGCGTGAGCGTGTATCTGGAGCAGCCCTGCACGCTGTGCATCCGCGATACGGGCATGGGCATTGCGCCGGAGGATCTGCCGCGCCTGTTCCAAAACGGCTTCACTGGCCTGAACGGGCGGCAGGATCAGCAGGCCAGCGGCCTTGGGCTGCACCTGTGCAGGCGCATCTGCGCGGCGCTGGGCTACGGCATCGCCATCGAATCGGAGCTGGATCGGGGCACCTGCGTCAGGATCGACCTGCACCGGCCCGAGCAGACCTTTGAATGAATTCAAATCTAACAAAACTGTTTGAATTTTGCGGGAAAGTGTTAGCCAAATCACAGGCTTTTCATTTTCCCTTTTTGCTACAATCAACCCGTCATCCAAATACGGGAGGTCATGCAAAGATGAGCATTCTGGAAGTTCGATCCCTTAAAAAGGTGTATACCACGCGCTTTGGCGCAAACAAGGTGGAGGCGCTGCGCAATGTGAATTTTGCCGTGGAGCAGGGCGAATATGTGGCTATCATGGGCGAAAGCGGCAGCGGAAAGACCACGCTGCTCAACATTCTGGCCGCGCTGGACAAGCCCACCTCCGGCAGCGTGACGCTGGACGGCCGCGATATGGCCGCCATCCGTGAATCCGCCGTGGCCGCGTTCCGCCGCGACAACATCGGCTTTGTGTTTCAGGATTTCAACCTGCTGGATACCTTTACGCTGGAAGATAACATCTATTTGCCGCTGGTGCTGGCCGGCAAGAACCATGCGGAAATGCGCAAACGGCTGGACGGCATTGCCGGTCAGCTGGGCATCCGGGAGCTGCTGAAGAAGTATCCCTATGAGGTATCCGGCGGGCAGAAGCAGCGCGCCGCTGTGGCCCGCGCGCTGATCACTCGGCCGCGCATCATTCTGGCGGACGAGCCCACCGGCGCGCTGGATTCCCGCGCCACGGACGAACTGCTGCGCCTGTTTGCCGATATCAACCGCAGCGGCCAAACCATCCTGATGGTGACCCATTCGGTGAAGGCGGCCAGCCACGCCGGGCGCGTGCTGTTCATCAAGGACGGCGAGGTGTTCCACCAGCTCTACCGCGGCGATGCCACGAACGAGCAGCTGTACCAGAAGATCAGCGATACGCTGACCATGCTCACGACGGGTGGTGATTGGGCATGAAACTGGGCTTCTTTCCCAAGCTGGCATGGAGCGGCATGCGCAAGAACCGCAAGCTCTACCTGCCCTATCTGCTCACCTGCATCGGCATGGTGATGATGTATTACATCATTTGCTATCTGGCTTATTCGGACATGCTGTCCACCCTGCCCGGCGCTGATACGCTGAAGATGATGATGCGGCTGGGAAGCGGTGTGATCATGATCTTTACGGTGCTGTTTTTGCTGTATTCCAATTCGTTCCTAGTGCGCCGCAGACAGAAGGAATTCGGCCTGTACAACATTCTGGGCATGGGCAAGGGCGCGATCAGCCTGGTGCTTCTGTGGGAAACGTTCATCGCCGCCGCGCTCTCCCTCATCATCGGTCTGTTGGCGGGCATGCTGTTTTCCAAGGCGGCTGAAGCGCTGATGGTGAATATGCTGCGCGGCACGGTCAGCTACACGCTCACCGTTTCCGTGCCGGCGATCCTGCAAACGGTCAGCCTGTTCGCGGTGACCTTCGCGCTCATCTTTGCGCGCTCGCTGTGGATGCTGCGCAAGACCAGCGCCATCCAGCTGCTGCACAGCGAAAATGTGGGCGAAAAGGCTCGGCGCGCCAACTGGCTGCTGGGGCTGGGCGGCGTGGTGCTGCTGGCGGCGGCGTACTATATCGCCGTGAGCATTGGCAACCCGCTGGCTGCGCTGCTGGTGTTCTTTGTGGCTGTGGGCATGGTCATCATTGCCACCTATCTGCTGTTCGGCTCCGGCTCGGTGCTGCTGTGCCGGCTGCTGCAGAAGAACAAGCGCTACTACTACAAGGCCAACCACTTTGTCTCCGTGTCCTCCATGGCCTACCGCATGAACCGCACCGGCGCGGGGCTGGCCACGGTGTGCGTCCTGCTGACCATGGTACTGGTGATGATCTCCTCCACCTCCTGCCTGTACTTCGGCACGGAGGATGCGCTGGCGACGCGCTACCCCCGCCAGATCGCCATCGAGACCGCTTATGACGAGCCGGGACAGGCCACGCTGGAAAACCAGCAGGCGATCCGCGCCAAGACGGAAGCGCTGCTGCGGGAAGGCGGGATGGACGTTGAAAACGAGGCGGACTACCGCTACTGCGTGGTCTCCGGCCTGCTGCTGGGCAACGCCGTGGAGACGGACGAGGCGGAGGCGGGCATGGATTCGCTGACGATGTACGAGCAGCTTCGGAATTTCTACTTCGTGCCGCTGGAGGACTACAACCGCATGACGGGCGAAAACGAGACCCTTGCCGAGGACGAAGTGCTGCTGTACGCCATGCGCGACGCCTATGAGGCGGATACCATCGCCTTCAACCGCGCGGCTTCCTACAGCGTCAAGCGCCATCTCTCCAGCTTTGCGGCTGCGGGGACCATCGCCATGGATGTGGTGAACCCCATCTTCCTCATCGTGCCGGATCTGGACAAAAGCATGGAAGCGTTTGGATCGCTCACCTTCAACGGCAGCCAGCTGATGACGAAAACGTGCTGGTTCTATGGCTTTGATCCCAAGGGCGACAGCGAGCAGATCCTGACCCTGTATCAGGGGCTGAAGCAGGCTGCGGCGGAGCTGGGCGCGCAGGTGGAGTGCCGCGAAAATGAGCGCGGGGATTTCTTCGGCGCCTTCGGCGGCTTCTTCTTCCTGGGTATTCTGCTCAGCGTGGTGTTCCTGTTTGCGGCGATCCTGATCATCTACTACAAGCAGCTGTCCGAGGGCTACGAGGATCAGAGCCGGTTTGAGATCATGCAGAAGGTGGGCATGACGAAGCGGGAGATCCGCCGCAGCATCAATTCCCAGATGCTGACGGTGTTCTTCCTGCCCCTGCTGCTGGCGGGGCTGCACATGGTGTTTGCCTTCCCCATTGTGCGCAAGCTGCTGGCGGCCTTCAACATGAGCAACGTGCGGCTGTTCATCGCCACCACGCTGATCAGCTTCGTGGTGTTCGGCGTGTTCTATGTGATCGTTTACAAGATCACGTCCAATGCCTACTATGAGATTGTGAGCGGTGCAAAGGAGAAAAAGGAATGAAGAAAGGGGCTTTGATCGCAGTGCTGCTTTGCGCGGCGGTGGGCCTGACCGCCTGCGGCCTGAACGGAGCGACGCCGGAGCAGCTGTATGATACTGTGGAAAATGTGACCGGCTGGCTGGGGAGCAGCCAGCTCACGGCGGACGGCGACCTAATCGGGCGGCGCGTTCGGGGCGGGGACGCGTACAGCGGCGCATACAGCGCCGCGCCGGCCGGCGTGACCGGGCGGGACGTGCTGTTTGGCGGAGGCTCCGTCTCCAGCCGCGTGGTAAAATTGGAAGCAGCGCTTCAGACGGTCACCGGTACGGCTGTGGTGCGCGTGCGCATGAACGATGAGGTGGTATATCTTTCGCCGGATCCGCAGGGGAAGATCGAGACCGAGCTGCGCTTCGCCTCCGGCGGCAACTATGTGATGGTGGATTATGCGGATTTCACCGGCACGGTGGAGATGCACTGCCAGACGCAGGAGAAAGAGGACCCTGAATGATCGGTGTACTGGAAAAGGCAGTTTTGCTGGCGGCGATGCTGTTCATGGGGGCGCTGGCCCTGCCGACGCTGGTGTGCCTGAGCGCGGCGGCAGCGGTATGGGAAGCCAGCGGCTGGCTGATACGGCGGATGGATCAATGGCGCAGGGGAAGGTGCGGAGACACGCAAAACAGGCTGCCATAAGGCTTTGCACCTTTCTCGCCTTCTGGTTGAGCCGCTGAGAGCCGGGAAAAGGCGGCGAATCAACCGCAGCGCCCGGCCGTTTCGTTGACACGTTTTTTTCCAGCGTGATAGAATGGGCCGGAATTCAGCCAAGGAGGAATCTTTCATGAAAAAAGCTCTGTGTCTGCTGCTTGCACTGCTTCTGCCCGTTGCCGCGCTGGCCGAACCGCAGGATGTGCTCAACGCGTTTCTGAACGGCGAATACGAACAGATCGAGGCCATGCTCAGCGGTGACGTCCGCGCCGCCGTCAGCGCAGACGCGCTCAGACAGGCGTGGGAAATGCAGCTGGCTCAGCTGGGCGGATATGTGTCGCTCTATGAAGCCAGTGAACAGAACGGCGCGTATGTGTTTACGCTGCTGCACGAAAACGGCGCGCAAAACCTGATCGTCGGTTATGACGAGCAGGGACGCATCAGCACCCTGCTGCTACAGCCCGCCGCCGTGCAGACTGCGCAGGAACGCGCGCTGCCCGATGGCGCGGTGGAAAGCGCCGCGCTGCTCTTTGCCGGTACGGAACGGGAGCTTGCTGCCCGGATCATCCGTCCTGCCGGTGAAACGGCTTCTTATGTGGTGCTGGCGCATGGCTCCGGCCCCAGCGATATGGACGAGACCCTCTATGCCAACCGCCCTCTGCGCGATCTGGCCTATGATCTGGCGGCGCTGGGCGTGGGCTCCATCCGCTTTGACAAGATGACCTATGCCCATCCGGAGCTGCCCTGCGAGACCGTGGAGCAGGAATACCTGCAGCCTGTGGCCGAAGCGCTGCGCGTGCTGAAGGCGGAAACCGGCGCGGAAAAGGTGTATCTGGCGGGCCACAGCGAGGGCGGCATGCTCATGCCGTGGCTGGTGGAGCAGTGCGGCTTTGACGGCGGCGTGGCATTGGCCGGTACGCCGTATCCGCTGTGGCAGATCTCGTATCAGCAGAATCTGGACATGATCGCCCTGCTGCCTGCCGAGCAGCAGCCCGCACTGCTGGCGCAGACGGAGGCGGAACGCGAGCGCGCGGAAGCCATTGCACAGATGACGGATGAGGAAGCCCGCAGCGCGACGGTGTTCGGCATGAGCGCGTACTATCTGCGGCATATGAGCGCGCTGGACGAGATCGCCATCGCCAAGCGCGTGCAGAAGCCCATGCTGTTCCTGTGGGGCGAAAACGATGTGCAGGTGTCCCGCGAGGCATTTGAAGCATGGCGAGAAGGACTGGGCGAAGCGGAATGGTACCACTATGAGACCCTTCCCGGCCTCAACCACCTGCTGATGCCCTGCGACGGCACGGCCACCATTGCCACCGTCATGGCGGAATACAGCGTGCCCGCACAGATGGATGGACGCGTGGCGCAGTGCATCGCAGACTGGCTGGAATGAAGCGGTGTGATGCCCTGCACATGATTGCATAAGCAAACAATTTCATGCTATAATACCAGCATCAAGAAAAAGTGCCCGATCGATCCCGTGAACGACAGAGACACTTCATGGAGGCGTGATGATTATGAAAAGATGCTGGGCTTTCCTGTTGGCGCTGTGCATGGCGTTTTCGCCTGCCGCCATGGCAACTACCGGGCCGATCAGCACGGAAAAACTGCTGGGCGATCTGATCGGCGCGCTTGCGATCAATCCGGCCGCATGGCTGGAGATCGACGCGCCGCAAGGGAAACTGGCTGCCGGTGTAACGATGGATGAAAACGGTCTACCCGGAGCAGGCGCGTATTATCAGGATGAGGAAAACACATACGCCGCCGCGGCGGACGCGACGGGCGTGCTGCTGGCCGATGGCAGCGAAACGATGGATCTGCCGTGGGATCAGCTGTTCATGGAGATGCTGGGCCTGCAGGAGGGCGCGATGCCGCAGCTGACGGACGCCGACAAGGCACTGCTGGCCGAGATCATCGTGCAGATCTTTGCGCCCGTGGGCGATCTGGTGACAGCTGTGGAAAGCAGCGCTACACTGGATGGCGAGCCTGCGCAGCGCATGGAGATCACCATCCCGCTGCAGCAGATGTGCCGGAAACTGGACGAGAACTTGAGCACGGCGCTGGCGGAAAACCAGATCCAGCTGGATGCGATGCTCCAGAAGAATCGGGCGTTCCTGCTTCAGATGGGGCTGGATCTGCCTTCCGTCAGTTCCCTGCGGGAGCAGTGGCAGTTGCTGCAGGTGGGCGCGCTCCTTCCGGACGGTGTGAACGCCGTCATCCGCATGACCGTTGCCGGCGACGGCTGGCAGCTGGAAGCGGAGATGCTGGCCGCTGGCGCGGTGATCCACTTTGATGGCGAGCATGCGGATGGCCGCCTTTACTGGTATGGCGGCGAGTGGAGCTTTGACACGCGCGATTTTGTGCAGGCGCTGGGATGGCTGCAGGAGATCCTGCTCCACTTGTCCCGCAAGGCGGTGGATGTGGTCTTTGAAGAGGCGGCTGGCACGGTGCATCTGCGCGTGCAGTTTGATCTGCAGCAGTTCGTTGCGGACTTCAGCAATGGGATGAACGCCGTCTTTACCCGCCGCGCTGCGGAGATCGAAACGCTCCTCCAGCGCTATCTGCCCGGAACGGATCCCGAAACGCTGCGCTGCGAAGTGGATGTACTGCTGAAACGGATGCTGATGCGCAGCCGCAGTATGCGGCAGATGACGCTGGATGCGCTCTACAAGCCCGCAGAAATGCTGGATGTTTCCATCGACATGCCTGTGTTCACGGCGAAGCTGACGGTGGATGCCGGCGGCATGAACGGCAGCGCGCAATGGATGAACGGCTCCACCCGGGAAGGCGTGGATGTGCAGGGCAGCTGGAACGATGAACTGCATCTGCTGGTGCGAACGATGTATGGCGGTCAGCCCCAGATGACGCTGGAACTGAAGGGCGTGGTGGAGGACGAAAAAGCCGCCGTGTTCACCCTCAGCCAGAATGACAGCTGGCTGGCTACTGCCAGACTGCACGCCTGCGGCCTGTCGCTGAAGACCGCCGCCGGGCTGGAAGGCTCCCTCACCGTTGGTGAAAACAGCCTCGCCCTGCACGGCAGCCTGAACGGCCAGACGCTTGATGCGGCGGGGTATGTGCTGGATGGCACAGTCTCCGCCAGCGTGAGCTGCAGCGCCTTGGAAGGCGAGTTCACCATCCGCGAGGAACGCGGCGGATGGCACATGCGGACGAACTGGGAGTACTGGTACCTCCCGCGTCTCAGCACGGTGAATACGCTGGAGGCCGGTGTGTTTGAGGATGGCTTTATGCTGCGCGCCGTCAACAGCATGCGCAGCCGTGGGTGGGAGACGGTCAACAGCGAGTTCTCGCTGGAGGCTCGGCCCGATCATGCGAGCGGCACATGGAACCAGCCGTCCAGTGAGCTCTCCTTCACATGGACGCCCGGTTATCTCAGCGCGCGCTCGCAGTGCCAAGACAGCTATCTGACCGTGGTGACCCAGCTGCTGGCGGCCGACATGACGCAGCCCGCGGACGAAGGCAATGTGCTGCATGTCAAGTTCGATCAGGAACTGATCTACCCCGCTGAAACGATCGAAAATCAGAAGGTATACACCGTACACAGTACGGTGCCTGAAAGCCGAACGCTGCTGGTGAATGTGACCGGCGAGGACTGCGAGATCAACGCAAAGCTGGAACTGCTGAATGACACCGAGCGTGCGCGCGAGCGCATCGAGGCATTGCTGGATGCGGCGCAGCAGCCCGAGTCTACCCCTGCGCCCACGCGGGATCCGTCGGAAAGCGTGTTCCTCACCCAGCCCTGAGCGGCGCATCGTACCGATCACTTTCCCGTGTTTTGCCAGCGGCCACTTGTGCCCGCTGGCATTTGATGTTACACTATAAAGGCTCTTAAAACCAATCAGGAGGCGTTTTACAATGGAACGACCCAATGCATGGAAACAATATGATGAAAACGCGCTTGTGCAGCTGGAGGAGATCAGCCGCAAGTACCGCAAATATCTGGACAATGGCAAGACGGAGCGCGAATGCGTGACCGAGACGGTCGCCATCGCTCAGGCCGCCGGTTACACCGATCTGGCCGATGCCATCAAGGCGGGCGAACCCCTCAAGCCCGGTGCAAAGGTCTATGTCAACTGCATGGGCAAGGCCGTGATGCTGTTCCATCTGGGCTGCAAGCCGCTGACCGACGGCATCAACATCGTCGGCGCGCACATCGACTCGCCCCGTATGGATCTGAAGCAGAACCCCTTCTATGAGGACGGCGATTTTGCCTACGGCGATACGCATTACTACGGCGGCATCAAGAAGTACCAGTGGGTCGCCCGCGCGCTGGCGCTGCACGGCGTGGTGGCCAAGAAGGACGGCTCCGTGGTCGATGTGGTGATCGGCGAGGACGAGAACGACCCCGTGGTGGGCGTGAGCGACCTGCTCATCCATCTGGCGGGCGAGCAGATGGGCAAGAAGGCCAGCGAAGTCATCACTGGCGAAGCGCTGGATCTCATCCTGTGCGGCCGTCCCCTGCAGGGCGAAGAAAAGGAACCCGTGATGGCCATGCTCCTGTCGATCCTCAAGGACAAGTATGGCATTGAGGAGGAGGACATGATCTCCGCCGAGATTGAAGTGGTGCCCGCTGAAAAAGCGCGCGACTTCGGCTTGGACCGCAGCATGATCCTGGGCTACGGCCATGATGACCGCGTGTGCTCCTTTGCCGCGCTGGAAGCCATCCTCGCCCTGCCTGAAGTGCCCGAAAGCACCTGCTGCTGCCTGTTGGCAGATAAGGAAGAAATCGGCTCCGTGGGCGCGACCGGCATGCGCGCCGCCTATTTCGAAAACGCCATGGCCGAGCTGCTGGCGCTGACCGCGCCCGCTTACAGCGAGCTGCACCTGCGCCGCGCGCTGGCGGCCTGCCGCATGCTCAGCTGCGATGTGTCTGCCGGTTACGATCCGCTGTATGCATCCGCCTTTGAAAAGAAAAACGCCGCTTTCCTTGGCCGCGGCGTGTGCTACAACAAGTTCACCGGTTCGCGCGGCAAGAGCGGCTCCAACGACGCCAATGCCGAATTCATCGGCCGCCTGCGCAAGATCATGGACGACAACAACGTCTGCTGGCAGACGGCCGAGCTGGGCAAGGTGGACGTGGGCGGCGGCGGAACCATCGCCTACATCTGCGCGCTGTACGGCATGGAAGTGATCGACAGCGGCGTGCCGGTGCTGTCCATGCACGCTCCGCTGGAGATCATCAGCAAGGCTGACCTGTACGAGGCGGTCAAGGCTTATACCGCCTTTATGAAACAGGCGTAAAAAACAAGGTTCAACACAAAACACCCCGTCCGCGCTGGACGGGGTGTTTTTGAATGGGATAGCGGTCGTTATTCCTTCACGCCGCCAACAGCAACACCGGCGATGATGTACTTGCTGAAGCAGAAGTACACGATGATCAGCGGCAGGGCGGTGAGGGTAAGGCCCAGATAGATGGAGCCAAACTCGGTGCGGTAGATGTCGCCGCGCAGCTCCTTCACCATCATGGGCAGCGTCTTCATCTGCGGGTCGGACAGCAGCATCAGGGGGGTGAGGTAGTTGTTCCACGAACCGATCACAGCCATGATGCCCATGGTGGCCATGGCGGGCACCATGATGGGCATGATGATGGTGTTGTAGGTGTAGAACTCACCTGCGCCGTCAATGCGCGCCGCTTCCACCAGCGAGAGCTGCAGATTAGCCGCCAGATACTGCCGGAAGAAGAAGACCGTAGACGCTCCCGCAATGGAGGGGATGATGAGCGGCAGATAGCTGTTGGTCCAGCCGAGGCGGTACATGAACATGTAGAAGCCTGTGCCCGTGACCTGGCCGGGGATCATCAGGATGGCCAGAACAACGGCGTAGAGGAACTTGCGGCCCTTGAAATTGTACACGGAGAAGCCGTACGCAGTCAGGGCGGAGAAGTACACGCTCAGAATGGTGGAGCCGAAAGCGATGATGGCGCTGTTCTTGAAGCCGATGAGCACGTTGAAGTTCTTGTTCTTCAGCACTTCCCAGTTGCGCCACAGGAAAGTGGAGGGGATGAGCGACATGCCGCCCTGGATCTGCTGGGAGTTGCGGGTCGCGTTGACGATCATCACCCAGAAGGGCAGCAGGCTGAGCAGGCACAGGGCCACGCACAGCACATACAGCATGGTGCGCTTGGTGTTCAGCACCGTGGAGCAGTGCAGCAGCAGAGCGCCCAGCGGCAGCAGGATCAGTGCCACGCTCAGCACGGGGTTCATGATGGGCAGGCTGTAAGGCAGCTTCACCGGCACAGCCGACGTGCGCAGCACGCAGAAAGCCAGCAGCACAACGGCCAGAAGGTTGGTGACACTGGCCAGCGTGTACAGCTTGGACACCAGTTTGTCATTGGCAAGCCACACCAGCGCGGCGGACAGCACCAGCAGCGCTGCGGCTGCCCATGCGCCTACATACAGATCCGTAAAATCAGTGGGGTAAATACCGCTGTTTTCGTTGATGACCTGCATATCCAGTTCCAGCACATCGGGCAGCTTGTCGGGCAGCAGGGCGTGGCTCAGGCCGTCAGCACCGGCAGCCTGCGCGGCTTCTTCCTGCGCCTGAATGGCTTCGTCCAGCTTTTTCTGCTGCTTTTCGACCTGCGCCTTCTGCTTGTCGATGTCTTTCTGATCCTTGCCGTTTTTGATGTAGCGGTCCAGCTTTTCCTGCGCGCTGGCAACGCGGTCCACGTATTTGTCCACTTCCTCCTGCAGGGCGGCGGCGGAGTTGTCCTCGAACGTGGCGATGGGCAGGAACATTCCGATCAGCGTCACGAGCAGCAGCAGGGTATAAATGGTACGGCGCATATTACTCATTTGCCTGTCCTCCTTGCCCGGGGCTCGCGGTCCTTCATGATGAAGTTGAGGATGAGCGAGCAGATGACGATGATGATGAACAGCACCACGGATGCAGCGCTGGCCATGTTGAAGTTGTTGGGCGCTTCAAAGCCCTGTGTGTAGATGAAGCGGGCAACGGTGTTGGTGGTGTAGTTCGGGTTGCCCTGCGTCATCATGTGGGGAATATCGAACATGGTCAGGCCGCCTACCAGGCTGGTGACCAGATTGTACAGAAGAATGGGTTTGATGAGCGGCAGCGTGATCTTCCAGAAGGTCTGGCGGGATGTGCAGCCGTCCACCAGCGCAGCCTCAAACAGGGCAGGGTTGATGCCCAGCATGCCGGCGATCATGATGATCATGGTGTTGCCGTACCACATCCACCACTGGATGAAGGAGATCAGTCCGCGGGAGATGGGCGTGGAGCGGAAGTATTCGATCGGACGGCTGATAAGCCCCAGCTGCTGCAGGAGCGTGTTGACCGGGCCGATGGGGTAGGAGAAGAACGAATAAAACAGCATGCCGATGGTGGCGGCGGTGATGATGTTGGGCATGAAGATCATCACTTTGAAAACGCCCTGACACTTCAGGCGCAGGCGCGCATCGGTAAACCAGCTGGCCAGCATGAGCGCCATGCCGATCTGCGGCACGAAGTTCCATGCCCACATGATGACGGTGTTGCCCAAAGACTGCCAGAAATAATTAGAAACGTCGCTGCCAAAGTTGAACAGCTTGGCGAAGTTGTCAAAGCCGATGATGGAGTTGTCCAGGATCTTGTTCCAGCCAGCCGCGTCCGTGAGGGAGGTGCGGAAGGTGAACAGAATGGGATAAAACTGGAAAATGAGGAAAACGATAAAGAACGGCGCGATGAAGTAATAGCCGTAACGGTCGTAGCTGACGGACTTGTGCTTTTTACCCGCAATTTCCTGCGGATCGACAGCATTGGGAAAATGTTTTTGCATGTAATCCACCCCTTTGCGTTTTCTCGCCCCGCGAGATAGGCGAGTGACGGGTTTGAACCATCAAGGAAAGGGGGCTGCCCCGCCTCTCGAATGAGCAGCAGAGGCAGCCCCCGGTCATTTACTGATCGGGTATGCGCCCGTATCAAGCGTGATGATTACTCAACCACCAGTTCGGGGAACTGAGCGGAGACCTGAGCCTTAAAGTTGGCAATGGCCTCGTCCAGTTCGACTTCGCCGTTGGCATAGGGAGTGGTGACATGGTCGGACCACAGGGAGTTGATCTTCTCGTCGTAGTCGGTCATGATGGAGCCGTTGGCCAGGTTGGCAGCCTCGGCGAAGATGGAGTAGTGATCCTGACCGCCCAGGAAGGGGTTGGGAGTGCCGCCCTCGGCAAGGATCTTTTCAACGACCGCGTTGGAGCCGACGAAGTCGCCGGAATCCTTGGCGTACTGATACAGGAAGTCTTCGTCCAGAGTGAAGAACTTGATGAAATCCTTCACAGCGGCCTTCTTGGCATCGTCCATCTGAGCAGCCTTGGCAGCGTTGACGCCAACCCAGGTGCCGCCCCAGCTGTAGCCAACGGGGCCAGCGCACATACGCCAGTCGCCGTAGGTGCCGCCGTCCTTTTCGCAGGCAGCCTTCAGCTCTTCGTCGTTCATGTCGGAGTTGGTGGTGTAGCCGCAGTTGGGCTTCAGGGTGTAGTGCAGGCCCCAGGTGGGCAGCAGGAAGCACAGGGTGCTGTCGCTCTTCATGCCGTTGAACCAAACTTCGGCCCAGGCAGCGCCGTCATTGTGCAGAGCGTCTTCCTTCATGACCTTGCACAGGTCGAGGTAGTCATACAGCACATCGTCGATGACCAGCTTGCCATCCACGACCCAGCCCTGCTCGCGGCTGTACTGATAGGCGTTCCAGATGTCGCCAGCGCCGACGACCATCTTCACAGCGCCTTCGGAAGCTTCCTTGAGCTCCTCAGCGGTCTCCAGGAAGGTGTCCCAATCGGCGACCTTTTCCTGCATTTCTTCAGGAGAGGTCACGCCCAGATACTTCTCGGCCAGAGAAGCGCGATACATCAGCGCGCCGGGGGTGGACTGCCAGGACAGGCCCTTCAGCTGACCGTTGATGTTGGAAGTGCCGATCTCGCGCATCACGGGGATGGCCACGGACAGTTCTTCCTCGGTGAAGCCCAGATCGCCGATGAGGTCGGCAGTCCAGTCAGAGTTGACGTACTTCTTCACGAAGGCAGCTTCCAGCGTGAAGATGTCGGGCGCTTCGGCGCCGGCAGCGTCGGCAGCCATCAGAGCGTCCACCTTGGAGGTGTATTCGCCGCCGTCGGTGGGATAGGTGGTGTAAACGATCTCAACGTTGGGATGAGCGGGAGCATAGTACTTGTCGATCATCTGCTGCAGCTCAACGGTGAAGGACCACACGTTCAGGGTGATCTTCTCATCGGCCACGGCAAAGCTCATGCAGCCCATGACCATCATGAGAGCTAGAACCAGGGAAAGGATCTTCTTCATAAGGGGTAACCTCCTTAGTTTTCTTGCGGCAAAGCCGCATATTATAACGACGTTGCTGCGCCGCTATATCCAAGTAGAAAAGGGGCGGGCCGGATTCATGACTTCGTCATGAATGCCCAAAGAGAGCGCTCTCTTTGCAAAAACTTTTTTATTTCCGCGCCGGGCCGATGCTCTCGCCTTCGATCAGCGTGCCGGGAATGGAGATCACCCGGGGGGGCAGCGGCTTGGCGCTTTCCACCTGATTGATCAGCTCGCTGGCAGCCTGCTGGCCGATCTGCTCCGTCGGCTGGCGGATGGTGGTCATGCGGGGAAGAAGCATCTGCGTGAGGCGGATGCCGTCGTAACCGGCCACGGATACGTCCTGCGGCACCTTCAGCCCCAGCTCCTCGGTGGCGTTGAGCACGCCGAGCGCGGCGTAATCGTCCGGAGCCAGCACGCAGGTGGGCGGCACGGGCAGGTTCATCAGCCGCTTCATGGCCTCGTAGGCCGATGGGGGATGCACATAGGCGGCGGTCTGCTGGTATTCTTCCGGCGGTTCGTCCAGCCCCAGCACCTTCAGCGCATGACGCCAGCCCTGCACACGCTCCTGCGTTACCTGAGACGGCCGCCCGTGGATGAAGGCGATGCGCTTGTGCCCCAGCTGCGCCGCATAGCGCACCAGCGCTTCCACGCCTTCGCTGTTCTGGTTGGCCACACAGCTGCAGCAATCGAAGGTCAGGTCGATGGTCACGCAGGGCAGCCCGCTGTGCACCAGCTCGTGCACGCCGGGGTCGTCATAGCCGGCGCACACCACGCACACGCCGTCCACATTACGGTAGCGGCAGTGCTCCAGATAGCTCATGCCCCGTCCGCCGCTGTTGCGGTTGATGAAGGTGATATCGTAGCCGCGCTTCTCGCTTTCGCTTTTGAAAGCATCCAAGATCGACGCGAAGAAATAGTGCGTCAGCCCTTGCCCGCTTTCTTCCTCGAACAGCACGCCCAGATTATAGGAGCGGTTGGTCTTGAGGGTGCGCGCCACAGCGCTCGGATAGTAGCCGATCTCTCCGGCCGTGCGCAGCACCAGGCTGCGCGTTTCTTCGCTGATGTCGGCATAGCCGTTCAGCGCCTTGGATACGGTGGAGACGGACAAGCCGCAACGTGTGGAAACGTCCCGGATCGTAACTGACGTCTTCTTCATCCTCGCCTCCAGCATATGCCCTAAATCGTTTTCGTAATGATAGTATACCGCAATTTCAAAAAAATGCAAGAGGTATTTGGCCACTTTGGAAAGTTTTTTTCCTAACCTGCCAAACGGGATGCTTACAGCAGGATATGCAGGTGCTGACGGTATGCTTTCCTTAAAATAATGTCACTTTTGATCCGTTGTGAAATGGCAGATCGAAATTCATGCTTATTTTACATTCCTCAAACTTTGGACGCAAAAAGTAAGAAAAAAGCATTGACAGTGTAATAAAATTGTAATATTATGAGCATGATACAACAGTTGTCATCCGTCTGGATGCATGGCAACATTATCGGCTGACGCCGTCATAATACGGAGGTTTTACCATGAGGAACGCATCAAAACGGTCATCCACTGCAGCGCCGCGCTCGGTGATGGCGCTGATTCTGGCCCTGTGCCTGCTGATGTCCTCGCTGCCGGCGCTGGCGGCGACGCGCGGCGGCATGTCGTCCAGCGCGCTGGTCGCATCCGCTACGAAGAAGTACGCGCTGCTGAGCCGCACCGTGCTGCTTTTTACCGGTGAGACCTACGGCGAAGGCTCCAGCTTCAAGGTGGACGCGGGCAAGGTGCTGCAACTGTACACCGATGACTGGTACACCGGCGACGACGGGCTGAACTATTACAGCGTTTACTACAACAGCAAGCGCTATAATGCCCTGCGCACCGATCTGGTCAACGACGTGCTCAGCTCCAGCACGCTGGAAAGCTACATCACCGGCACGCTGTGGACCAAGTCCACCTTCGATACCCTGCGCTACACCGACGATCTGGTGGGCGATATCCGCGTGCATGCGGTGCAGCTGGCCCTGCAGAAGCTGGGCTATTACACCGGCGCGCTGGACGGTACCTACGGCAAATCGACCATGAATGCGGTGAAGAGCTTCCAGAAGGCCAAGGGACTGGATGACGACGGCAACGCCGGCCCGCTCACCCAGCCCGTGCTGTTCGCGCTGGCCTCCGGCGGCAGCATCAGCAGCGGCTCCAGTTCTTCTTCCGGCAGTTCTTCTTCCTCTTCGTCTTCCTCGTCCTCCAGCAGTTCTTCTTCCAGCAGCAGCACGGTGCCCACTGCGGGCTCTCTCACCACCACGGTGAGCGTGAACCTGCGCAAGAGCTACCGCACCTCCAGCGCCCGTCTGGCAGTGGTGCCCGCCACTACCACCCTCAGCTATACCGATACCTCCGTTCAGAGCGGCATCACTTGGTACAAGGTCAGCTACAACGGCATCACCGGCTGGCTGATGGGCACCTATGTGAAAGCCAAGGGTTCCAGTGCGAGCCCCGCCATCGGCACCGTTACCATCACCAAGCGCGGCACCCGCGTGCGCGACGCCGCCAACGGCAACAAGACCGGCTATGTGCTCTCCAAGGGCACGGTGGTGGATCTGCTGGCGCAGCCCACTTCTGCCGGCGGCTACACATGGTATAACATCCGCACCCGCAGCGGCCTGATCGGCTTTGTGCGCGGCGACTGCGCCAGCGCCTCCATCGGTTCTTCCGGCTCCTCCGGTTCCTCTGGCTCCAGCGGTTCCGGCAGCAATCTGGTGGTGTCCACCGACAAGACCTTTGTGATGCTGCCTGCCAACACCAATCTGTTCCAGACCAAGACCTATTCCACCGGCGTGGCCGTGAGCAAGGGCACGGTGCTGATGATGGTTTCCAGCAGCACCTACACCAGCGGCGGCACCGAATACTGCAGCCTGTACTACAACAACAAGCAGTACAACGCCGTGTATGCCGATGTGAAGAACGGTATCCTCTCCTCTACGGAGCTGAGCAGCTACTGCAATTCCCTGCTGTCCAGCACCCTGTCCAGTTCGCTGAAGAGCTCGCTGGGGCTGGTGGGCGATGTGCGCGTGTATACCCTGCAGGCGGCGCTGAAGTCGCTGGGCTACTATACCGCCGCGCTTGACGGCACCTACGGCTCCGGCACGATCAGCGCTGTGCGCAACTTCCAGCGCGCGGCCGGCATCAGCGTGGACGGCGCCTGCGGCAAGGAAACGTGGGCGGCGCTGAGCGCCAAGCTGGGCGGCTCCACCTCCGGCGGTTCTTCCGGCGGCAGCGTGACTGTGACTGACTTCGGCACTGTCAACAAGGTCGTCAAGGCAAACTGGGATTACGATGACGCTGGCGCGAGCCTGATCCCCAAGGGATCCTACGCCACGGTGATGGATATCGAGACCGGCAAGGTGTTCAAGATCTACCGCTGGAGCGGCGCTTATCACGCCGACTGCGTGCCCGCCACCGCCGCCGATACCCAGACCATGTGCGAGATCGTGGGCTTCCCCTATAATTCCAACCATCCCAGCAGCTCTCAGCTGCAGCTCATCAAGGGCGACGGCGATAAGTCCACCGTCACCTATACATGGCCGGACTTCAAGAACGCCTTCGGCGGCGCGAAGAACATCGGCAGCGCGTGGGATGCCCGCGCCGCGCTGGTGAACGTGAACGGCACCGTGTACCCCGTGGGTATCTACGGCTTCCCGCACGGCTTCAACGGCACCGACAGCTTCTCCAAGTCCAAGTTCCCCAGCGGCCAGTACTTCTACGCGGCCAACAACTACTACGGCATGATGTGTCTGCACTTCGTGGGCAGCAAGACCCATAGCGGCAACGTCAGCACCTCCCGCCAGGAGGCCATCACCAAGGCGTGGAACTACGCCAAGACCAAGTGGCCCAGCCTGTGCAAGTAAAACAGCAAGCCAATCGAGATCCCGCTGCAGGAACGGCCCTGCAGCGGGATCTGCTCGTTTTCATCCCCATCCTGCAAAAAATGTGAAAGAAACGTTCTACTTCGCGTGCAGCGTGATTGACAGACATTCTTTTGCCCTATATAATGAAGAAGATGCACCGGAAAAAACAGGGGCCGTGACGGCCTTGCAGCTGGCTGAGCGATCGGGTAGGGGGAACCGGATCGCACGGCCGGTTTTTTCTGCAACATCAGCATTGATATCGATATAGGGGAGGGACATACCTATGCAGTCAAACAAGCCCGGCGGAAAGGCGGCGCTGATCTGGCGCTTTCTGAAGGGCAGCAAGCATTTTTTCGTGCTCAGCATGCTCACGGCGGCGCTGACCGCCTTGGCCGATATGATCACGCCGCAGATCATCCGCGCGGCGGTGGACAACGCCATTGGCGGCAATGAGCCCACCTTCGGCCCTACCGTGATGAAGCTGGTGGATTCCGTGGGCGGCTTTGCCTATCTGGGCCAGCATCTGTGGATCATGGCGCTGGCCATTCTGGCGGTGGCGGCGCTGAAGGTGCTGTCGCAGTACGGCTTTCTGGCGTTCAACACCCGTGCGTCTGAAACGCTCACCAAGACCATGCGCGATGCGCTGTACACGCACATTGAGCATCTGCCCTTCAGCTGGCACATGAAGAACCACACTGGCGACATCATCCAGCGCTGCACGTCGGATATCGACACCACGCGCACCTTTGTGGCCGGGCAGATGACGCAGCTGCTGCGCATCCTGATCCTGGTGGTGCTGTCCATGTCCTTCATGTTCAGCATGAATCCGGTGCTGGCGCTGATCTCCCTGCTACCCATGCCGCTGATTGTGTGGTACTCGTTTGTGTTCCACCGCAAGATCGGCAGCGGCTTCAAGGAGTGCGATGAGAGCGAAGGCCGCCTGTCGGCCATGGCGCAGGAGAACCTGACCGGCGTGCGCGTGGTGCGCGCCTTTGGCCGCGAACGCTACGAGCGCGACCGCTTCGAAAAGCACAACGAGGAATATACCGGCCTGTGGGTGCGCATGGCGCGGCTGATGGCGCGCTTCTGGAGCGTGAGCGACATCCTGAGCGGATTGCAGATCATGCTGGTGGTGGTGTTCGGCGTGGTGTTCTGCCTGCGGAGCAGCATGAGCAGCGGCGAATACATCGCTTTCATTTCCTACAATGCGCAGCTGGTGTGGCCCATCCGCCAGCTGGGGCGCATGATCTCCGACATGAGCAAGGCCGGCGTGGCCATTGAGCGCATCGCCTACATCATGGATTCCGAGGTGGAGAAGGACGCCGACGGCGCAATCACGCCGGAGCTGACCGGCGACATCGCCTTTGAACACGTCAACTTTGCCTACGAGGGGTTCCCCCAGATGCTGCACGACATCACCTTCACCATGAAGGCGGGCACCACGCTGGGCATCCTTGGTGGCACGGGCAGCGGCAAAAGCACGCTCATGCTGCTGCTGGACCGCCTGTATGACCTGCCCGAGGGCGGCGGCCGCATCACCATCGGTGGGGTGGATATCGCCCGCATCCAGCGCGAGCATCTGCGCAGGAACATCGGCATCGTGCTTCAGGAACCGTTCCTGTTCTCCCGTTCGCTCAAGGAAAACCTGTCCATTACGGACGAGGGGCTGACCCTCACCGATATCCGCGAGGCGGCCCGCGCCGCCTGCCTGGATGATACCATCGAAGGCTTCACCAAGGGCTACGATACCTTTGTGGGGGAGCGCGGCGTAACGCTCTCCGGCGGGCAGAAGCAGCGCGCGGCCATCGCACGCATGCTCACCCAGCAAACGCCCATCATGATCTTCGATGATTCGCTCTCCGCTGTGGATGCGGAAACCGACGCGAAGATCCGCACAGCGCTGGAAAAACGCTTCGGCAGCGCCAGCATCATCCTCATCTCCCATCGCATCACCACGCTGAGCAAGGCCGATCAGGTGATCGTGCTGGATCATGGACGCATTGCGGAGATGGGCACGCCCGCGCAGCTGGAAAAGTCCGGCGGACTGTACCAGCGCATTTCCGAGATCCAGTCCCTTTCCGCCGAGGAGGTGAACGCCTGATGCAGCATGAAGAAAAGCGCAGTCTGCCGTTCTTCGGGATCGGCAAGGTGCTGCCCTTCCTGAAAAAGTACCACCGCGTGCTGATCACCATGATCGGCTGCGGGCTCCTGTCCACGGGCGTGGATCTGCTCACGCCTCAGTTTCAGCGCTATGCGCTCAACCATTTCATTACCGAAAAGACGCTGGATACCCTGCCGCTGTTCCTGTTCTTCTACGTTGCGTCCATCCTTTTGGCGGCGGTGTTCAACTACATCTCCTGCAACAATGCCATGCGCGTGGAGGTGAGCGTGAACCGCGATCTGCGCAATGCCGCCTTCCGCCACCTGCAGACGCTGTCGTTTTCCTACTTCAACCAGAACAGCGTGGGCTACATCCACGCCCGCGTGATGAGCGATACATCGCGCATCGGCAGTCTGGTGTCGTGGTCGCTGATGGACAGCGTGTGGCACCTGAGCTATCTGGTGGGCGCCGTGGTGGTGATGCTGGTGGTGAACGCCAAGCTGGCCTTGATGGTCATGACCATCCTGCCGCTGATCGTGGTGCTGTTCTCCGTGTTTCAGGGGCGGCTGGTGCGCGTCAACCGCGAGGTGCGCGAGCTCAATTCCCAGATCACCAGCGATTTCAACGAGGGCATCACCGGCGCGAAAACCATCAAAACGCTGGTCATCGAAGATAAGATGGCTGCGGATTTCCTGAAGGACACCGGCGCGATGCGCAAGAAGAGCGTGCATGTGGCGCACCTGCGCGGCCTGTTCGCGGCCACGCTGAACATGGCCAGCTCCATGGCTCTGGCCATCGTGCTGTGGCGCGGCGGCTACATTGCGGCCAGCGAGGTGGGCACCTTCAGCATGTTCATGTCCTATGCGCAGGGCATGATGGAGCCTGTGCGCTGGATCATTGACGCCATCAGCGATCTCATCACCACGCAGGTGAACATCGAGCGCCTCTCCCGCCTGCTGGAGACCCAGTCCGATGTGGCCGACACGCCGGAGGTAATCGCCCGCTACGGCGATTCCTTCCACCCCAAAAAGGAAAACTGGGAGCCCATTAAGGGCGATATCGAATTCAAGGACGTTGATTTCAAGTATCCGGACGGCGATGAGTATGTGCTGGAGAACTTCAACCTGAAGATCCCCTTCGGCTCCAATATCGCCATTGTGGGCGAGACGGGCGCGGGAAAATCCACGCTGGTCAATCTGGTGTGCCGCTTCTTTGAGCCCACGCGCGGACAGGTGCTCATCGACGGGCGCGACGCGCGTCAGCGCAGCCAGCTGTGGCTGCACTCCGCCATCGGCTATGTGCTGCAGACCCCGCATCTGTTCAGCGGCACCGTGCGCGAGAACCTGCTGTACGGCAACCCCAACGCCACCGAGGAGCAGATCTGGCAGGCGCTGAAGCTGGTGAGCGCCGAGGACGTGGTGAACCGCATGGACAAGGGGCTGGACAGCGACGTGGGCGAGGGCGGCGATATGCTCTCCACCGGTGAAAAGCAGCTCATTTCCTTTGCACGCGCCATTCTGGCCGATCCGCGCATTCTGGTGCTGGACGAAGCCACGGCCAGCGTGGATACCCTGACCGAGCAGAAGATCCAGTCCGCCATCGAGACCATCATCAAGGGCCGCACCTCGCTGGTCATCGCCCACCGCCTGAGCACCGTGAAAAACGCGGATCTCATTCTGGTGGTGCGCGACGGCAAGATCATCGAGCAGGGCCGCCACGCGGAGCTGCTCAAGGCGCGCGGCCACTACTACAGTCTCTATACCCGCCAGTATGAGGAGGAAGCCGCCGCCAGCCTGTTTGGCGAGGCCTGAGCTTTTCCCACAGCCTGAAGCTCCTTGCTGCGGCAGGGAGCTTTTGCATTTGAGAAATGAGTCAAGCTTTGTTCAAAACTTGACAATGTTGGATGCTGTGCTATAATAAAGCATATTCATTCGGCCGTTCGACCGGAATAAAAAGGAGAGAATAGCATGAAGAAATTGTTTGCATTGCTGCTTGCCGCCCTGATGGTGCTGGGTATGACCGCTGCCAGCGCAGAGATCGACCCCGCGCTCATCGCTGCCGCCCAGGAAGAGGGCGAACTGGTGGTATACGGTTCCTGCGAGGAACCCTATCTGGCCGCCGCTGCTAAGCACTTTGAAGAACTCTATGGCATCAAGACCTACTACCAGCGCCTGTCCACCGGCGAAGTGCAGGCCAAGATCAGCGAAGAAGCTGGCAATCCCTCTGGTGACGTGTGGTTCGGCGGCACGACCGATCCCTACAACGAGAGCGCCAAGGCCGGCCTGCTGATGGCTTATGAAGCGGCTAACGCCGCCGATCTGGCTGCCCCCATGTACCGCGACGCGGACGGCTACTGGTACGGCATCTACAAGGGCATTCTGGGCTTTATGGTCAACACCGAGGAGCTGGAGCGTCTGGGTCTGGAAGCCCCCAAGGGCTGGGAAGACCTGCTCAAGCCCGAATACAAGGGTCTGATCTGGCTGTCCAACCCCAACACCGCCGGCACCGCCAAGCTGGTCATCAACACCATGGTGCAGATGAAGGGCCACGACGAGGCCATGAAGTACTTCGTGGAGCTGGACAAGAACATCGCCCAGTACACCAAGAGCGGCTCCGGTCCCTCCAAGAAGGTCGGCATCGGCGAGTGCGTGATCGGCATCGGCTTCCTGCATGATGGCATCGCGCAGATCCTGTCCGGCTACGACAACATCTCCCTCATCATCCCCGAGGAAGGCACCAGCTTTGAGATCGGCGCCACCGCTATCTTCGACGGCTGCGCGCATGAGAACGCCGCCAAACTGTGGATTGAGTACGCCCTGTCTCCCGAGTGCGTGGAGCTGGCTGACGAGGCCGAGAGCTATCAGTTCCTGGTCATCAATTCCGCCAAGCAGCCTGCTGCCGTGGAGCCCTTCGGTCTGGATCCCAACAACGTGATTGACTATGACTTTGAAGACGCTAAGAACAACACCACCCAGTATGTGGCCGATTACTTCGACGCTCTGGGCGATGCTGCCGACAGCCGCTTCAAGACCGAGTGATTTCTGAGCGACCATAGTTTCACAACAGGGGCCTGTTGCAGTCATCCTGCGACAGGCCCCGTGAAGTTCAGGCGTTTGCGCCGCGGGCGGCCGCCTGCTTCTTCGCCCATCCCCCTCCCAAGGAGAGTGACAGCCCATGATGAAAACGCGCCAGAGCGCCTCGCTGGAACGCAAAAAATTCTTTGCCGATCCGGTGCTGGTCATCACCATTGCAGTGCTGGTGGTGCTGCTTGCGCTATTTATCCTGTATCCGCTGGCCATGCTGCTGCTGGACAGCGTGTATGTGCGCAATACCGAAATGATCTTGGTGACGGATATCCAGTCCGGTGCGGCAGAGCTGACCGCGCAGGGCGACGGCACCATTCAGATCGTCAACAGCAAGGGCAAGGAGGTTTCCGTCGCCCTGTCTGAACTGGATACGGCCTTTGGCTGCCTGTATGCCAAAAACGGGCGCATCCTGAAAGAGGACAAGCCCATTGATCCGGAAAACTGCTATGTGAAGGTGCAGAAGAATTACTTCACCGTCGATGCGTTCCCGCGCATCTTTCAGGACTATACCTTCAACCACGCCTTTTACAACACGCTGCTGCTGGGCCTGATCACGGGTCTGGGCTCGGTGGTGGTGGGCCTGCTGTTTGCCTATGTGGACAGCTATGTGAATGTGCGGTCGAAGATCGTCAAAAAGATGTTCGACCTCGTGTCCATGCTGCCGGTGGTTTCACCGCCGTTCGTGCTGTCACTGTCCATGATCCTGCTCTTTGGCCGCGGCGGCCTGATCACGCGCAAGCTGCTGGGGATCTACGACAGCGATGTGTACGGGCTGGGCGGCATCGCCATCGTGCAGATCCTCACCTTCTTCCCCGTGTGCTACATGATGCTCAAGGGATTGCTCAAAAACATCGATCCCTCCATGGAAGAAGCTGCGCGTAATATGGGCGCAAGCCGCATGAAGGTGTTCACCACCGTCACGCTGCCGCTCATGCTGCCGGGACTGGGCAATGCATTCTTGGTCACCTTCATTGAATCCGTGGCCGATTTTGCCAATCCCATGATGATCGGCGGCAGCTACGACACGCTGGCCACCACCATCTACCTGCGCATCACCGGCGGCAGCTATGATACCAACGGCGCGGCGGCCATGGCCGTGGTGCTGCTGTGCATCACGCTGGTGCTGTTCCTCATCCAGAAGTATTATCTGGAGGCTAAGACCGCCGCCACCCTCACAGGCAAAGCCAGCCGCGCCCGCGCCTTGATCGAGGACCAGAGCGTGCGCGTGCCGCTTACGGCCATCGCTTCCGTCATTTCCGCATTCGTGCTGATGATGTACATCGCCGTGCCCTTCGGCGCGCTGTTCAAACTGTGGGGCCGCGATTACAGCCTGAGCCTGAAGTGGTTTGAGCAGCTGTTCCGCGATGACGGCTTCAAGGCGTTTAAGGATTCCTTTGTGCTGTCGCTCATCGCCTCGCCCATCACGGCGCTGCTGTCCATGATCATCTCCTATCTGGTGGTCAAAAAGAAGTTCCGCGCCAAGGGCTTTATTGAGTTTGTATCCATGCTGGCCATGGCCGTGCCCGGCACGGTGCTGGGCGTGGGCTTCATCCGCGGCTTCGCCAACGGCATCTTCCGCACGGGACTGATGCAGGGCATCTATGGCACAGGCATCATTCTGGTGATCGTGTTCGTGGTGCGGTCGCTGCCGGTAGGCACGCGCAGCGGCATTTCGGCGCTGAGGCAGATCGACAAATCCATCGAGGAATCCGCCTATGATCTGGGCGCGGGCAGCGCCAAGGTGTTTGCCACCGTCACCCTGCCGCTCATCAAGGAATCGTTCCTGAGCGGTCTGGTAACCACCTTTGTGCGCTCCATCACCGCCATCAGCGCCATCATCCTACTGGTGACGCCGCGATACCTGCTCATCACCTGCCGCATCAACGAGTTTGCCGAGAAGGGCGCTTACGGCGTGGCCTGCGCGTATGCCACCATCCTGATCACCATTACCTATGCGGCCATCGTACTGATGAACCTGTGCATCAAGCATTTCGGCACCAGCAAACAGATGCGGACGAAGGAGAGTGACTGATATGGCAACCAAGGAAAAGAAAGGCGTTCGCCTTGAGCATATTTCCAAGATCTACAAGGATCCCAAAACCGGCAAGGATTTTTACGCCGTAAACGATGTGAGCCTGAATATTGAGCCGGGCAGCTTCGTCACCCTGCTGGGCCCCTCCGGCTGCGGAAAGACCACCACCCTGCGCATGATCGCGGGCTTTGAGAGCCCGGACGAGGGCGAGATCTATCTGGGCGATGAGCCCATCAACGCCCTCACCCCAAACAAGCGCGACACGGCCATGGTATTCCAGAGCTACGCGCTGTTTCCCCATTACAACGTGTACGACAACATTGCCTACGGCCTGAAGCTGCGCAAGGTGCCCAAGGCGGAAATGAACGAGCGCATCGCCCGCATTCTGGATCTGGTGGAGCTCAGCGGCATGGAAAGCCGCATGACCAACCAGCTGTCCGGCGGCCAGCAGCAGCGCGTGGCGCTGGCCCG
>CAZDEF010000017.1:0-39280 GCA_964504385.1 uncultured Oscillospiraceae bacterium
TGGCTCTCTGTTTTCTATTCCTTTTTTGTTACCTATGTATTGTACCTCAACAATTTTTCTTGTGGAAATTCCGCATTTTCTATTGCCAAAAGGGTAAAAGCGTGGTACAATGGTCGGGCTGTTAAGAATGCAAACTCCCGTTAGGAGGTGTAGTTATGGGCAAGTTTTGTGAAGTATGTGCGAAGGGCACCATCAGTGGCCACAATGTGAGCCACTCCAACCGTAAGACCAATCGCATTTGGGCGCCGAACGTGCAGCGCGTTCGCGTTGTGGTCGACGGTACGGCGAAGCGTATGAACGTGTGCACCCGTTGCCTGCGCAGCGGCAATGTGCAGCGTGCTCTGCCCACCAAGTCCAACGTTGAGGCCTAATGGGAGGATCGATTGGACTTTGAATGCTCTGCGGAGATCCGCAGAGCATTTTTGTATGCAGAATTCAAAAATGGAGGAAGAAACATGAGCGTTCGCAACATGACCGAAGGCAAGCCCATCCGGCTGATCCTGGGCGTGGCGCTGCCGCTGATGGTCGGCAATGTATTTCAGCAGCTCTACACTGTGGTAGACGCACAGATCGTCGGATCTGTGGTGGGCGTATCCGCACTGGCCGCCGTGGGCGCTGCGGATTGGTTCAACTGGCTGTTCTTGGGCATTGTGCAGGGGCTTGCGCAGGGATTTACCATTCCCATGGCCCAAGCTTTCGGCGCAAAGGATCACGCCCGTTTGCGGCGCTGCGCAGGAAACGCAGTGCTGCTGTCCGCACTGACAGCGGCCGTGATCACCCTGCTTGCGCTGTGTACCATTTTCCCCGTGCTCACCCTGCTGAGCACGCCAGCGGAGATCCGGGCGGATTCCACCATTTATCTAACCGTTCTTTTCATCGGTCTGCCGGTAGTGATGGCGTACAATCTGGCGGCAGGCGTGCTGCGCGCGCTGGGCGATGGACGCTCTCCGCTGATGGCTATGATCGTGGCAGCGCTGATCAACATCGGGCTTGATCTGCTGTTTGTAGCGGTCTTCGGCTGGGGTGTGGGCGGTGCAGCGGCAGCCACGGTCATTGCGCAGCTGTTCTCCTTTCTGTTCTGCCTGTGGCGGCTGAGCCGCATTCCCTTTATCCGCCCTGCCAAAGCGGATTTCCGCCCAGACGCCCCTGTTTGCGCCGCCCTGATGAAGCTGGGGCTACCGGTTTCCCTGCAGAACGCCATCATCGGCATCGGCGGCATGGTGGTGCAGGCCATCGTCAACCCCTTCGGCGTCACGTTCATCGCCGGGTTCACCGCCACCAACAAGCTTTACGGATTGCTGGAGGTTGCGGCCATCTCCTACGGCTACGCCGTCTCCACCTACACCGGGCAAAACCTTGGCGCGGGCGAACCGCTGCGCATCCGCAAAGGGGTGCATGCCTCTGCCCTCACCGGAGTGCTGACCGCAGGTGTGATCACTGCGTTCATGTTCCTGCTGGGGCGTTCCATCATCGGCAGCTTCATTTCAGGCACGCCCGAAGAAGTGACCGCCTCTACCCAGATCGGCTGGGAATATCTGCGGCTGATGAGCCTGTGGTTGCCCGTGCTGTATCTGCTGCACATTTACCGTTCAGCCCTGCAAGGTATGGGCAATACGGTCATGCCCATGCTCAGCGGCGTGGCAGAATTCGTGATGCGCACGCTCAGCGCGCTGCTGCTGCCCGGCCTGATCGGCTACTGCGGCGTATTCTGGGCCGAGGTGCTGGCGTGGTTCGGCGCAGACTTCATCCTGATTCCGAGCTATTACCGAGCGCTTGGCAAGCTTCTCCGTTCCTCACGAACCTGATTAAAAAAGGTCTGCTGCATTTCAAGTTTGCAGCAGGCCTTTTTGGGATCAGATCCAACCGAGCGTTTTAAGCCCGAACACAAATAAAAACATGGTCAGCGCCGAAACAGCCGTTGTGACTACGACCGCTTCCGTTGCCAGATTGCCGTCAGAATCCATCTGCTGGGCCATGACGGCGGAGTTCACAGCCGTTGGCGCACCAAACATGACCAGCATGGTGGCCAATTCCACACCGCGCATTCCCAGCGCAGCGGCAGCTCCCAGTGCCAGCACCGGAAAGATGACCAGCTTGTACAGCACACATACGGACAGCTGTTTTCGGTGCGCGCCAGTCTTGGAAAAGTCAACCGACGCACCCAGCAAGAACAG
The DNA here is from genome assembly GCA_964504385.1 of uncultured Oscillospiraceae bacterium. GTDB lineage: Bacteria > Bacillota > Clostridia > Christensenellales > Aristaeellaceae > Limiplasma. The sequence goes on from CAZDEF010000017.1 coordinate 2,175, forward strand.
TGCCAGTGGCGTTGCGATCTGCGCAAGCTCGTCGATGGGTTCCTGCAGCAAAGCAGGGATCTGCAAGCCTGTCAGAAGGATGCATAATCCGACCAGCGATCCGATGATCAGCGGATTGGTGGCAATCTTCTTCAGAATCTGTTTCGGATCAGCCTTGCCACCGCGGAACATTTCCAGAACGATGACAGCCAGCACATTGAATACCGGCACCACCAGCACGACCATGATCGCCGCCACGCTGGTGTCCGCATCAGGAAAGATGGACTGGATCATCGGAATGCCGAAGTAGGCATAGTTGCCGCGAAAGCAGGCCTGGATCATCGCGCTGCAGGTTTTGCGGTTCGGCTCCATCCGAGGGATCAGCAGCAGGAGTGAGAGAAACATCAGCAGAATGCCGACAGCGGCGAATACGAACGTCTGAGGACTGCCCAGTGAATCCAACGAACTGGTGTAAATGTTCTTGCAAAGCAGCACTGGTAGAAACACTCGGAAAACCAAGCCGTTCATCTGCTTTGCAACCTTGTCATCGATCAGTCCGATCCGCTTGCACGCATACCCCACCGCCATCACCAGAAACAGCGGAAGCACGATCTCAACGCTCAGGATCAGGTTTTCCATCGTACATCCAGCCTTTATTTATGATAGAGCTTGTGCGTCTGATACTTTGCATCGCAGGTCAGATTCACCTTGAGGCGTTTGAAGATGTTATCGTCCACCTGCGGCAGAATGACCGTGGAGTGTGCCTCGCAATGCGCCAGCAGTGGCAGCTGGCGCATTGCATGAGCCGCCATGGGCGAGGTAGCCGCACAAATGGACAACGCTACCAACACTTCATCGGAATGCAGGCGCGGATTGTGATTGCCCAGATAGTCGCACTTCAAGGACTGGATGGGTTCAATGACCATGGGCGACATCAGCTTCATTTCCTTGTCAATGCCGCCCAGCGCCTTGAGCGCGTTCAGGATCAGCGCGGCAGACGGCCCCAGCAGGTTGCTGGTTTTTCCGGTCACGATGCGTCCATCCGGCAGCTCCAGCGCCAGCGCGGGCGCTTCCGTTTCTTCCGCACGCGCACGCGCAGCCGCGATGACCGGCCGCATTTCCGCCGTGAGGCCCACCTTCTGCATAATGCGCTGCAGCGTGTCCACCTCGTGCTGCTCAGTACGGCCCTGCACCAGTGTACAGCGCGCGGCATAGTAGCGGCGGATGATCTCCTGCTTGGCAGCTTCGCAGCACACCGCGTCGTCGGTAATGCAGCTGGCAATCATGTTCACGCCCATATCGGTTGGCGATTTATAGGGAGAAGTACCATAAATGCGCTCAAACACCGCATTGAGCACAGGGAAGATTTCCACATCGCGGTTGTAGTTCACCGTGGTCACGCCATACGCTTCCAGATGGAACGGGTCGATCATATTCACATCGTCCAGATCAGCCGTGGCCGCTTCATACGCCATGTTGACCGGGTGATTGAGCGGCAGGTTCCAAATGGGGAAAGTTTCAAACTTGGCATAGCCGGCCTTCACGCCGCGCTTATGCTCCTGATACAGCTGGCTGAGGCACACGGCCATCTTGCCGCTGCCCGGGCCGGGAGCCGTTACCAGCACCAGCGGACGGGTGGTTTCGATGTATTCATCCAAACCAAAGCCCTCGTCGCTGACGATCTTTTCAACATCATAGGGATAGCCCTCAATGGGAAAGTGACTGTACACACGCACGCCCAGCTGCTCCAGACGCTGCTTGAACATAACGGCTGAATGCTGGCCCTTCCAGCGGGTGAGCACCACACTGCCCACATACAGCCCGATACCGCGGAACGCGTCGATCAGTCTGAGCACTTCCGCATCGTAGGTGATGCCCAAATCGCCGCGCAGCTTGCTCTTTTCGATATCGTCTGCATTGATGGCAATGACCAGCTCGGCCTGATCGCGCAGATTGAGCAGCATGCTCACCTTGCTGTCCGGTCGGAACCCCGGCAGCACGCGGGATGCATGGTTATCGTCAAACAGCTTTCCGCCCAGTTCCAGATACAATTTTCCACCAAACGTGTCGATCCTTTCCCGAATATGCTGCGACTGCATGGCTGTGTACCGGTCGTGATCAAACCCAATGCGCATAGATGCTCCCCCTTCCAAAAATGTCCCAACTGATTTATCATATCACTTTCGGCGAAGCGGTACAAGATGAAAACAGCAAAAAAGCTGCAGGGAAATGCTTCTCCCTGCAGCCGTTTTTGCTATTGGAAAACAACGGTTTCCGTTTTCAGGCTTCGCTGCAGATATGTGTAAACAGATCCTCCATCAACGCATCGCGTTTGATGAAATACACATAGCGGCACAAAGGACGGCGACAATCCTGCGCGTAGTGATGGTCATACTCCGGAATCGGCGTTGGAATCAGCTTGTCCAGCATGAAGCAATGGTCGCGGTTCAGCAGCCAGCCCACCGCCGTCACATCCCAGATCACGCGGCTCCACACGCGGCCGGCGGCATAGGTGTTTGCTTCATCGCAGGTTTGATGGTACAGATAATCAGCCAGCGGATTCTTTTCAGCCAGCCAGTATCCCAGTTCGGGGCCCGTGCTGGTAAAGGTGCTCACCACGCCCATGCAGGGCAGCAGCACAAGCGGCGCACCGCTGCCGAACACGACGCGCGCAGCAGCCACATCCTGACGGATGTTGAATTCCTCATTGTCATGCCATTCCAGCGCATGACCGTCCAGCCACACCACCACCATCCGGTCGGCGATCTCCGGCTGCAGCAGCAAAGCGGAAGCCACGTTCGTGATTGCGCCGATGGCGACCACATACAGCGGCTCCTCAACAGAATAGCCCATGGCGCGCTGCGCCAGATTGTTTGCGGCATCCGAAATAACGGGCGTCACCTCATCCGGCAGATAGGCCTGCGAGCCGCGATAAACAGGATAGTCCCGGTTCGCCAGCTTCAGCAGCTTCATGATTTCCTGATAGCTCTTCTCCATCCCGTCCGCCGGGCCTGCGGAGCGCGCATTGTGAAATGGAGCGGCATAAATCGCCTTCAGCGTTAGCCGTTCCGTAGCCTTCATCGCGTAGGAGATTGCGAACTGGTCGTCAATTTCATTGTATGCGTCCGTATCCAGCACAAGGTCTATCCGGCCCTGCGGAGCCTCCAGCATATGCAGTCTCTGTTCCAGTGTCAACACGTTTCTTCCTCCTGTACAGTTATGCGCGATAGCCGTTGAACCATGCCCGTTCTTCAAACGGCTGCTTCCGGACGCGCGAGCCTTCCTCCGCAGCTCGTCCTACCGGCAGATAGCATACCAGTTCCAGATGCTCCGGCACGCCCAGAATATCCGCCATTTTTCGCCCGATGCGGTCGCTGCCGGTAACATACCCTTCCACCCAGCAGGTCTCATACCCCAGCGCATGTACGGCCAGCAGCGCATTTTCAATCGCGGCTGAATAATCCTGAATGTAGTAGGTGCGGTCACGGTAGGCAAGTTTTTTCTCTGCGAGGATGCAGATCGCCGCAGGTGCAGAGGCAAACCCCGGATGGCTGGCCAGCAAAGCAGTCAGCCGACTCATGATTGCCGGATCATCCACTGCGATCACACTGGTGGTTTGCTTGTTGCAGCCAGAAGGTGCGGCCAGCGCTGCTTCCATGATCCTGCGCAGATCGGCGCGCGGTACAGGCGTGGTCTGATACAGGTCGCGATAGCTTCTGCGTCCAAAAATTGCTTCAAACAGTTCCATCTCATGCGTTCCTTTCGTTTTGTATCAAGATTATAGCAAGCAGCATGTTCACTGTCAATTTATAAATTATTTTGATTTTTATCGAAACAGTATTGATTTTTTATTTTGATATTATATAATTCGATTGTTATCAAATCAATTGGAGGTGCCTGAAATGACCGTTATCAAAGCAAAGATCGCTCCCTATCGCGCCTTTCTAACCCTTCAGAAGGAACAGCTGACTGCCTCCATCCGCACGCTGGAAGAGGAAGGCAGGCAGGACGAGGCTGATCTGGAAAAAGTGCGGCTCAACATCACAACGGTTTTCGAAACCCTTGCAAACGCCGATGAAGCCTTCTGCAAGGACGATTACGCCGCCTTTTGCGAGCGCTATACCGCGCGCTTTACCACCATGCCGCTTTCATGGCAGGCGCATCTTGATAAGGCCAAGGCGCACGGCGATGCAGATACCCAGCGTATCGAGGAAGCAAAGCTGGAAACCGCAGATCAATTAAAGAATGCATTTTTGCATCGAAAGGAGTAAAACAGTATGGCGGGAAACGAAACCCTACTGCTGTTCAAATGCCTGTCGGACGCTACGCGGCTGGAACTGCTGCGCGCGCTTTCCCAAGGGCCCAAATATGTGGAACTGCTGGCAGAACGGCTGCAGCGCAGCCCGTCCACCATTTCCTTTCATCTGAAAAAGCTGGAGGAAGCCGGTCTGGTGGAGACCCGAAAAGAACAGTACTATGTCGTGGCCAGCCTGAAAGAGGATGTGCTGAAGCAAACGCTCCTTTCGCTGGTGTGTTCCACGGACGAAGCAACGGATGTGCAGACCCAGCGGGAAGCGCAGTACCGCGAAAAAGTTCTGCAAAATCATTTTGAATATGGCAAGCTCAAAACTATTCCCGTGCAGCGCAAAAAGCGCCGCATCGTACTGGAAAAGCTGCTGGAATCCTTTGAAAAGGGGCGCAGCTATTCTGAAAAGGAAGTCAACCTGATCCTGGCAGACTATCATGACGACTTCTGCACGCTGCGCCGCGAGATGATCGCCGAAGGCCTGATGGAGCGCGACCACGGCGTATACTGGGTAAAGGAAGCATAGAACAAAACATACAGAAAGCGATGGTCCTTATGAAAGAAGCATACCTGTTCCGAACGCTCGCTCCGGAGGAAGCCGGGCAGATGTTTCGGCTGATCCTGCAAAGAATGCACTGGATGGACGAACAAGGCATCCGGCAATGGAACGTGCTGGATTATGACAAAGCGTATCCGCTGACTTATTACGAAGAGGAATGCCGCAAAAGAAACGCATTTGCCTTAGAAGATACCAGTACTGGTGAAATCGTCTGCGCAGCTGTGCTCAATGAGCACAGCGAGTTTTGGAGCGATGATGAACCAGCGCTCTATCTGGATCATTTCGTTGCAAAAGTCGGTGTGCACGGCATTGGCGGGGAATTCCTGCGTTTGGCAGAGAAGCTCGCCATGGAGTGCGGAAAGCATTTCTTCCGTCTGGATTCCGCGCGCGATAACGAAGCGCTCGGCCGTTACTATGAATCGCACGGCTTTCAGCCCGTAGGCGTTTGTGAAGACGGCCCCTATATCGGCATCCAGCGGCAAAAGGTACTTGTCCCTTCAGTACACAGTGACTCAAGCGATGAAACCGTTGCAGAAAGGAGAGCCGTTCATGACTCAGGAGATCATTCATAAGCTGGTGAAAGCCAGCGGCGTTCAGCCGGGTGAATTGATCCTGATCCACTTTTGGGGAGACGATGCGGACAAAGCGATTGCCGAAGCCTTTCAGGAAGCAGTTGCCGCCATGGGGGCCTCTCCGTTGCTCCTGCAGCAATCTCGCATTATCAATCAGCGGCTGTTCGCTTCCTCAACGGATGAAACCTTTTGCAAGCAATACTTCGATCTTTTCAGCCATTTCGACGCCGTATTGGATGTTTTCGCCTATCAGCCTGTTGTATTGGGCGGACAGCCGGAGGAAGGAACCCTGAACCGTTATCGCCGGTATATGCGCAGCCTGTTCTCCGTGCTGATGGAGCGCCGTCGTTTCACGCAGATCCGCATCCCCACAGCAGCCAACGCAGAAGAAAGCGGACTTGAGGCCGATGATTTCATTCGCCGGATAACGCAGGCTTACGACATCGATTGCGATGCGCTCGCCGATCTCTGCCGCCGTCAGGCGGAAGCCTTACAAGCTGTTACGCATCCCGTGCTGGAAACGGGCAGCGGCCATCAGCTCGCTTTCGATCTTTCCGGTCGGCAATGGCATATCGATGCCGGCGACGGAGACCTGCCCTGCGGTGAAGTCTACATTGCTCCCATCGAAGACCGTACAAACGGAACTCTCTTTTTCGAAAAGCTGTTTGTAGATGACTTGGGACTGCTCAAGGATGTCACGCTGACCATCGCGAACGGAAATGTTCTTTCGAGCAACAATGCCATCATGGAAGAATTCCTGCAGCAGCTGCCAAAGGAAGCGCGGGTCGTTTGTGAATTAGGCTTCGGGATGAATCCGGGCGTTCAGGAGCTGTGCGGTTACACGGTGCTGGATGAAAAAGCGGTCGGTACTTTTCACATTGCTTTGGGTGCAAACACCATGTTTGGCGGCCAGAACGCCGCGCCGCTGCATCTGGATCTGGTCGGTGTGGGAACGCTCCGTCATCATCCATCCTGAATGCGTCTCTCGTTCGACCCATCGTGCATGAAACAAAAACAGGATCCTCCCCCATTCGCATATTCGAAGGGGAAGGATCCTGCTTTTCATTTCAGTATTTACAGGATCAACATGGCATCGCCGAAAGAGAAAAAACGGTAGCGCTCTCGCACAGCTTCTTCGTACACGCGCAGCGCTTCCTCGCGACCCATCAAAGCGGAAATGAGCATCAGCAGCGTGCTCTGCGGCAGATGAAAATTGGTGATGAGGCTGTCCACCGCATGAAAGTGATAGCCAGGTGTAATGAAAATGCCGGTATCGCCGCTTTCGGCGCGCACCTGATCATCCTCGCCGGATGCGCTTTCCAGCGTGCGAACGCTGGTAGTCCCCACGCAGATGCAGCGTCCGCCGCGGGCGCGCGCCTCGTTGATTTTGCGTGCAGCTTCTTGCGTTACCTCATAATGCTCCACATGCATATGGTGCTCACTCACGTCCTCCGCCTTCACCGGGCGGAAGGTGCCCAGTCCCACATGCAGCAGCACAGGCACGATGTCCACGCCCATTTGGCGGATCTGTTCCATCAGTTCCGGGGTAAAGTGCAAACCGGCGGTAGGCGCAGCGGCGCTTCCGGCCTCTTTGGCATAGACGGTCTGGTAACGGTTTTTGTCCAGCAGCTTTTCGTGAATATAGGGTGGAAGCGGCATCTGGCCCAGCTGATCGAGGATCTCTTCAAACACGCCGGCATAATGGAAACGCACGCGTCGCCCGCCGTCTTCCGTGCTTTCGATGATCTCCGCGCGCAGCAAACCGTTGCCGAAGGTACACATAGCCCCCGGCTTGAGGCGGCGGCCGGGACGCACGAGGCCTTCCCAAACATCGCGTTCCAGCCGTTTCAGCAGCAGGATCTCCACCGGCACGCCGGTGTCCTCCTTCTCGCCCAGCAGGCGGGCAGGGATCACTTTGGTCTCGTTCACCACCAGCACGTCGCCCTTGTGCAAAAAGCGCGGCAGATCATAAAAATGCAGGTGTTCAACGCTCTTGTCGGCACGGTCGTACACAAGCAAGCGGCTATGATCGCGCGGCTCCATGGGGGTTTGCGCAATCAGCTCCTGCGGCAGTTCGTAATCAAAATCGCTGGTTTTCATATGTGCAGCTGCTCTCCTTCATCGATCGGTGACAGCGGTTTGCGCCCCAAGTGCTCATATGCGGCCGGTGTGACCACGCGGCCGCGCGGCGTACGCATCATGAAGCCCAGCTGCATCAGGTAGGGTTCGTACACGTCTTCAATGGTGGATGCGTCCTCGCCGGTCATGGCGCTGAGCGTTTCCAGCCCCACCGGGCCGCCGCCGAACTTGTCCATCATCGTGGTCAGCATCGTGCGATCCAGCTTATCCAGCCCCAGCTCATCCACACCCTGCATATCCAGCGCATACTTGGCTACCTCGCGGGTAATGACGCCGCCCCCGCGGATCTGCGCATAGTCGCGCACGCGGCGCAGCATGCGGTTGGCCAAGCGGGGCGTGCCACGGCTTCGGCGCGCGATTTCCAGAATGCCCTCTTCATCCGCCTGTACGTTGAGAATACCGGCGCTGCGCTGCACAATGGCGCTCAGCTCCTGCGGCGTATACATTTCCAACCGGAACAAGATACCAAAGCGGTCGCGCAGCGGAGCGCTGAGCAAACCGGCGCGCGTGGTGGCACCCACCAGCGTGAAGCGCGGCAGATCCAGCCGGATGCTACGGGCCGTGGGGCCTTTGCCGATCATGATATCCAACGCATAATCCTCCATAGCCGGATAGAGCACTTCCTCCACGGAGCGGCTCAAGCGATGGATCTCATCGATAAAAAGCACATCTCCATCCGCCAGATTGGTGAGAATGCTGGCCAGATCGCCCGTCTTTTCAATGGCCGGGCCGCTGGTGATGCGGATGTTCTGCCCCATTTCAGCGGCGATAATGCCCGCCAGCGTGGTTTTGCCCAAGCCCGGAGGGCCGTAGAGCAGCAGATGATCCAGCGGTTCATGGCGGTGAAGCGCCGCCTCAATGGAGATGCTCAGGTTCTGCTTCACGTTCTCCTGTCCGATGTAGTCCCGCAGGCTTTTGGGGCGAAGGCTGCGTTCCTGCTCATCCTCGCCGGGACGAAAGCCTGTGGACACGATGCGGTCATCCATTTTCTTTCCTCATTTCCCAAGTGTCATCCTTGCTGCGCCATATGACGCAGCGCCAGTTTGATCAGCTCATCTGGCGTGTCGGCCTGTCCCTTCACGCCCTTGAGGGCATTAGCAGCCTCCTGCGGCGTGTATCCCAGCGACTTGAGCGCCAGCATGGCTTCACCCACCGCATCCTGCACAGGTGCGTTCTCGTCTGCCACCATGACGATATCGTCCATGCTCACGCCGCTGTTCAGCGCATCCTGCGCCAGCTTGTCCTTCAATTCCAAGCTGATGCGCTGCGCCGTTTTCTTGCCCACTCCCGGCGCACGGGCTAAAGCCGCCGCGTCTCCGGTCAGAATGGCCAGCCGCAGATCCGACAGCGGCATGCTGCCCAGCACGCCAAGCGCGCTCTTTGGGCCGATGCCGCTGATGGAAATCAGCCTGCGGAACATATCGCGTTCCTCCCGTTTGAGAAAGCCAAACAGCTCCATCGCGTCCTCACGCACATTCATATGCGTGTACATCACGCACTCCGCTCCGGCCTGCGGCAATGCGCTCAGCGTATTCATGCTGCACATCATGCGAAGGCCCAGCCCGCCACTGGTCATCACGACGGCTTCACCCTCGCTCTTTTCCATTACAATGCCCTTGACCATAGCGATCACGGCTGTTCCCTCATTTCATTTTGAATTGTTCTTTGGCAGGGCCGGTGGCCGCGTGTGTAAGCGCGATGGCAATGGCGTCCGCCGCGTCGTCCGGGCGGGCGATCCCCTCCATGTGCAGCAGCAGCTTCACCATCTGCTGCACCTGCTGCTTTTCCGCCTTGCCATAGCCCACCACAGCCTGTTTCACCTGCATGGGCGTGTATTCATACAGCTTGTCGGTATATTCCGCGCAGGCCGCGACCGCCACGCCTCTGGCTGCGCCCACAGTCAGCGCCGTGGTCACATTGCGGGCAAAGAACAGCTCTTCAAAGGCAATTTCTTCCGGACGGTAGTTTTGCAGCAACGCGCGCATATTCTCGCCGATCTGCTTGAGTCTTTCCGGAAAACGCTGCTGCGGTGTGGTGAGAATGCAGCCATAGTCAATCAGTCTCTGCCTGCCCTGCAGCGTTTCAACCACGCCCCATCCAAGCGTAGCCAGTCCCGGGTCAATGCCAAGGATGATCACTTTCATCCGCCCTTTCTCACTCAACTCTTCCATGATAAAGGTTTCATTGGCCTTTGTCAACACACGGAAACGGGCGGCGGCAATGATTACGATTTCAGGCCCCAAAAACGCATCAGGAGCGAAGCCGACTACGCTTCGCTCCTGATGCTTAAGCTACGACCCTGCCGACTGATAGCTGCGCAGACCCACGCGCCATGCACCGCAGCAGGGCAGCAAGAACAGCGGTGCAAGCAGCGCCAGCCAACCATACCACGCAGGCCCGTGCCCCAGCAGATACAGCAGCGGATAGTACTGAAACAACGCATAGGGGATCAGATAGGTGCCGAATTTCAGCACAGCCTCCCCATATACATCCATCGGGTACATGCAGGAATCACGCGCACCGTAGGTCAGGCAGTTCAAGCATTCCAGCCCCTCCATGGTGAAAAAGCTCAATGCCGCGTACAGCATAAACAGTCCGGCAAACACAGCCGTGCCGCCCAAGACCATTGCAAGCAGACACAAACAACGCAGCAGCGTCCATTCCACGCCCGACAGTGGTATGCCGATGCCCAGCATCAGCGCCGCCTGAATCAGCTTACCAAGGCGCGCAAATTCCATCTCCTGACACAGCACCTGAAAAACCAGTCCGCGCGGCCGCACCAGCATACGGTCGAATTCTGCCCGGCGTACCAGTCGGGGGAAGCAATCGAAGCCTCGAAAGAAGCACTCTGCCAGTGAAAAGGCCATCCATACCACACTGGCGCACAGCAAGCATTCCGGCAGCGTGTATCCGTTGATGTCGCCAAAACGATCCAAAAGAAAATACAGCACGGCAAACGATGCAAAAGCACTAAGGAACTGTCCGATCAGATAGAGAAAAAAAGATCTCCGGTAGGCCATGCGGCTTTTCAGATGCATGGCTGCAAAATGCAAATACAGCTTCATCGTCATCAGCCTCCCTGCACGCACAGCCGCCGCAGGCCGCGCTGCTGCATCACATAGCCCATCGTTCCCAGCACCGCCAGCCAGAACACCTGCAAAAGCATCGTCTGCCCCATCTCAGCCCCCGCGATATGGCCGGAGTAGATCCGCAGCGGCGCATTCTGCATGGCGCCAAAAGGCGTCAGCTGCACAATGCGCGCAAGCGTCTCCGGCATGAACGGCAGCGGGATCAGCCCACCGCTGAACAACTCCGTGAACGGCAGCAGGATCATGCGTATGCCATCGGATGAAAGCGTGTAAAAGCAGGAAAAATATACGATGAGATTAAATGCCGAATTGACACAGGCTGCCAGCAGCATCGAAAGCAGGAACGCCGTAAACGCCCACGGAGACGCTGGCGGCCGCATTCCCCATGGCGCAGGCAAAAGCGCTGAAACCAGCAGCAGCGGGCCGCAGCGCAGCACCACGCGGCTGAACCGCAGCGCCAGCGACCGTGCAAACCACATGCCATACAGCGATACCGGACGGCACAGTTCGTAGGCCACGTCGCCCTTGAGAACAGAATCAAACAGCTCGTTTTCAAATACCCATGTATCCAGCAGGGCAAACAGCGCTTGCCGCAGCCAAATATAGCTGACCGTTTGCGCGTAGGTCATAGCAAAGCGTTCCGGCGATGCCTGATAGAAAGCATAGTACAGGCGGATCTCCATGAATCCCCAGAAAAACTGGCACATCACACCCGCCCATGCAGCTGTGCGATACTGCAGGCCATTCAGAAGCCGCATGCGGAAGAAGCTGAAACAGGCTCTCATTTCCTGTCCCCCCTTCACATGCCGTAGCGCTGATACAGCGCTGCCGCCAGTTCGTCCAGCGAACGCGCCTGCGGATCGACCGCGCGCACATCTTCAAATGTGCCGTCCAGCAGCAGCTTTCCCTTGCCGATCAGCAGAACGCGCGTAGCCAGCGCTTCAATGTCCTGCATATCATGCGTGGTCAGGATGACTGTGGTGCCGTGCTGACGATTCATGCGCGTGATGAACCGCCGTACCGCCAGTTTACTGACTGCGTCCAGTCCAATGGTCGGCTCGTCCAAGAACAGTACTTTGGGCTGATGCAGCATGCTGGCTGCGATCTCGCAGCGCATACGCTGGCCGAGGCTGAGCTGTCTGGCCGGCGTGCGCAGCAGCTCAGACAGTTCCAGCAAGTCGGTCAATTCCTGTGATCTGCGCCGATAGTCCGCTTCCGGCACGCGGTAGATCTCTCGCAGCAGATCAAACGAATCCAGCACAGGTACATCCCACCACAGCTGGCTGCGCTGACCGAACACCACCCCGATCTCCGCAGCATGCGCCCGGCGGTCCTTCCACGGCACGCGCCCATTGACGACGCATGTGCCGCTATCCGGTACAAGGATACCGCTGAGCACTTTGATAGTCGTTGATTTTCCGGCTCCATTTTGCCCGATGTAGGCAGCTATTTCGCCATCCTGGATCGTGAAAGAGAGATCGTCCAGTGCGCGGATCGCATGGGTCTCCCGTTTGCCCAGCGCCTTTACGGCGCTCCAAAGCCCGCCGTCTCTGCGGGCGACGTGATACGTTTTGCACAGATGTTCTACTTGAATCATTGGTTTCCTCCTGCTAGTTATACATTGAGTATCTTGGCAGGCGGCAAAGCCGGGCAACGACCCCCGGCTCCTGCCCCGCATCCTGTGCGGGTACCGTCTGAATGAGAGGGTATTCAGAGTGTAGCAGAACCCTGTTGCCTTGTCAATCTCTTTGCTACAGCTCTTTTTTCCGCTCGATCCGCACACATAGAAAATAGGAAAGCAGATACACTGCCGCTGCGATTACAGCTGCACAGCCATAGAGTCCTGCACCGTCCATCGCCATATCAGGAGAACCTGAATCACTCAAAAGAAACGTGCTGACCGCCGTAAACACGATGATCCCGTAATAGGCAAACCGCCCCTTTTCAACGCCGAACTTGTACAGGCAGGGCATCAGCAGCGAAGCGGCGATCAACCCTGCGCACAGCGCAATGACCAGAAAAGAAGCGAACGAGGACATGCTGATCGCCCGCCCCAGCAGCGGCCACGCCAACATGGTCAGCGCCGTCATTCCCAATGCAAACACCATCATTCCCAGTCCGGCCAGATATTTGGCCAACACGACTTGCCACTTATGATACGGCAGAACGGCGCAGTATGTGTTCCAGCGCATCCGTTCATCGTAGGACATCATCGTTGCTGGAAGCGTGCTGGCATATACGCAGGGGAAGGATAGAAAAAACACGGAATTGTTTCCCAGCAGGGCTGTAGCCAGAAAAATAAAAATCACCAGCATACCGCCTTTGCAGTATTTTGTAACCAAGTACCATTCTTTCAGCAGCAGGCCCTTCATGCGTTCTTCGCCTCCTTAGCCATGAATACAAACAATTCTTCGATATGAACAGGGCTGGTGCTCATGCCATGCGGAACAGCCGTGCGTTCCACAATTGCTTCCATACCATAGGGAGAGGTTCTGCTTCCCTTCACTGTCGAAGCGGGAATGTGCGCAAGTTGCTCCGGCGTGCAGCGAACCAGTCTGTATTCCTCCCGCAGCACATCCTTTTCTTCGCACAGCAGTAGCTGGCCCTGATGAAGGAAAGCAATATAGTCACACAGTTTTTCCAAATCGCTGACGATGTGCGAAGAGATAAGGATGGAATGCGATTCATCCCGGGTAAAGTCGTAAAACAGATCCAGCACATCATCCCGCACCACTGGATCCAGTCCGCTGGTGGCCTCATCCAGCAACAGCAGCTTGGGCCGATGCGACAGCGCAATGGCAATGCCCATTTTCATCTTCATGCCGCGGGAATATTCCCGGAAGGTTTTTCCTTCTGGAATTTGCAGCCGATGCAGCAGTTTTTCATAGGTCGCGTCCTCCCACTGGCGGAAGGTGTGGCGCATGATCTGGGCGATCTGTTTTGCTGTCAGGCATTCGGGCAGACCGATCTCATCCAGCACAACGCCCATTTCTTCCCGCAGAGAACAGGCGTGCTGATGGTGATCACGGCCCAGCACCTGAATGGAGCCGCTGTCCTTGCGGATCATATCCAAGATCAGCTTGATGGTGGTGCTTTTTCCAGCCCCATTTTCGCCAATCAGGCCCATCACGCAGCCGCTTGGCAGCGTCAGGCTGAGGTGATCCAGCTGAAACCCATGATATTTCTTGCTTAGATCTGTGATTTCCAATGCGTTCATGCTACGCCTCCAGATAAATATTCAGCATTTCGATGATATCCTCACGGTTCAGCCGACAGGCTGCGGCCAAACGCACGATTTCCTGCATGTGCGCTTCGATCTGTTTCAGGTTTTCTTCCCGAAGCAGCTCGGCATTGACAGGAGAAACAAAGCAGCCCTTAGCCGGGATCGTGTAGATATAGCCGCTTTCCTCCAGCACTTCATAGGCCCGTTTGGTCGTGATCACGCTGATTTTCAGGTCCTTCGCCAGATTTCGGATCGACGGCAGCGCCTCGTCCGGCTGCAGCGCGCCGCTTGTGATCTGGCTTTTCATCTGCGTGCAGATCTGCTCATAGATCGGCAGATCACTCTTGTTATCGATCCAAAGGTTCAAATCATCACCTCCACAACTGTATATGTTAAACATATACAGTATATACAGTTTAGTTCCGTATGTCAACTGCAAATACGGAGCGGAATAAAAAAACTCCCCGCTCTCGCTTTTGCGAAAACGGGGAATGAGTTGATGTAGTTACTTGGCCAGAATCAGCTTCGTCAGTTCCATGGGCTCGACGATCTTGCCATCTCGATACACGCGCATATTGCCGCTGGCGATTTCGTCGATCAGGATCACCTCGCCATTGTTGTAGCCAAACTCAAACTTGATGTCCCACAGCTCCAAGCCCTTTTGGGCCAGATCATCAGCCACGACCTTGGTGATCTTCAGCGTCTGCTCCTTCATGCTGTCGAACAGCTGCTGGCTCATCACGCCCAGCGCTGCCAAGCCTTCGGAGGTAACCAACGGATCGCCCTTCGCATCATCCTTAAAGGTACACTCCACATAGCCGCCTTCCAGCTTGGTGCCATTGGCGATATAGGCGCCGTAGCGGCGGATGAAGCTGCCGGTAGCCACCAGACGGCAGATCACTTCCAGCCCCTTGCCAAAGACCTTGGCGGGCAGCACCTCCATGGTGCACTCATCCAGATCGGCGGACACATAATGGGTTTTCACACCGGCAGCTTTGAGCAGCTCAAAATAGTACACCGAGGTTTCCAGATTGGCACGGCCAATTCCCTCAATGGTCAAACCGACGCTGTTTTCACCCGGGTCAAACACGCCGTCCTTGCCGGTGCAGTCATCCTTAAACTTGAGCATCACGTTGCCATTATCCAGCTGATAAACGTCCTTGGTCTTGCCTTCGTACAGCTTGATCATTTTCATTTGCCTCCGCCTTTTACAAAGTCAGAATGAATCTCCCCTACTGTTTTACCACAAATCACGGTCAATGAAAAGAGCTTTTTACAAAAAATCAGCATTATTTCGGAACTTATTTTTGTATTCCGAAAATATCGTTCGTATTTTTTACATAAAGACCAGCCGAAGGCTCGGCAATGTCCTCGGCTTGATAATGCTGGCAAATCGGATTATAATAATGAAAGCCGCTTTTTCTTTGCGGCGTCATCCTCATCCTGATGGAGGCATTTTCATTGAGCAATACACAAAAATCGATCGTCAGCGGCATGACGGTGCTTAGCATTGTTGGATTGATCTGCAAAATCGTAGGCGCGCTGTACCGCATTCCCTTGGCTTGGCTCATTGGCGACGAAGGCATGGGGACCTATCAGCTGGTATTTCCCACCTATAATATGCTGCTTACCATTTCTTCGGCCGGCCTGCCGGTAGCCATCAGCCGCATGGTCAGCTTTTCACTGGCCAAGGATGATCCGCGCAACGCCAAACGCATCTTCAGCATTGCGCTGTGGATGCTGGCAACACTGGGTTTCCTGTTCATGATCCTGATGATCGTGATGAGCCCATCGCTGGCCGTGCGCTCCGGCGATGTAAGCACGCAGCCCGGTTTCGTCGCCATTGCGCCCGCACTGCTGCTGGTGTGCATCATGAGCGCGCTGCGCGGCTTCATGCAGGGGCAGCAAAACATGGTGCCCACCGCCATCAGCCAGTTGATCGAGCAGGTAGGCAAGGTCTTTGTGGCGCTCCCTCTGGCTTACTTTGGCATGAAGGTGAGCGTAGCCTATGCGGCAGCCGGTGTGCTGCTGGGCACCAGCATAGCCGAAGGCGCGGCGCTGCTGTTCATGATCGCCACCTACCGCCGCAAGAAGCCCGCCTTTGATCGTCTGCCGCAAAACGTGCAGGAAGAGCCTATCGCAGCCAAGACGTTGCTCAAGCAGCTGCTGAATTTGAGCATTCCCATCACGTTGGGCGCATGCATCGTGCCTATCGCGGGCTTCATCGATTCAGGGCTGCTACTCAACCGGCTGATGGACGCCGACATCGAACGCACTGAAGCATTGGGATTGTACGGCCGCTATTCGGGCTATGTGCTTACGCTGATCAATGTGCCCACCGCCTTGGCAACCGCCATCTCCATGAGTTTGGTTCCCTCCATTTCGGGCGCTATGGCCAAGGGCGACGGCAAACAGATGCGGCGGCAGAGCAGCCTTGGGCTGAAGCTGTCCTTCGTGGTCGGTCTGCCCTGCTCTATCGGCATGAGTATGCTCAGCCGCCAGCTGCTGGATCTGATCTACCATTTCAACACGCCCGAGGCCCTGAACGTGACGGCGAATCTGCTCAGCCTATCCAGTCTGACCATCGTGCTGTTCACCGTGGTGCAATCCACCAGCGGCATCCTGCAGGGGCTTCGCAAGCAGCGCATTCCCATGTACACGCTCATGGTCGGTGTGGCAGCCAAGGTCTTTCTCAACTACACACTCATCGGTATGCCGGGTGTGAACATCTATGGCGCGCCCATTGCGTCCATCACCTGCTACACATTAAGCATGCTGCCCAATCTGTACTATGTACACCGCTATACCGGTATGAAGCCGGATGTGTGGAATGTGGCTGGTCGGCCTGCGCTGGCCACGGCAGGAATGGCTGCGGTGCTATTTGTCAGCATGCGTCTGCTGCCTGCACACGGCGTATGGACGCTGATTCAGGTTCTGATCGGCGTGGCGGCCTATGCCGGTTTTGCCCTGCTGACCGGTGCAGTGGATCGGGAGGATCTTTCCCCCATTCTGCGCCGTTTTCACCGCAATAGCTCACCAAAGAAGGGAGAATGAGCCATGGAACTGTTAACTGTCGTAACGCTGGGGACGGGTGCGGAGGAATACCTGACCAAGGGCGTGGAGCGTGTCCTGCAGCAGGCGCAGCGCGTGGTGCTGCGCACAGGCCGCCATCCCATGAAAAACTATCTGGACAGTCAGCCCATCGCCTATGAAACGCTGGATGCCCTGTATGACGAATGCGAGGATTTTGATGCATTCAACAAGGCCGCCGCAGAAAAGCTGTTTTCCATGTGCCGCACGCAGCCTGTGTGCTATGCCGTGAGCGATGCAAGCTTCGATACGACCGTTGCCGCCGTTCAGCAGTTCAAGCCGCGCGGCGCAAAGGTAAATGTGCTGCCCGGTGTGAGCCACGCCGACCGCTGCCTGAGCATGATCGAAAAGCACCAGGATTCGGTGCGGCTGTACACGGCTGCCGCCTTTCTGAACGCGCGCGTTTCGCCGGAGGAAGACCTGCTGCTGATGGAGATGCACACCCGCGAAGCCGCAGGCGACTGCAAGCTCAAGCTAATGGGGCTGATGCCGGAAGAAATGGACGTTGTGTTCATCAGCGGCGATGAGGAAACCGGCGAACTCAAAAGCAAAACCATCCCGCTGTACGAGCTGGATCGTCAGAAGAAATACGATCATCTCACCGCTCTGTTTGTGCCCGGGGTAGATCTGCTTGCCCGCACGCGCTTTGACATGGACGATTTGATGCATGTGGTCGCACGGCTCCGCGCTCCGGACGGCTGCCCATGGGATCGCGAACAAACGCACGAAAGCCTGCTCAAGGATCTGCTGGAAGAATGCTATGAGTACATTCAGGCCGTGCGCGATGGCGATACCGACCACATGTACGATGAACTGGGCGACGTGCTGCTGCAAGTAGCGCTGCATGCGCAGATTGCCAGCGAGCATGGCGATTTCAACATTCAGGATGTGACCAGCGCCATTGCCTACAAAATGATCGAACGTCATACCCACGTTTTCGGGCAGGTGCATGCCGAAACCTCTGAAGACGTGCTCAACAACTGGGAGGCGCTCAAGCGCTCCCAGCGCGGGATCACCACCCACACGCAGGCCATGGAGAACGTATCCACCGGCCTGTCCACACTGCTGCGCGCCCATAAGGTGCAGCACAAAGCGCACAAGGTCGGCTTCGACTTTGATACCGCGCTGGACGCATTGGCAAAGGTGTACGAAGAAGCCGATGAAGTGAAGGAGAACCTGCTGGACGGGACAGATCCCGAGGAAGAACTGGGGGATCTCCTCTTTGCAGCGGTGAATGTGAGCCGCCTCTGCGGCAAGGATGCGGACATCGCGCTTTTCAACGCGACCAACAAATTCATCAACCGTTTCCGCAATATGGAAAACGCTATAAAAAAAGCGGGAAAAAGCCTTGAGGACTTGACATTATCGGAAATGGATGTATACTGGAATGCGGGAAAACGTGATGAGTAAAGGGTTTTGGGTTTCTTCCAGCCCTGTGCGCTTTCCTCACGATGCACCCGACATCATCCGTGCGCCGCGCGGATCATCTTAAGGAGGTAATGTACATTATGAACAAAGCTGAATTGACTGCCGCCATCGTTAAGAAGACCGGTTTCACCAAGAAGGACGCCGAAAAGGCGATCGCCGCGCTGACCGAAGTGATCACCGAAGCTCTGGCCGAGGGTGACAAGGTGCAGATCGTTGGTTTCGGCGGCTTCGAAGTCCGCAATCGTCCCGCTCGCGTGGCCCGCAACCCCCGCACCGGCGAGCAGATCGAGATTGAAGCTTCCAAGGCTCCTGTTTTCAAGGCTGGCAAGGCCCTGAAGGACAGCGTGAACAAGTAATCTTTTTTGTGGAGACCTGTGGAGACCGCTGTCACCGATGGCGGTATAAAGCCGCTGACATGCACTTTGTGGATGCTTGTCAGCGGCTTTTCCATGTTCATTTCATGCCGGACAGGATCGCTCCGCAGATGCCGCCCCCGGCCACGCCCATGGCGATATCGCTCAGATACGCGGTAAACGGCAGCTGCTGGCCGGACAGCAGCGCATACAGCGCCACGCCGATCCCCATGTAGCACAGCCCCAGCAGCGCGCCTTTCACAAGTCCCCGTTCGCGCTCCCTGCCCAGCATCACCTTGACCCCAGCAAAGATCGCGCCCAGCTTGATCAGCTGGTTCACAATGCGGATCGCACTGTCGGATGGCTTGAGCCACTGCATCAGCAGTGCAAAGAGCAGCACGCAGACAAGCGTTGCAGCAACGGCGCACAGCAGTCCGCGCAGCAGCTGAACCCACAGGCTGCTCTGCCGCCTTCTGGCGCGGCGGCGCGTATGGGGGCGGTTCGCGCCCGGCGTCTGGTATGTAACAGACATCACAAAAGACCTCCCTCTTTCGCTTTGCTTATAGCATATGCGAAAGAGGGAGGTCTTTATGAACGCTTGTTCGAGCTTAGTTCAGCACTTCGCTGTCGTTCTCGATGGACACTTCTTCCACATTACGGATCGCCCAGCGCGCCACGATCAGCTTGGTGTTTTCGTTGCTCACAGCCAGCTCAATGGTGTCATCCTTGATACCGGTAATGGTGCCGTAGATGCCGCCGATGGTGCAGATGCGGTCGCCATGCTTCAGCGCAGCCAGCATCTCCTTCACTTTCTTGTCCTTCTTCTTCTGCGGACGGATCAGCATGAAGTAGAAGATCACGAACATCAGGATCAGCGGGAACAGCATGCCGATTATTTCGCCAACGCCAGCGGTAGCCGTGGCGGCGGCAGCATCGGCAGCGGCGTCTACGCCAGCGTCAGCAGCACCCTCGGTCAGAGCCAGAAGCATTTCGTTCAAAACGGTCATTGTTGGGAATCCCCTTTCCAAAAAGTCAGCATGCTGATTATAACAAATCGCGAACGAAAGTACAAGGGGAAAAGTGTGAACAGACTTGAAATTCAGCGATGATTGCGGTTTGGGCCACGCAAAAGATCGCCATCATCCACTTGGAAGGGGACTGGCACGCGCAGCAGCGTTCCGGCCACGGAGACTGTCTGTACGGCTTCTCCGGTCTCAGCCAGCGTGATGCGTTCCACCACAAAGCGCTTGGGGCCATCCGGCGTAAGCGCTTCCAGCTCATCGCCCACATAGAAGCGGTTTTTCAGCCGGATGAGCGCTTCGCCCTTTTCATTACGCGGCGCAATGAAATCTCCCACATACTCCATGCTCTGCGAGAATCCCTCCGCACCTGCCGCTGGCTGAGGCGCACCGTAATAGAAACCGGTGTTGCTGGCCCGGTGGCTGGCTTTGCCCAGCTCCTGCATCAGATCCGGCACAACAGCAAGGAAGGCTTTCTCCCCTTCTCCTTCCAGCAGATCCAGCGCACGGCGGTATGCAGAAACAACAGTAGCTACATAATACGCCGTTTTCATGCGTCCTTCGATCTTCAAGCTGGCAATTCCTGCCTTTTTCAGTTCATGCAGATGCGGAAGCATACACAGATCGTAAGCGGAATACAGATAGGTTCCGTGTTCGTCTTCGCACACAGGCATGTATTCACCGGGGCGTTTTTCTTCCACCAAGTGATACTGCCAGCGGCAAGGCTGCGCACATGCGCCGCGATTCCCGCTGCGGCCCGTCAGCGCATTGCTGAGCAGGCAACGGCCGCTGTAGGCCACGCACATAGCGCCATGAACAAAGGCTTCCAGCTCCAGCGTATCCGGGAGCTCGCTGCGCATGGCGGCGATATCCGCCATGGACAGTTCGCGGGACAGGACGATCCGCTCCGCCCCCATTGCCCGGTGAAAGTGCTCGGCCGTGCGGCTGTTGAGCACATTGGCCTGTGTGCTGATATGGATGGGCAAAGACGGCAGCTGCTCGTGCAGCATCAGCGCCGCGCCCACATCGCTGACGATGGCCGCATCCACCCCTGCCTGCAGCGCGTCCTTCGCCGCCTCCAGAAAGCCCGCCATGTCCGCATCTGTGGGCAGAATGTTCATGGTGACATAGAATTTCACATGCCGCGCATGCGCCAAACTAACCGCCTCGCGGAGCTGCGCCGGGTCAAAATTGCCGGCAAAGGCCCGCAGGCCGTAGCTCTTCATGCCGCCATATACCGCGTCCGCGCCAAAGCGGACAGCCGCTTTCAGCTGCTCCATACCGCCTACCGGCGCCAGCAGTTCCATCTTTTGTGCGTTGTTCATCACAATCCACGCTCCGCATCATAAGCCTGCCACAAGGGCGCATAGATTGCCACAGCCCGCTCATGTTCCTTCAGCGTGCGGCTGAAGTGCAGCGTGCCGGTGGACGGATCCGTGCTGCAGAAGTACAGATATTCTTCCGCCACATAGCTTTCATCCGGATACAGCGCCGCATTGATGGCCTCCGGCGATGGATTGCAAATGGGGCCTGCTGGCAGACCGGTGATCCTGTAAGTATTATAGGGAGAATCCACTGCCAGATCGCTGGAACGCAGACTCATGCGCCGTTCGCCGGTCACATAGTGAATGGTGGGGTCGCTTTGCAGCTTCATGCCCTTTTTCAGGCGGTTATGGAACACGGAAGACACCTTGGCAAAGTCTGCTTTCTTGGCTTCCTTCTCAATCATCGAAGCCAGCGTGAGCACCTCATCCATGCTCATGTCCAGCTCTTGGGCGCGAGTCTGCCAATCGGGCGTGAATACCTTGTCCATCTGGGAAAGCAGCTTCTTGATGATGGACAGGGCGGTAGCGTCTGTATAGATCTCATAAGTGTTAGGAGACAGATACCCCTCCAACAGATATTTGCGGCTGCTCACATCGCGTGACTGAAGCAGATCTGCCAGGAAATAGTAATCCTGCACGCCTTCACCGGTCTTGCATATGCTCAGGAATTCACTCTCATCGCTGAGAATGCCTTTGTTCTTGAGATCGGCCGCAATGGTTTCCACCGTGGTGCCGGGAATAATGGTGATATCCGTGGTGATGGGCTGGCCATCGCCCGTGGTAAGCAGATCGGCAATTTCGAACATATCCATGCTGCGCTTGATCAGGTAGTCGCCCGCTTGGATCTTCTGGCCCAGCCCGGCAAAGTCGCAGTAATACTTGAACACAGTGCTGTTTTTGATCAGTTCCTGCTTTTCCAGATTGTTGGCCACACGGGTCAGGCTGTTGCCATTCTCAACAGAAAAGGCGATCTCCGTTTCATCCGCAGAATCCACAGGCGTTAAAAAGTGTTCCTCCACGGATTGCCACAGGCTGGCCACCACACCGAATACCAGCAGCAGCGCCGCTGCAAACACCAGCAGCGGGCGCAATATGCGCCACAGGCCGCTGTACCAGTAGAAGCCGTACTTGCGCTCGTCGCGCAGGGTTTCATGATCGTACTCGCGGTCAAAATCGCGTCTTTGACGCATGGGACTCCTCCTTATGCTTCTTTGATCTCGATGCTGATGCCCGCACCCTCAGTAACGCGCTGCATGGTCTGCGCCACCATCTGCTGCACCTTCATCTGTGCCAGCAGATAATCGGTGATCTCAGGGCTCTGATACAGCAGCGTGCTCAGCTTTTCAAACTCAGCCGTATCTTCTTCGCGCGGCTCGCTTCCGGCCAGTGCTGCCATCTGCAGCGCGCTCTGCGCCCGGCTGAGCCTCTCCAGCAGGCGGCGGTTCACTTCATCAGCCATCACTGTTTCCTTCAGCGCCGCATATTCGGCGTAACTGTCTGTGCGTTCGATGGCCGCCACAAGCGCATCGGCCGCCTTACGCACTTCCTCCGGCAGATTCATCACAGGTATTCCTCCTGTCTATGATAGTTGCTACATTAGTATAACGCATCGCGCGCTTTTTTTCATTCTTTTTTTCAATGTGATACAAAAAGCGTCATCTGCATATGGTTTGACAAGCGAAAGCAAGGAGGGTATATCCGGATGGAAGGAACGTTTGATCTGTATCAGGACATCGCGCAGCGCACGGACGGTGACGTGTACATCGGCGTGGTGGGCCCCGTGCGAACCGGCAAGAGCACCTTCATCAGCCGCATGATGGAAAAGCTGGTGCTGGATCACATGCCAGACGGCCCGCGGCGCGAGCGCATCGCCGACGAGCTGCCCCAGTCCGGCAGCGGCCGCACCATCATGACCACCCAGCCCAAATTTGTCCCCGGCGAAGCCGTCACCATTTCGCTGGACGATCAGGCAAGCGTACGCGTGCGAATGGTGGACAGTGTGGGCTATCTGGTGGACGGCGCTTTGGGTACCGAGGAGGACGGTGCATCGCGGATGGTACACACGCCATGGTTCGACCACGACATTCCCTTTGAGCAGGCGGCGGAGATCGGCACGCGCAAGGTGATCGCCGACCATGCGACCATCGGCCTGGTCGTGACCACTGATGGGACGGTAGCCGACCTGCCGCGCGACAGCTATGCGCAGGCAGAGGAACGCGTGGTAAAGGAGCTCAAAGAACTGGGAAAACCCTTTGTGGTGGTACTCAATTCCAAGGAGCCCGAAGCAGCCAACACGCAGGCGCTGAAAGACAAACTCAACCAGCGCTACGCTGTTCCCGTCATGGCGCTCAACGCGCGGGAAATGGAACTATCCGATATTCTGGATGTGTTTGAGCAGGTGCTGTACCAGTTTCCCCTACGGGAGATCCGCATTTCCGTGCCGGGGTGGCTGAATGCGCTGGATGAGAACCACTGGCTGATCCAGCATGTGCTGTCGCAGGTGCGTACCGGCGCCGAGCAGGTGAGCCGCATGCGCGATCATACGCTGTTTGCACAAGCCTTCGCCCAATCGCCCTATTCGGACGGGCTGACCGGCAACGGCATCGAGCTGGGGCAGGGCCGGCTCAACTACGCGCTGCCGCTCAAGGAAGGATTGTTCAACCGTGTACTGGGCGAAGAATGCGGCACGGAGATCCTGGGCGATGCGCATTTGCTCCGACTGATGAAGGAACTGGTGGCCGCCAAGGCGGAATATGACCATGTGGCGGATGCGCTGCGCAGCGTGCGCGAAACCGGCTACGGGCTGGTCACGCCCTCGATGAACGAGCTGACCCTGCAGGAGCCTCAGATCGTACAGCAGGGCAGCCGTTTCGGCGTAAGGCTGAAAGCCAACGCGCCCTCGCTGCACCTGATCCGCGTGGATATCGAAACAGAGGTCTCGCCCGTTGTCGGCACAGAAAAGCAATCCGAAGAACTGGTCAAATACCTGCTGGAAGAGTTTCAGAACGATCCGCAGAGCATCTGGAACACCAACTTTTTCGGCAAAAGTCTGCACGAGCTGGTGCGCGAAGGGCTGAGCAACAAGCTCATGCGCATGCCCGCCGACGCACAGGAAAAGGTGCAGGAAACCCTTTCGCGCATCATCAACGAAGGCAACGGCGGCATGATCTGCATCCTGCTGTAATATGCGTTTATGTCCGGAGTGTAAACTTTGCATGTCGAAAGCGGCGGCCGCCTCCAACTGTGGTATGCTATGCTTGTACCGTTTTCGGCATGGGAGGATGCAACGTGGAACGAAAGAAATTCCGGGATGTTCTGCTGCTGGGCATCGCGCTGCTGGCTGTATGGTTCGTATTCAGCCACATCGCGCAGGCAGCAGCTTTTATGCAGAAGCTATGGCTGATCCTTTCGCCCTTCGTTCTGGGCGCAGCGCTGGCTTTTGTGCTCAATGTACCCATGAGCTTTTTCGAGCGCAAGCTGCTGAAAGGCTTCGACCGTTCACCGGTCACTGCAAAGCTGAAGCGGCCGCTGGCGCTGGTTCTGGTGCTGGTGCTGCTATTGCTGGTCATCTATCTGGTGATGCTGCTGGTGATACCGGAGCTGATCGCCACAGTGGAAACGCTTGTGCGCGCCATTCCCGTGGCCGCACAGAAGCTGGACGCATGGCTTGCACAGTTTGAATTCCAGTTGGGCGATTGGCTGGACAGCAAGCTGGTTCTCCCCACCGGCGGTGAACTGAACGCCTATTTGGAAAAAGTGCTGGATCTGGCCGTCAAGGGCGTAGCTTTCTCCGGAAACCTGATCGGCACCGTTTATTCCAACATTCTCGGCGTATTCTTCACGTTCATGTTCATCATCTACTTTTTGCTGGGCAAGGAACGGCTCGCTTCTCAAGTGAAGCGCCTGATGCAGGCTTATCTGAAGCCGGAACAGAGAGAGAGGATCCTGCATGTGGCTTCGGTAAGCAAGCGTACATTCGCCAGCTTCATCACCGGGCAATGTCTGGAAGCGCTCATTCTGGGCGGCATGTTCTTCATTGTACTGTCCATTCTGCGCATGCCCTATGTGCTGCTCATCAGCGTCTTCATCGCCGTAACAGCGCTGATCCCGGTGGTAGGCGCATGGATGGGCTGCATCGTAGGAGCGTTCCTCATCCTTGTCAGCGATCCGATGCAGGCACTGGCGTTTGTGGCGGTGTTCCTGATCGTGCAGCAGTTGGAAGGCAATCTGGTATATCCGCGGGTAATGGGCAACGCCATCGGCCTGCCCTCCATCTGGGTGCTGTTCGCAGTGGTGCTCGGCGAAGGGCTGATGGGGATTCTGGGCATGCTGCTCTTCATCCCGCTCACCTCGGTGGGCTACCAGCTCTTGCGCGAGCATGTGGATCACCGGCTGCAAATGCAGCGAACCCAACCAAGATAAATCCCCTGCTAAAAAGGCAGTCGCTCCATACGCGTGATGAACGCATGGAGCGGCTGCCTTTAACTATGCTTTTCTTTAGCGGATGGACAGGCTCTGGTCGATCTGCTGACGGGTCAGACGGATATCGGTCAGCTTTTCACTGATGGAACGATCCAGCTGCACCAGCACCTCATCGATATGCTGATACACATCCGTGTACAGCTTTTCGATCTCCTCCTGCGTAGACTGCCGCAGTTCCTCTGCCGCCATATTGGCGCGCGCGGTGATCTCCTGCTCGCTGATCAGCTGGCGGGCGCGGTTCTCCGCATCAGCGCGCATTTTGGCGCACTGCTCCTGCGCATCGCGCACCATTCCGTTCACCTGCTGCTGCGCTTTTTGCAGCAGCTCCTGCGCCTGCTGCTGGGCCTGCGTTACGATCTGCTGGGCCTGACTCTTCGCCTCCGCCACAAACTGATTGGCGCGGGTGGCGGCGTTCTGCTTGGTCTGCTCCGCACGTTCATTGGCTTCGGAAATAATGCTGATCTGATTCTGCACCACGCCTTCGCATTCAGCGAACACTGTGGGGATGTCCGACACAATGCTGTCCAGAATATTCAGCGCACGTTCGCGATCCACCATGCACATGTTGCTCAGGGGAACGCGCTTGGAGGAAACGATCGTTTCCTCCAGATCGCTCAGGTTTTTACGGAAAGCGGAAATAGCATCCTGCTGCACGTTGATACTCCTCCTTATGGTTTGCATTCAAACGCCTGCCGCACATCCTGCACAATGCACGACGGCACAAAGGACGTGATATCGCCGCCAAAAAGGGCGATCTCACGCACAACGCTGGAACTGACGGCTTCCTCACCGGGGGAGGACATCAGGAACAACGTGTCCACCTCCGGGGCGAGCTGGCGATTCAGCTGTGCCATGCGGGACTCGCTGTCAAAGTCCGTGCCACCGCGCAGGCCGCGTATTATGACGCGCGCACCGTTTTGGCGCATATACTCCACCAGCAGTCCGTCAAAGCAGTCAATCCGCACATTCGGCAGATGTGCGCAGGTTTTTTCCAGCATCGCCATACGCTTTTCCACTGAAAAGCGCCCGACTTTCGCGGGATTGTGAAGAATGGCCACCGTCACCTCATCAAAGAGCGAGGCGGCACGTTCGATAATATCCAGATGACCGTTCGTCACCGGATCAAAGCTGCCGGGATAGACACAGCGCTTCTCCCCCACGTCCTCACGCTCCTTCCGTCCTGCCTGCATACAAATAGAAATGGATCTGCGTATCGGCATAGGTACGCTCCTTGAACAACTCGAACCGTTCATCCGGCAGCACCGCCGCATCTGTGCGGTGCTCCAGCACCAGCATGGCGTCCTGTGCAAGCAGGTGTGCCTCTGCCAGTGCCGCGCAGCACTCGTTCAGTTCCGTCATTCGATAAGGCGGATCCAGAAACACCAGATCAAACTTTTTGCCGGACGTGCTCAGCTGACTCACTGCCTGCCGCCAATCGCAGCGCAGCAGCTGCGCACACTGTTCAAAACGCAGCTTTTCTACATTGCGGCGAATGCACTGCGCCGCTTCGCGATCCTGATCCACCATCACGGCCCATTCTGCGCCGCGACTCAACGCCTCCAGCGCAAGGCTGCCGCTGCCGGCAAACAGATCCAGCACGCACGCATCGCACACATAGGCCTGAATGATGTTAAACAGGGATTCCTTCACCTTGGCCTGTGTCGGCCGAGTATCCATGCCCTTGGGCGCAAACAGCTGTGCGCCGCGTCTCTGCCCTGCGATGATATGCATATCAGATCAGTCGTTCGGGCGATTTGGCGCGCTGACGCTGCTTGCGCTTTTTGCGTTCGCGGCGCTTCTTTTTGTCATCGCCCATCTTGATGCCGGTGTTGATCCGCGCACGCGCGTTCAGTCCCTGCATATAGCCCAAGCCGTAGCCAAGCGGAGCGATCAGCACGAACAGCGGGCTGAGCCGTTCCGCCAGCAGCGCAGCATCAGCGCCGATACCGGTCGCCACATTGATGAACGGCATGATCATGGCGCGGTCGATGATGCGCATCACATCCAGCGCAGCGATGCCGGGCTGATTGTTGTAATACGCCAGCGCCGTGCCGAACTCCGTCTGCGACATCATGCTGCTGGTCCAAGTGGGCAGCGCGCCCAGCTGATATGACGTAGGCTGAGTCATGCAGGCAAAAACGGCAGTGAACAGCAAGAAGGGCAGGCAACCCACCGCCACGGCAAAGAGGCCCTTGAAGCGATGAAAGCTGCGGTCCGCATCCGACTGCGAAACTTCGTGGCCATTTTCGCGGCGATTGTAGAGTATCTCGCCATAGGTGGCGTCGCTCTGTCCCTGCGTGATCCCGCTGGCGAACTGGTAGTAGGTGACCATAAAAACGATCAGCACGGAGATCAGCAGTCTGGCCCACAGGTTGTCAAAGCTCAAGAATGCGCCGGCCAGCAGATAAATAAAGCTGATCGCGATCACACTGAGCACCCGTTTGAAGGCGAGCTTCCACGCATCCTTGCCGTGCCACGAGCCGGGAACGATCGGCTTGCGCACCACTTCAACCGGCTTTTGGGAGTTTCCTTTTTTCTGCATCCTGGTTTCCTTCCTTAGTTTCCCTGGATCAATCAGGGATTATTCTTTTTCTTCCGAAAGACCCGAGTATTCCCGCGGCACCCGCGGCGTGACAGCCAGCAGCACTTCGTAGGAAATGGTCTGCGCCCATTGCGCCACATCTTCTGCGGTGATACCGTTCTGCCCTTGACGGCCGATGAGAACCACCTCATCGCCCACGCAGCATTCCGGAATGTCCGTCACGTCTACCATGGTCTGATCCATGCACACGCGGCCCACAATGGGCGCGTACTGGCCGCGGATCAGCATTCGTCCACAGTTGGAGCAGGCGCGATGATAGCCGTCGCCGTAACCGACCGTCACCGTCGCCACACGCATATCACGCGGCGCGGTATAGCTGCGGCCATAGCCAATGGGCTCTCCCTTGGCGATGCTTTTCACATGCACCACCTCCGTCGTCCACGACAGTGCAGGACGGAAGGGAAGCGCCGTGGGGACAGGCGGATAGCCGTACAGCGAGATGCCCTGCCGCACCATGTCAAAGTTGGCTTCCGGCGCGATCAGACTCGCAGCGCTATTGGCCGCATGGGCTGGAACATCAAAGTAGCTCCGGAGCTTGCGGAAGCGCTCCAGCTGCTGCAGGGAAAACGTATTCAGCGCTTCCGGGCTTTCAGCATTATCCGCGTCGGCAAAATGCGTGTATACGCCTGTCGCCTTCACATGATCGGCTTTCTGCAGCGCACGCGCCAGCGCCTGTGCTTCCTCACAGGTACGCAGACCGATACGGTTCATGCCGGTATCCAGTTTCACATGCACCAACGCATCCTTCCCCTGATGAGCGGCCTGCTGATCCAGCAGCTCCACCATTTCCGGCGTAAACACCGTCTGCGTCAGCTCATAGCGGATGGCCTCCTGCGCGGAGCGGGGCGTGGCGGCGCCAAGCACAAGGAGCTCCCCTGTCACACCGCCCTGGCGCAGCTCGATCCCTTCTTCCGGAATGGCCACTGCGAAGTGCGCCGCGCCGATATCCTGCAGCGCCCGTGCACATTCCAGCATGCCGTGGCCGTAGGCGTTGGCTTTCACGACTGCCATGACCTGCACATGTGCGGGCAGGCTTTCCTTCAAAAGCTGGTAGTTATCGCGGATGGCATTCAGATCGATCCGCACAAGGTTTTGCCTGAGCATCCCAGTCGCCTCGAATCCTTCACTTTATGATACCACAAAACATAGCTGTTCTCAACGTTCAGCTGCATGCAGCGCACGTCCGCGCTCAAATGCTGCCAGATTGGTAGCCAGCGTCTTGGCAGGCACACAGGCGGAGATGGCCTCGTCCCAAGCCTCTTTCGCGAAGGGAAGATGGCGGCTGAGCATACCCAGCAGCACCAGATTCAGCGCCTTCTGGCTGCCGCATTCCACCGCGATGGCCAGTGCATCAGCACATTCCACCGTGCGGCCTTCCAGCACATCCAGCGGTTTTTCCGGGTACTGCATCGCACCGGTGATCACAGGCATGGGCCAGATCACCTGTGTGTTGACGATGGACACGCCGCCTTTTTTCAGGAAGGACGCTGCGCGCGCCGCCTCCAGCTGTTCAAAGCTCAGCAGATAGTCCGCCTCGCCCGCTGCCACGATCGGCGAATACACTTCTTCTCCCACACGCACATGGGTGATGACGCTGCCGCCGCGCTGGCTCATGCCGTGGACCTCGCTCACCTTTACACCGCAGCCAGTCTTCAGGGCCAGTCTGCCCAAAATCTTGCTGGCCAGCAACGTACCCTGACCGCCCACGCCAACGATGACCAGATCAAACTTTGCGTTCATCCTCAGGCCTCCTTACCGCACTTGATGGCTTTGAAGGGACACACCTGTGCGCACATACCGCAGCCGTTGCACAGCGCGGGATTGATCACCACTTGCTTGCCATGGCGCTCAATAGCCGGGCAGCTGAGCTTCATGCAAGCGCCGCAGCCCTTGCAGCCATCGATCACATAGGGCGTCTTGGGCGTTTTGTCCAGCAGCGCGCAGGGGCGGCGGGCGATGATCACGCTCACTTCTTCGCGAGCCACAGCCTGCTTGAGCGCCTCTTCCGTCGCCTTCAGGTCGAACGGATCCACAATGGCGATGTCCTTCACGCCGCAGCTTTCCACCAGCTTTTCAATATTGAGCTGCGGTGCAGGCTGGTTGTGGATGTCCTTACCGCTGGCCGGGTTCTGCTGATGACCGGTCATGCCGGTGATGCGGTTGTCCAGAATGATGACAGTGATGGTTTCCTGATTGTACACTGCGTCGATCAGCGAAGGAATGCCGCTGTGAATGAAGGTGCTGTCGCCCAGCACAGCCACCGTGTGGCGGGAGAAATCCTTGCCCTGCGCACGCTCCGCGCCGCCAGCCATGCCGATGCTTGCGCCCATGCAAAGGCAAGCATCCATGGCGGACAGAGGGGCCAGCGCCGCCAGCGTGTAGCAGCCGATATCGCCCATCACGTTCAGGCCCAGACGGTTGATGCTGTAAAACACGCCGCGGTGCGGGCAGCCGGGACACAGCACCGGCGGACGGGCCGGCAATCCCGCGTCGGCCTCTTCGGGCATGGCTGCACCGCAAAGCACGCAGCGCAGCTTCTCCACGCTCAGCTCGCCCTGAATGCCCGTCAGGTTTTTCCCTTCGCAGGCAATTCCGGCGGCCTTGATGTCCTTTTCGATCAGCCCTTCCAATTCTTCAATGAGGATCAGCCGATCCACCTTGGCAGCGAAATCCGCGATCAGCGCCATGGGCAGTGGATACACCAAACCCAGCTTCAGCGTGCTGGCCTGAGGCATTGCATCGCGCACATACTGATAGCATGCGCCGCTGGTGATGATACCCACAGCAGGATCGCGCATTTCCATGCGGTTGATCTCCATGGCATTTGCCTGCTTCGCCAGCACTTTTTCGCGTTCTTCCACCACAGGATGACGCTTGCGGGCCATGGCCGGCATCATGACATATTTCATGGCGTTTTTCTGGTAATCGCGCAGCGGCACATCTGCGCGTTCTCCCAGCGTCACGGCGCTGCGCTGGTGGGCAATGCGCGTGGTAAGGCGCACAAAAACGGGCGAATCAAGCTGCTCCGCCATGTCAAAGGCCAGCTTGGTATATTCCTTGCACTCCTGACTGTCCGCAGGCTCCAGCATGGGAATATGGGCAGCGCGGGCATAATAGCGGCTGTCCTGCTCGTTCTGGCTTGAATGCATGGCAGGGTCATCCGCGCAGACGATCACCATACCGGCGTTCACGCCCGTGTAGGCTGCCGTAAAAATGGGATCGGCCGCTACGTTTACACCCACATGCTTCATGCAGGTGATGGAACGGCCACCCGCCATGGCTGCGCCAAACGCCACCTCGGACGCTACCTTTTCATTGGATGCCCACTGGCAGTTGATCTCCGGATACTTGGACAAAAACTCCGTCACCTCAGTACTGGGGGTGCCGGGATAGCTGACAGCCACACGCAGCCCTGCTTCCCACGCGCCGCGCGCAACCGCCTCGTTGCCCAGCATCAACTGAGCTTCCGTATTCGCCATACAGGTTTCCTCCTTACAACCGCACCGCACGCAGCAAATGCATGCAAAGCGGAATGGGTATAGAATGAATAACTTAAAGTATATCACAATCATGCACCAAAAAACAACTGATGCCTCTATTTGAAATGCGTTTTGCGCAAAATCAAAAGCGGCTTCCCGAATGCCCCATCGCAGGGTGTTCGGGAAGCCGCTTACATATGGTTTACTTGGTGGTTCTGCGCTTACGGCTCAGCATCACCATGCCACCGAGGGACAGCATCATCAGCATGGCCAGCAGGCCCAGCTGCGTGTTGTCGCCAGTCTTGGGCAGCTCGTGGTACGTATTCACCACCAGCCAGCCGTAGGGATCGTCCGGCATCTGCTGGATACCGCTTGCATACCCTGCGCCCAGCTCGTCCTCTGACACATGATAGACGATCTCGCGTCCGTTGGCGTACTTGTACAGGGGCTGACCGCTTGCTGTCTGCGTGAACGTGTGATACCAGTTCTCGCTGCCGTCCAGCACCACACGGTTGACCTCCACACCGTCGGCATACAAACGGATGGTGACCGGCCGCATGTTGTTTTCGCTCACATGATCCCACGTCTTCCACACGCGGACGCTGACGGTCTCCGGCTCATGCGTATTGACGACCATCAGGTTGCCGTTGGCATCGGTGGTATAGGTGATGGCATAGTCCAGATCGCCAAAGGGTTTATCCGTAGAAGGCACATAGCGCCCGTTCTCGTCAAACGTGCCGAAGGCATGATACTGGCCGGAGCGGTCGGTATAGCCCACCTCCACAATGGAAGGCGTGCCTCGGCGGCCATCGTAGGAGAACTGCACAGAATAAAGGTTGCTGTTCACCTGCACCGTCACATCCTTGATGGCGTCCTGCGACAAGAGCACGCCATCCACCAGCAGGGCAAACCGCACGCTCTGCGGGCGCACACCATCGCGGTCGTTGTCATCGTTCCACTGCTTGTAGGCAGTCAGGCTGACCGTGTTGGGCTTGTACTCATAGCTGTTGACGATGCGTGCGCTGGCAGCATTGCCGCCCTTGAGCGTGACGGTATTGCCAACGCTCTCCGCGCCATCATCCACCTTGATGTAGATAACGCCTTCCTGATAGGTCCATCCATCGCTGGGAGTGGAAGCCGGATCCTTTTCCACAATGCGGTAGGTACCGTTCAGCAGGTTGTTGAAGGTATGGGACTCGTCCGCCTTGATCGTTACCTCCTCCACCAGCTCATACTGGCCGCTGCTTTCGTTCAGTTTCTGCAGCTGCACCGTAAAGGTAGGCGCAAAGTTGGGGTCTTTCCAGCCGCTTTCTGCTTCGATTTCCTTGCGCACCGTCAGGGAATTGTACTTCAGGTTGGCCAGATCATCCCAGTTGAAGCCGTTTTCGCTGATCACGTCGTAATTGATGGACAGTTCGTACTTCGTATCATTGGGCTGATAGTTTGCGGGCGTCTTGGTCTCCTGCAGCACATACTCATGGCCGGAAGGCAGATTGCTGAACGTTACCTTGCCATTGGCATCGGATTCGGCATAGAACGGGCCGATCTGCGTATCGCCCATATCGCGGGTGGTCGCTTCGATATGCTGGCAGATGGAGCAGTTTGCTGCATCGTGCGTGAGGGTGAAGCCTACACCAGCGATGCCCGCACCCGTCGTGCCATCCTTCTTGTTGAATTCCAGTTCGCTCAGGTAGCCTTTCACCTCAGGCACATCAAACTTCGCCTTGCGGGTTTCGGAGAAGGTTTCCTTGCCGTCCTTCGTTTCCACCACACGGTAATAGAAATACGTTTCTTCGTTGGTGGGATAGTCCGCGTTCTCAACGAAGCTGCCGTCCTCATTGGTCAGGCGCACATAGTACTCGACCTCGTAGTCATAGTACGTTACGCCATCTACAGTGGTGACAACCGGTTCCGTCTTCAGGATGTTCCAAGTAAAGCCATCCTTGGTTTCCGTGACCGTCGAGGACTCCTGCGCAAGTCCGCGGAACTCGATCAGATCGCCCATCGGGTCGTTCGCCACCCACAGGCCCTCCGTCCCCTCAGTGCACACTTCGCGGATGGTTTTGAACATATCGTCATAGATACCCACAAGCGACGAAGCATCGTCGCAGCTGGCATACTGACCGATATACGCCGAAGTGGTGCCTTGGCCGCTGATGTTTTTGGCCAGCCAGTTACGATAAGCGGCAACCTCACTTGCGCTGCCGATGACGTACTCGCCGTCAGCATAGCAGTCGACCGTGGAATAGTTCCGGCCGGCATGCTTTTCCAGATACGTCTGAATGCTCTGGCTGCCAATATCTACGCCCACAGTGTGCACATAGATGCCGCTGCTGCGGATGGATGCCGCCTCGGTCTGGGCGCGAGTCGCGCCTTCGTCACTGTAGTCCGTACCATAGGAGCAGGGCAGGTTCAGCTTGCGGTTTCGGAAACGATTCTCAACATTTCCCTCCGTGGGATAGCCGGTGATACCTGTCAGGCTGGTCATATCCTTGCTCGTGTCCGCATAAGTGGTGGGAAAGCCATCCGTGAGCAGGATAATGTGCTTGAACATCGCGCTGGACTGATCCAGCATATTATGCGCCAGCCGCAGGCCGCCTTCGATGTTGGTATAGCGGTCACTGCCGGCCGGCGCCACGATGGCTTCAATGGTATCGTGCACATAGTTGCTGCCCTTCGCGCTGAGCGCCTCTTTCGTCTGCAGAGGGATGACGGCGCTGGCATTAGAATTGAAGGTCACAACGCCAAGCTGACGTTCCACGCCCAGCTCGTCGTACTGCTCGCCAAGGAACTTGGCAGCAAAAGCCTGTGCGGCCTTTTTGGCGGATGCAATGCGCGTTTCGCCAGAAGCATCTGCGCTTCCGCTTCCTTCACCATACACAGAGTTCATTGTGTTGGAAATATCCAGCACAAACACAATGGCCGTGTTGCCATACACCAATTCCGATATCGTCTTCTGGGTACGGACCTTCAGTTTGATCTTGAACAGGTTTTCCCATTCTGTGGGTTCCAGCGTCTTGCTCAATTCAAACCCATCTTCCCCCACTCTGTAAGCAGTGGGCTGACTGGCACGAACCAGCTGCCGTCCCGTAGTGGTCGAATCGGCAAACGCCGTCGACGCAAACAGAAGCGTCATGCAGACGAGATATGCTAGCAGCTTCTTACCCATAGATCACATTTCTCCCTTCAAATGCCACACATCTGAAATTTTGACGGAATGAATTATAACGCATTTTTTACAATTGTGCAACAAAAAGATGGAATTTAGATAAAAATAAGAAAAAGTTTATTTCATCAGTTTTTTGACCGACAACGACAGGGAGCCACCACGCGTTCGTTCAAAAGCATGGCGGCTCCCTGTCGTTTCTTTACTATTTGCAGTAGTACAATGATCAGTTTTCATTGTCTTTGGCATGAGAAGCAATTTCCTTCAAACGCTTCATCACATCATTTTCGCCACGACCAAAATAGTCATGCAGCCGCTTGTATTCCTGATAAAGCTGCTCATATACTGCCGCATTTTCCGCAATGGGCATATAGGCCGCATTCTTCACGCCGCCCATTGCACGCGCCGCGCACGCTGCATCGGGATATACGCCTGCGGCCACGGCGGCAAAGATGGCGCTGCCCATGGCGGGCCCCTGCGCCGCGTTGGCAATATGCACGGGCATGTTCAGCACATCAGCATAAATCTGCATGGCCAGCGCGTTTTTCTGCGCCACGCCGCCGCTTGCATAGAAGGCATTCACCGGCACGCCGTTTTCGCGGTACGCTTCCAGAATGACGCGTGCGCCATAAGCAGTGGCTTCGATCAGCGCACGGTAGATCTCCTCCGGCCGCGTTTGCAGTGTCATGCCCAGCATCATACCGGTCAGATCTGCATCAGCCAGAATGCTGCGGTTGCCATTCCACCAGTCCAGCGCAAGCAATCCGCTCTCGCCCGGACGAAGCTGCGCCGCCTTTTCGGTAAGCAACACCTGCACCGGCAAGCCGCGGCTTTCCGCCTCCTCGCGGACGGCGGCGTTCACACAAGTGCGTTCGAACCAATGGAAATGATCGCCAACACAGCTTTGTCCCGCTTCGTATGCCGCGTAGCCGGGCAGCACGCCGCCCTGCATCACGCCGCTCATGCCGGGCACCGGCACAGTCTTTTCCCCCATCACGATGTGACAGGTGGACGTGCCGACAATGGCCAACAGCTTTCCCGGCCCGTCAATGCCCACCGCAGGCAGGCACACATGCGCGTCAATGTTGCCGGTCGCCACCGGAATGCCCGCTTTCAGTCCGTAGCGTGCCGCCGCTTTTTCAGTGAGATGTCCTGCACACGCACCCAGCGGCAGGATCGGGCCGGAGACCTTCTCCTCCACCACATTCGCAAAGGCCGGATTCAGCTCTGCCAAAAAAGCCTTTTCCGGAAAACGATCCGTATAGAAGGACTTGTAACCCAAGCATCCCGCGCTGCGCGTCTGTCTGCCTGTGAGCTGCCACACCAGCCAGTCCACAGCCTCCACATAATGCGCCATCTCATGATAAACATCCGGCGCTTCCTCCATGATCTCCAGCAGTTTTGGAAAAAACCACTCAGAGTTTACCTTTCCGCCATAGCGATCCAGCCACGGCTCACCGCGGCGGATGGCGGTTTCCGTCATGCGGTGCGCCTGCGCCTGTCCCGCATGATGCTTCCACATCATGACATAGGTATGCGGACGGCTCTGATACTCCGGTTTGAAGCACAGCGGCGTGCCATCGGCATCCACCGGCATCACTGTGGCCGACGTGCAGTCCAGCCCGATGCCGATGATATCCTCCGGGTCCACTGCCTTCACCAGCGGAGGGATCGTGGCGTCCAGCACATCCAGATAATCCTGCGGGTGCTGCAGCGCCCAGCCGCTTCCCAGCTTCGTGCCATCCGGCAGCTGCCGATCCATGATGGCATGGGGATAATCCAACTGCGCGGACGCGATCTCCCTTCCGTCGGCCACATCCACCAGCACCGCCCGACCGCTGAGAGAACCATAATCGATCCCGATTGTATAAGCAGGCATTTACGATTTCCTCCGTTGCATAAAAGGCTAATGGTCACATTATACCGTTTTGTTGCCGCGCTGTCTATACAAAAAACGCACTTGTCATTTGACAAGTGCGTTGAAGTGGAGCGGTAGACGAGATTCGGACTCGCGACATCCACCTTGGCAAGGTGGCACTCTACCACTGAGCTACTACCGCATATGCTCCCCTTGAGTTCTTAGATATTATAACACCGTTTTTTGAAAATTGCAAGCCATTTTGAAAAAAATTTGTTTTTTCTTTGTTGAGGTACAATACATAGGTAACAAAAAAGGAATAGAAAACAGAGAGCCAAGTGGTAAAATGAGTTTGTCACACCCCAACCACGAAGGAGGCTCGCTGCATGGACAGGATAACCCAAGAAGCGTACGATCGTCAACGGATGCTGGAGTAT
>CAZDEF010000018.1:0-37780 GCA_964504385.1 uncultured Oscillospiraceae bacterium
CCCTTGACTTCCTGCTTGGCTCTTTATGTTACCGATGTTTGACACCCGTACAAAGCCGGTGAAAAAAAGAAGGAATAATGGCTTGACAATCCGGCATACACATGCTACCATGCACTCGGAAACCCATACAGATGGCTTCTTCGGGGCAGGGTGAAACTCCCTACCGGCGGTATAGTCCGCGAAGGAACGGCTTCGTTCCCCGATCCGGTGCGATTCCGGAACCGACGGTGATCGGTCTTTCTTGCGAAAGGCCAAAGTCCGGATGTGAGAAGAGCAGTCGCGGTCTCTTCAGTAAGTACGTGATTGCCCCTGATGCACGATGAGCCATCAGGGGCAATTTTACTTGACTAAGGAGGCTATCTGATCATGACTACCCAAAAACGCCGCTCCATGCTTTCCACCCGCGACCTGTGCACCGTTGCCATCCTTGCCGCCATCGCCGCCGTGCTGTTCATGATCGAGATCCCGGTCGTGCTGTTCTACAAGCTGGATCTGAGCAGTCTGCCCGTGCTACTGGGCGCCTTTGCCATGGGGCCGGTGCCCGGCGCCATGATCCTGCTGGTGAAGGCGCTGCTGGGGCTGCTGCACTCCTCCTCGCAGGGGGTAGGCGAGCTGGCGGATTTCATCATGGGCTTTGCCATGATGCTGCCCGCCGCGCTGGTGTACCGCAAGGCAAGGAGCCGCAAGGGCGCGATCATCGGCATGGTGGCAGGCGCGGTCGCGGCCACCGTTGTGGGCGCGCTCACCAATATGTACCTGATGATCCCCTTCTACGGCACCGCCTACGGAATGCCGGTGGAGGCGATCGTAAGCATGGGACAGGCCATCGTCCCCGCGGTGGACAGCGTGTGGAAGTTTGTACTGCTCATCACCGTGCCGTTCAATGTGCTCAAGTGGACGGTCATCAGCGTGGTGACCGGTCTGATCTACAAACCCCTCTCCCCCATTCTGCACGGCCGCAAAAGGAGCCGCACGGAGGCGAAATAAACTTTGACGTTTGAATCTCACAGCATTGCGCAGACGCAGCGCATCGGGCGCGCGTTGGCCGCGCAGCTGCAGGCCGACGACGTGCTGGTGATGCTGGGCGACATGGGCGCCGGAAAGAGCGAATTCACCCGTGGCCTTGCGCGCGGGCTCGGCGTGACCGGCTATGTGACCAGCCCCACCTTCACCATTCTTCAGGTGTATGATTCCGGCAGACTGCCGCTGTATCACTTCGACTGGTACCGTTTGAGCAATCCGGAAGAGCTGTACGAGCTGTCCATGGACGAATACCTGCAAAACGGCGGCGTGGCCGTCATCGAATGGCCCAGCCGCGCGCAGGAAGCTGTGCCGGAAAGCTACCTTGAAGTAGAGCTGTGTCCCACAGGGGATGACAGCCGCCGCATCACCTTCACCCCCGTGGGGGATTTCCGGCCGCTGGATGAAGCGGCGCTGACAGCCGCCATGGTTGCTGACGAAAGGAACGGATCCCTATGAATATTCTTGCCATCGATACCTCCGGCCCGGTAGCGGGCGTTGCCGTATTGCGCAGCGGAGAGATCGCCTACGAAGGCGCAGCCGTCAACCGTCTCACTCACTCCGTCAACCTGATGCCCATGGTGGAAGAAGCCTTGGGGCGCGCCGGGCTGGACGTGAGCGAGATCGACCTGTATGCCTGTGTGACCGGCCCGGGCTCCTTCACCGGTGTGCGCATCGGCGTGAGCGCCGTGAAGGGCATGGCGCATGGCGCGGGCAAGCCCTGCGTGGGCGTGGACGCGCTGGAGGCGCTGGCCGCAGGCATGTGCATGACGGATGCGCTACTGTGCCCCATTCAGGACGCGCGCGCCCAGCAGGTGTACGGAGCAGCTTTTCTGCCCGGCATGCCGCCGGTGCGCCAGCTGCCCAACATGGCCGAAAAGCTGTCTGTATTCATCGAAAAGGCGCTGGAGGCAGCGGGAGAACGACCGCTGTGCTTCGTTGGCGATGGGGTGAAGCCCTACCGCAAGGCCATTGAGGAAGCGCTGGGCGAACGCGCCGTATTTCCGCCCGCGCACATGAGCTATCTGCGTCCGGCCTCCGTGGCGCTTCTGGCGGCAGAACACAGCGGTGCAGCGGTAGATTACCTCACCCTGATGCCCGTCTATCTGCGCGCGCCGCAGGCCGAACGCGAACGCGCCCGCAAACTGGGAGGCAACGCATGAGCTTTCTTTGCCGCCGCATGACGCTGGAGGACGTGCCGCAGGTGCACGCCATCGAGCTGAAGACCTTCCACACGCCATGGAGCTATCAGAGCTTTGTGGACGAAATGACCACCAACAAATGCGCCCGCTACATCGTGGCCGAAGAGGATGGAAAGATCCTCGGCTATGCGGGCGCATGGCTGGTCTTTGACGAAGGGCACATCACCAACATCGCCGTAGAAGGATCCGCCCGCGGCCGCGGCATCGGCTCGGCCGTCACACGCGCGCTGATGCAGTACGCCGCCAACATGGGCGTGCAGTACATGACGCTGGAGGTGCGCAAGAGCAATCTCATCGCACAGACCATGTACAAAAAGCTCGGCTTCATTGAGCTGGGCGTGCGCAAGCGCTACTACGAGGACAACGGCGAGGACGCCTACCTGTATGTATGCCAGAACATGCCGGAAATCGAAGAGGATTTTGAAGAGACCTGAGTCCCCCTGCCTTGGAATTTTCTCAGGCAAATCGAAGAAGCCCTCCCGAACGCAGAGCGTTCGGGAGGGCTTCTTTAAGTGCAGATGAACCGTTTACTTGCTCAGCTGGTCGTAACCGATCTGAGCGATCTCGGTATAGCGCTCGCTGCCGATGCTGTGCAGTTCGTTCACATACTGATCCCACTCATCCATTGAGCGATAGCCCAAAGCAAAGAGCGAGAAGTTCTGCATCACATGATCCTGCAAAGCGCTGCGGAGCTCTTCCAGTTCTCCGGCCAGTTCCTTGTCCAGGTTCAGCTGCGGCAGCCACTCGTAGTTCAGTTCCCCGATCAGGTTCCATTCCACGATATCCGCGCTGGGAGAATACTTGAGCGTAGCATCGTTGGAAGCCACATGGTTCTTCGCGATGGCATAGTTCATCAGTTCATTTCGCCAGATGACATTCTGGTTCGGCTCCGACCACACTTCGCCCGTCAGCAGCTGATACCATGCCTGCTCGCCGTCGTTGCCCATGGCGCCTTCGGGAGCCTTTTCCCACTGCTCGCCTTCAAAGCCGTAGCGGAACATCACAGCCGCTTCATCCGACAGGAACCAGTCCATGATCTTGAAGAGCGCATCGGGATTCTTGCAGTCGCGGGTAATGACCATCGCCGTCTGGATATACTCGTTCTTGTACATCGTCGCCTTGTAGCCATAGGGGCCTTCCAGGTTGGGCATCACGCGGCGGGTGTAGTATTCATCCGACTTTTTATCAAGGAAACTCTTGTTATAACCCGTGGCGATCACGCCAAACTGCGTGCCTTCTGCGGCAAAGGCCGTGCCCAGCACGCTGCTGTCCTGCGTGAAGGCGGCAGGATCCAGCAGGTCTTCATCCACCAGTTTCTTGATGAACAGCACCGTCTCCTTGAACAGCTCATTGTCTGCGATGAAGTTGACCTTGCCGTCCACCACATTCAGGAAGAACAGGGTGTCGGTGTACTGGTAGGCGTTGCCGATGGAACGCAGCAGGGTGGGCAGCCAAGTATCATCTACGCTGCTGCCGCCGATGCAGCTGCTCAGCGGGATCTCGTCATTCGGGTCGCCGTTGCCGTTCACGTCGTTGTCACGAACGCCGCACAGGAACTGATAGAACTCGTCCAGCGTACGCGGCATCTCCATGTTCAGCGCATCCAGAAACTGCGTTTGCAAGCGCATATAGTAGCCGCCGTAGGCATTGGTGATCGAGCCGCCGCCGGAAGGCAGGGAATAGACATGGCCATCGTAGGTGGCATAGGTCATCGGGTTGATGCCCGTCTTGGCCTTCCAGGTCTCCACGAACTGATTGACATAGCAGCCGTGGGTGCTGATCAGATCGTCCAGCGGAATGATCTGTCCGGCGTCCGCCATGCTGCACAGCTGATCATAGGAGAAAGAATAGCCCAGGATCGCATCGGGCAGTTCGCTCTCGGTCATCATCAGGTTGATCTGCATCGCAGCATCATTGGAAGACAGCTCGACGAATTCCAGATCGACGTTCGCCATTTCTTCAATGTAGAGGGTCAGCTGGTTGGTGTTGATATCCGTCACGCGCTCGCTCACAGGAAGAGCAACGCGCAGGGTGATCCGCTCGTCCGAAACAGGGAACTGTCCCGGTTCAGCGGCGGCCGCCGTCAGGGACAGCAGCATGGTGAGTGCCAGTAGTAACGCCAGTAGTCGTTTCATGGTGGAATGCCTCCTTCTATTTTGACTGCCCTTTTGGGGCAGTATCAAACTCATTAACCCTTTACACTGCCGACCATGATGCCCTTGACCATGAACTTCTGAATGAACGGATAGAGCAGCCACAGCGGCAGACAGGACAGCACAATCAGTGCGTTTTTCATCAGATCGGTCACACCAAAGACGCTGACCGCACCGGCCACTTCCTCGGCGTCCACCGCTTCCTGAAGCACCAGATAGGAGCGCAGGTACAGCGACAAGGGCCACAGTTTCTTATCGACAATGAAGATCAACGCATTGAAGTAACCGTTCCAATGGTCGATCGCATACCACAGCGCCAGCACGGCGATGATGGCCTTGGACAGCGGCAGCAGGATCGAACAGAGGTAGCGGAAGTACCCGCATCCGTCCAGCGAGGCGGATTCAAAGAGTTCTTCCGGAATGGTGTTGGCAATATTGGTGCGGCACACCATCATGTACCACACGCCGATCAGGTTCGGCACGAGCATGGCCCACACCGTATTGGTCATATGCATGGCACGAACCAGCAGGTACAGCGGAATGATGCCGCCGCTGAACCACATCGTAAACGAGAACAGGAAATTGATGAATTTGCGGCCGATCAGCTCCTTGCGCGACAGCGCATAAGCAGTGATCAGCGTAAAGAAGACATTGAGCGCTGTTCCCGCAACTGTATAGAAAATCGAATTGAGGAAACCTCTCATCAGCTTCTGATCCGTCAAAACCAGTTTGTATCCTTCCAGACTGAAACCGATGGGGTACCATGTCACGATCCCGCGGCCCACCGCATCCGGCGTTGAGATCGAAGACGACAGCATGCACAGCAGCGGATACAGGCACAGGATGCCAAACAGCACCAGCAGCGATGCGTTGACGATGTAAAACACACGCTCCGACGTGGAAAGTCGGATATGGCTCTTCTTTCGGATGACCGACATTTCGATGCGCACTCCTTTCTTACCACAGGGAGGTTTCGTTCAGCCTACGGCAAATGCCATTGACCAACACCACCAGCACAAAGTTGACGACGGAGTTGATCAGACCAATGGCGGTTGCATAGGAGTACTTCGGCGATGCGGACGTCATGCCGATGTTGTACACATAAGTGGAAATGATCTCCGTCGTGGATTTGTTCAGGTTGTTCTGCATCAGCAGCATCTTTGTATGGCCTACATTCATAATGTTGCCGCAATCCAGGATCAGGCAGATCACGATGGTGGGGATCAGCGTGGGCAGGTCGATATGGAAGATGCGCTGCATGATCGTTGCGCCATCCACGATGGCCGCCTCGTGCAGCTGCACGTCCACAGCGGTCAGCGCCGAAATAAACAGGATCGTGCTCCAGCCGGCATTCTGCCACACGCCCGACCACACATAAATGTGCGGCACAGCCTTGGCAATGCCCATCAGGTCGCGATCCGTTCCGCCAAACAGCTGGATCAGTTTAGAGATCGCGCCGAAGGACGGGTTGAAGAAGCGGATCAGGATACCGACCATAACCACGGTGGAGATGAAATGCGGCAAATAGGTAATGGTTTGAATGCACTGCTTCAAGCGCTGCTGGCGAAGCGTGTTGATCGACAGCGACAGCACCACGCGAATGATGGAATTCACGACCAAGCTGTAGAGCGAAACGCGAAGCGTGTTTGCCACAAGGGTGGTGAAATTATAGGAAGTGACAAACTTGACAAACCACTTCAGCCCCACGAACGGGCTGCCCAGAATGCCTTTGGCGATGCTGTAATCCTTGAAAGCGATGATCGCACCGTACATGGGCCCGTAGCAGAAGATCAGCAGATAGACAAGGCCCGGTAGCAGTAGCACATACAACGGCCAGATCCGCAGCAGTTTGTTCCATAGAGTTTTCCGTGTTGATGACTGCATGCGTTGTTCCCCTCTTTCTTTTGTTGTGCCCTCATTCTGCCGTGAAAAGCGGGATCCGTAAAGAATAAGATGCAACAAAGTGTGCTGTTTTTTGCTGATTTGCACATTTTCAGCGCGTTTCTTTTTTTGCGTGGCTGTTGTTTCTTGCAAAAACGGGCGTGACGGCCGTCTTTCGGTTGACCGTTCGAACGCGCGTGTGCTATCATTTGAAGCATGAGAATTTGTGTGAACAAAGAGGTTGTACTGTGAAAGTAACGAATCGCATCCGTTATGCCCGTCCTTTTTTGATCGTCTGCGCTGTTACGCTGATCGCCGTGTCGATCTTCAGCGCTGCGTTTGCATATGTGTATCATCAGTCCGTTTCCGAGTATCGCAACCAGCTGCTGGAAAAAACGAAGGCTTTTGCGCAGCAGAGCGCCGACAGCATCGGCGAACGTTTTCGGATGAATGTCGAGTTGATCTCTTCCTATCAGGATCAGAATGATTTTGTTTATCTGGGCAGCCTGAAAAAAGGGCTTTCTACGCCCTATGATTTTGCATCTTTCAAGAAGTTTCAGTCTGTATTGAACAATTATTTTCA
Organism: uncultured Oscillospiraceae bacterium; assembly: GCA_964504385.1. Classification (GTDB taxonomy): domain Bacteria; phylum Bacillota; class Clostridia; order Christensenellales; family Aristaeellaceae; genus Limiplasma. The sequence continues at coordinate 6,840 of CAZDEF010000018.1, forward strand.
TCACGACAGCCTGTTTTATGAAATGGGCGTCTATTTTGATGCTGATACTTCCTTTGTGTGCACATCAAGCTTTTCTTCGCACGATTTTCAAAGCGACTGTCAGAATGAGCTGTTTTCCTATCAGGATCAGACAGCCGATCAATTTGCCACCTTGGTCAAGCAAAACGCCAACAATGCTTATACGTTCGCCTTCACGCCAAGCGCGCTGTTGGAATATCAGTATCTTCCCGGCCGCTCCGAGGAGACCTTTTTCTACGTCCGCAAACCGCCTGCCATCAGCCGCGAAAGCAGCGGCTATACGCTGCTGTTCATCAGCACGACCGCGCTCAAGAACAGCATGTTCTACATTACATCAGAGGACAACCGCATCCGCCTTTTCAGCGGCAACAACGTGGTTTTCGACGAGATCCCGGAGTTTCCGGAATTGGATTTCAACGACCGCGTGGCCTATCACAAGCCGACCGGCAACACCTATTTCCTGATCCCCATCAGCAATATGGGATTGACCGCGTGCATCGCCGTCAGCGACAGCGTTCTTTATCAGCCCGTTTTGCAGCTCACCCGCGCTTTGCGGCTGCAGCTGGTCGTGGTGCTTTTGCTGACAGGCGCTCTCTTCCTGCTGGTCTGTCTGCATTGGGTGCGTCCGCTTCAGCGCCTGTCCAGCGTCCTGCCGCAAACGGCCGAGAGCGGTCCAGCGGCAGGCATCAAGCAGTTCGAAACGGAATGGACCCGGCTTTCGCGCGATCACCACAAAATCCAAATGCAGGTAGACGCGCTGCAGCCGCTGGTTCAGGCCAGCCTGATGATGCGGCTTCTGCAGGGCCAGTACCTGTCGCCGGCAGAGCAGGATATCCTGCACAGCATTCCAGAAGCAGAACGAAACAGACCATATCTGTGCGCCGTCATCGGCAGCATCTCGTCCCTGCGCTATCTTCAGGATTCCAACGCATCCGCCGTGAAGCAGACCGTTCAGCAGCAGTTCCCTTGCGCTCACATCCACATTTTAGTCGCGGGCCAATACACGCTGGTCCTGTCTGCCGATGAAGCCAACCTGCGCGATCGGATGCGCCAGCTGTTGGAAGCCCTGCAGCGTCTCGATCCGCAGGCCGAATATGCCATCGGCGTTGGCAGCGTCGTGCGCGGTCTGAGCAACGTGAGCCTGTCTTACAATGAGGCGCTTCATTCGCTGAACGAAGCCGTCATGTGGCGCAACGCAGGCATCTGCTATTATCAGTCGAATGATTACAGCCATTATCACTATCAGATCGCCTATCAGGAGCTGGACAAGCTGTACAACCTGATCAGCAGCGGCAATGGCGATGCAGCCTGCGATCTGATCGATCATCTGGCGGAAACGCTGCACGGCTCCGGCGAAGAAGGGCAGCGGAACATCTTGCTGCCGGCCCAGTTCTTCTATGACCTTTCCGGCGTTTTCATCCGTTTGGGGCAAAGCATCGACTTGGGGAAGACTTTGTCCTCCATCACCATCGAACGGGATGCCAGCTCCTTTGCCGAGAACATCGCGCTGTTCAAGAAGGCCGCGCTGTATGCCGCAGAGCTCATCAACAACAAGCATGAAAACAGCGCCAACGAATTGGCGCAGGAGCTGCAGTGCTATCTGTACGAGCACTACGCTGATCCTTCCCTGTCGCTGTCAGCGATCGCGGAGCATTTTTCAATGTCCGAAACCGGCATGTCGCGCTTCTTCAAAATGAACGTGGGAATGAATCTATCCGTCTTTCTGGAAAAGCTGCGCATCAGCGAGGCCGAAACGCTGCTGCTGGAAACGGCCATTCCTGTGCGCGATGTTGCCCAGAGGGTCGGGTATCTGAACGCCGCCACCTTCTACAAAGCCTTCAAGCGCAAGCACGGCATTCCGCCCGGAGACTGGGCAAAGGCCATCAAGCAGAGAAAGGATTGACCCCCATGCTGCTCTATATCGTCCGTCACGGAGATCCCGACTATCAGCACGATCGTTTGACCGGGCTGGGCCAGCGGCAGGCTGAGGCGCTGGTATCCCGCTTCACCCAGCCGATCACGCACATCTATTCTTCCCCCATGGGGCGTGCCGTTCAAACGGCGGAGCCCCTGTGCAAAGCGCTTGGCATGCAGTGCGAGATCCTGCCATGGCTGCAGGAGATCGGCGATGAAGGCTACACGCATTTTCCGGATGGAAAGCGCCGCTTTCTCATCACGCTCCCACCGGAAGTTTTCCGCACCGGCAGCAATCTCGACCTTGGTTTTCAGGATGCGTTTCAGTGCGACGGGTTGCGCGACACCCAGATCGAGGATTACAGCCGGAGCATCGGCTCGGAGTCGGATGCCTTTCTCACCCGCCACGGCTACATCCGCCAAGGCGATCACTACCGCGCCCTGCGAGAGAACAGCGACCGCATCGTGCTCTTCACCCACAACGGCTTTGCACGGCTCTGGCTTTCGCAGCTGCTGCATGTGCCGCTGCACATCATGTTTTCGTCCTTCACTATGACGCCCACCGGCGTGACCGTTGTTCAGTTTCCTGCCTCTGGGGAATGCGTCGTACCGGTCTGCCTCTGTTTTTCAGACATGTCCCATCTGCTCAAGCAAAACATGGAGCTGAATCATCGCAGCAAAATCCTTTTATAAAAAAAGCAAAAGCCGTGTGAACATGTCACACGGCTTTTCTCTTCCACTTCATCGACCTGCCGCTGAAACATACGCAACGCGCAGGTCGGCGGCACCGCTTAAGAAACTTAAGCGTTCACCATTTGCTTGGCCAGGCGAGCCTTCTTGCGGTTCGCAGCATTCTTGTGCAGAACGCCCTTGGCAACGGCCTTATCGATAGCGGAGGTGGTGAGGCTGTACTGAGCAGCATTGGCCTCCGTTTCAAACTTCTTGATCGCAGTCTTCACCTTGGACTTGACGATGCGATTGCGAAGGTTCTTGGTTTCGGTAACCTTCACGCGCTTCATTGCAGACTTGATGTTCGGCAACTTCTTTCACCTCCTTAGGTTCATAAATCGCAAGGATGATTGTACCACGGTTCCCCACAAAATGCAATACCCAACTTTCACTTTCCGTCAGAAAATCAGCCCTGCGATGAACGCGACCGCGCTGGCCGCAACAGCCACCGTCAGCAAGCCTTTGCCCATCCAGCCCAGCACCAGTGCGGCAATGGTGCCCGCTGCGGAAGCCGGCACGCTGCCCGTGGCGGAAAACACTGCCGGAAACGTCATCGCCCCCAGCACGGCATAAGGCACATAATACAGGAAGGATTGCAGAAACACGCTTTTCACCTTGCCGCGGATCGCCGCCAGCGGCAGCATGCGGATGAGGTAGGTCACGCCCGCCATCACCAGCAGCTGGGGAAGAAACACACGCCATTCCATTACGCCTGCACCTCCTTCTCCTGTTCCTGTGCAGCTGGACGCGGCATCAGCCACGCCCCCATTGCCGACGCTGCCACCGCGCACAGGATGATGCGGAAGCCGTCAGACAGGAACGCAAACATGGGTGCAAGGGTAAGCAGGCAGCTCAGGCCCACCGCCACAAGCACCACTGCGCGCACCTCGCGATACTGGCGCAGCGGCGGCAGGATGATGGCGATAAACATGCCGTAAATAGCGATGCCCAGCGCATCCGTCACGGCCTTGGGCAGCAGTCCGCCCGCCAGCGCGCCCAGCAGCGTGCCCAGCGTCCAGCCCACAAAGGGGCCGTTGGTCAGGCCGTACAGATACCACTTGCCCACCTTGCCCGGCTGCTGCGAGGCCACGGCAAACACCTCATCGGTATTGGCAAAGCTGAGCAGCAGCCGGTGCAGGGTGGTCATGCTGCCGTCCAGCTTCTGGCTCAGGCTCAGGCTCATGAGGGCATAGCGCAGGTTGATGGTCAGCTGCGTCAGCGCCATTTCCACCAGCGGCGCGCCTGCCGCCATCAGCTGCAGCCCAGCCAGCTGCCCCGCGCTGGTCAGGTTGAAGAACGAGATCATCACCGCCTGCAAGGGCGTGAGCCCCAGCGAGGTCGCCTGAATGCCGAAGGCAAACGACACCGATACATAGCCCAGTGCAATGGGCAAGCCATGCCAAAGTCCCCTTTTGTAATCCGCAATCATATGATTCCTTCTTTCGACAAACGGACGGCAGGGGGCGATGCCCGCTGCCGCTAAGCGGCGAAAAAGCTCGCTGCGCGATCTTTTCCGCCGAGAAATTGCACCGTTTGCCTACTCGCCTCCGGCTCGCCGGGCGGCAAACGGCGTAAGGAAAGCCTTGCTGCGCAAGGCTGCTGAACCCACCGCGCATGTCGCTGGGTTCAGATTTCACTTGGAGGGCTGCGGCCCTCCAACCCTCCCGCGGGAGAGTCTTGAAAAGCTGCGGCAGGGGGGGCGATGCCCGCTGCCGTTGTTTTGGGTCATATCAATGTCTTCTGCCGCGCAGGAGATCGATCAGGAGATTCACACCAAACAGCCCGAGGATCCAGCTGAGACAGCCGCTTCTTCTGCGGCGGTTATAGGCCTTCTGCGCCTTGCTCTGCCGGGTCATGATCACGATCAATACGATCAGCACGATCCAGCCGCCGGCCGTCAGCCCGTTTTCCTCACGCTTCTCCCGTTCGTGATCCTCGCGGTAGCTTTCGCTGCTCTCGCTGATCGACTGCATCACGCTGCTCCACAGCTCGCTGCCGTACTGCTGCACCGAGTTGGAAGCCGTCTGGCCGAACAGGCCGTCCATGCGGACGGTTTCGCCCGTTTGCTTGTGCGCCAGATCAGTTAGCGCCGTGCAGTAGGCCGCAACGGCGGCGTCGTACTGCTGCGCGGCAAAGAGCGTGCTGAACTCCGACGAGGTGAACAGCAGGTTTTCCGCATTGGTTTTGCCAAGGAGCTTCTGCACATCCTTGCCCATCACAGCGGCGCAGCTGTCCTCACCCGCCGCGCCCAGCAGCAGCAGGTCATCCTCCTCCAGCTTCCAGCGTTCAAACAACTCATTGGCATAGGTCTGCGCGTCCAGTCCATCCAGAAAATGAACAATGACCACATGCAGGGCCACGTCCGTTTTTTCCGTCAAACGCTCAGCATAGGTGGCCAGATTGTCGGCCGTTTGCGCGGACAGCACATTCGCATCATCGGTCAGGCTGCCGCGCTGTTCCGGCATGCGCGCGGCAAGCGCCAGCACGGGAAGCAGCATCAGGGCGATCAAAAGACAAAACGATCGTTTCTTCATCGCGCTCACCTCACTGATACAGCGCGCAGGCATCCGCGCCCAGCAGCACGGCCAGCCGCCCCGGAAGGGTCTGTTCCAGCTTTGCATTGTAGGCCTGCGCCGCCGCGTTATAGGTGGAAACGGCTGCGCTGCTCTTCAGGTTGTTCAGGTCGGCGGTCAGCATCTCCAGATACTTCTGGTCGCGCTGACTGCGCAGAAAGCTGTCGGAGGCGCGCAGCTTTGCACTCACCGCAGCCACAGCCGCCGTCATCTGTTCATCCAGCGAGCGGCGCGTCTCCAGCGGCGCATTGGCCTGCAGCCTGCGCGCCGTGCTTTCCAGCTCCGTCAGGTCAGCGTCCGCGGCGCTCAGGTGGCGCGCCGCCACCACGCACAGGTTGAGGCCGTCAGCAGCTCGGTAGGCCAACACATCCATCAGGCCGTTTTCCTGCTCCAGCAGCTGCGTCACTTCTTCGCGCTCCTGCGCAAAGCCCATGCGCGTGCCGAATCCCATGCCAAATACCACCAGTGCCAGCGCAATGATCACGCACAGCCATGTTGGCAGATTCCATTTCATTGATTTCTTGCAGTCCTTTCCCTGTTCAGACGCTTAGTGGCGCAGCTCCAGCAGCTTCTTTTTCAGCTCGTTTTCCATCTGCAGCATCTGCTGCTCTGCGGTCAGGCGCTGTGCGCGGCCCTCGTCCTGGATCTTCATCACTTCGTTGATGGTGTCGATCAGGCTCTGGTTGGTGGAAACAAGGGTTTCCAGATCGATGATGCCGCGCTCGGCCTCGCGGGCGGTCTCGATCGTGCCCACCTTCAGCGCTTCAGCATTCTTCTTGAGCAGCTCGTTGGTCATGTCGGTAACGGCGGTCTGCGCCTTCAGCGCTTCCTGACTGCGATGCATGCCCAGAGCGATCACCATCTGGCTCTTCCACAGCGGCAGCGTGTTGGACAGCGTGCTCTGGATGCGCTCCACCAGCAGGCTGTCGTTGTTTTGCAGCAGGCGAATCTGCGGGGCCATCTGCAGCGCCACCTGACGGGTCAGCTTCAGGTCGTGCAGCTTCTTTTCAAAGCGGTCGCAGTTGGCGGCCAGATCGTTGGCGCGCTGCGCGTCCATGGCGTCGCCGCTGGCGGCCGCCTTGTCCTTGAGCTCCTTCAGCAATGTGGCGCGCACTTCGGCCAGCTTCTTTTCACCAGCGATGATATACATCGTCAGCTCCTTGAAGTACTGGGTGTTCATGTCGTAGAGACGGTTGAACATGGCCACGTCCTTGAGCAGCTGCACCTGATGGCTTTCCAGCGCGGATGCGATGGTCTCCACATTGGCTTCCACTTCGTCATACTTGGCGGTCATATCGCTGACGGCCTTCTTGGCGTTCCAGAACAGGCCGGCAATGCCCTTGGGCTTTTCGGCGGTTTCGTTGAACCCTTTGATCTCTCCCACCAGCTTGATGAGCATATCGCCCACCTCGCCCGTGTCGCAGGTGCGCACGGCTTCCAGCGCGCTGTCGGAAAAATCAGAGAGCTTCTTCTGCGCTTCCGCGCCGTAGAGCAGCACATGGTCGGTGTTGTTCACATCGATCTGCGCCACAAATTCTTCAATGGCCTTCTTTTCGTCCTCCGTCAGCATAGTGGTGTCCATCTGCGCCACGGCCTGGCCGGCTGCTTCAGCGGCGCTATGGGCCGTGGGTGCGGATGCCGCTTCCAGCTGTGCTGCGGCCTCCTCCAGCACGGCCTTGTCCTGCGCTTCAGAGGTGGGGTTCAGGGTGAGCACCGGGGTCTGAATGGCGTTGGGATCCGTCATGGAATCTGCCTCCTCTATCTTTCACAAAAGCGTTATTGGTCTTCGGGGCGCTTGGCCTGCGCCTGCGCTCCATCGCGGAATCGTTCGTCAATGTGCCACTGCGGCATGGTCTGCGCCGGTTGCTTGGCCGCCTGCTGTCTGGCTGCGGCGGCGCGGTCGGCGGCCTCGTTGATGCGCGCGGCGTTGCGCGCCTGCTGGGCAGCGGCTTCCAGATCGCTCTCGGTCAGGCCGTCGCGCTTGAGCATCTGCTCCAGCACGTCGATGTCGGTGGTCAGATCCAGCACATCGCCCTGATAGAGCTTATCCATCAGCTTGGAGCAGCCCTGGATCACCACGCCCAGCGCATCGTCGATGCGCTTGCGCGCCTTCACGGCTTCCTCGCCGGTCACGCCGCGCTCATCCAGCATGCGGTAGCCCTTCACCATTTTCAGGGTGGTGGGCAGATAGTAATCCATAAATTTGCGGATCTGCGTGGCTTTTTCCGGCTTGTCATACACCGTGCGGAAAATATCCGCGCACTGGTTTTCCAGAATGTCCAGCTTGTTGGACAGGCTGGAATCCGGGATCAGGTCGTTCTCGCGGCGGATCTCGGTGATCATCTCGCGCCCCTTGTCCAGCAGCGCATCCACCTCGGGGTTGCCGGTTTCGCCCTGCATCTTTTTCAGGCTTTCCGGGGTCTTCTGGTTGGAAGAGGTATCCAGCCCCTGCGCCATGATGCGGATGATGGCGCCGATAAAGACGCTCAAGGCAAAGGCCAGCACATAGCCGCCGATGCTGTGCGGGTGAAAGATGGATGAATACAGGGCAAACGCCCCGCCAAAGGCAAGGATCCCCGGGCCCAGTCCGTTTTTCTGCTTGGTCTTTTTTTTGCTCATGAGCGGCTCCTTCAAAAGATACTGCGGTCGGAAAAGGGATCACAGCGCCTTTTCCATGCTCATTATAGCATATCTTTGAAAGCAAGAAAAGAAAACGCGTCCAAAACCAGCTTTGAACGCGTTAAAAACCACATTAAAATTAGGTGATGGTTCTGTGAAAGCTCATCCGAGCTTGTCCAGAATAAAGTCAAAAATAATCTCGAGCAGCTCCATGCTCCAGAAAGTGCCCTCGTGCGGCGCGTCCGTCACGCGCACCAGATGCGCTTCGTGGCCGCAGGCGGTCAGCTTTTCGTACATCCGCTGGCTGTCGCTGTATGGCACCACAGGGTCGGCGTCGCCGTGCAGCAGCAGGAAGGGCGGCAGCGCTTCGCCGGCCTTCACGCGCAGCAGGGGGCTGATGGCTTCCAGCGCGCTTTTGCCTTCCGGAGTCAGATCGCCCACCACATCCAGCACCGCGCAGCCGGCAAGATCCTCAAACAGCTTTTCATCGCCCGGCTCAGCCGTTGCGCGGTGCGCCTCCAGCAGCCCCACCAGATCGCTGGGGCCGAAGCAGTCCACCACTGCCTGCACGGCGGTGGATTCGCCCGCCCAGTCCTGCGTTTCAAATGCGGGATCATCGCCGGTCAGCCCCATCAGCAAGGCGGTGTTGCCGCCGGAGGACGTGCCCCACGCGCACACGCGGCTCTTATCGATATCGTACTCCGCAGCATGCGCGCGCAGGAAACGCAGCGCGCATTTGACATCCTGCAAAAAGGCGGGCGCTTTGGCCGTGCAGCAGGAACGGTGCGTGACGCTGGCGATCACCACGCCCTTGCGCGCCAGCATGCTCAGCTGCGGCAGCTCCCAGAACTGATTGGGCTTGTGCCATGCGCTGCCCTGAATGAACACCACCAACGGAAAACCGCGGCCGTTTTCAGACGGCCAAAGCGGCCTGAGCAGCTGCAGCGCCAGCCGTTCGCCATCCGGGCAGGCGAATTCCACATCCGGCTTCAGGTCCACAATGTGCTGCATCTGCGGATTATGGGAAAGGACGATATACGGTTCCATGCATTTTCCTCCTTTTTCTTCTTTCATGATACCACATTGACATTCGCCCGGTAAAGCCCTATCATGAAAACATTCACCGATAAAGGGGGCGTCCGTTCATGATCTATCTCAGCCGTTTTTCCCTGCCCTCGCTGACCCAGCGCGAGCTGTTCATCAACGGACAGCGGCGCACCTGCTACGGCTCCTATTATCCGTTCGATCTGTTTCCGGCGCAGGACGTGGAGCCGTTCACCTTCGACCCCATCACCATTCTGTGCGGCGGCAACGGCTGCGGCAAAAGCACCCTGCTCAACCTGCTGGCGGAAAAGCTGGGCATGACGCACCGCACCGTCTACAACCGCAGCGCTTTTTTCGAAGACTATTTGCAGATGTGCGATATAGAAACACGCGGCGACCCAGCGGCCGTTCGCAACGGCCGCCTGATCGCCAGCGATGATGTATTTGATTATCTGCTGAATATCCGCTGCCTCAACGACGGCATCGACGCCAAGCGCGAGGCGTTGTTTGACGAATATACCTCCGCCAAATACGCGCAGTACCGCTTCCGCGGCATGGAGGATTACGACGAGCTCAAGCGTTTCGTGGACAGCCACCGCCGCACGCAGTCGCGCTATGTCAACGACCGGCTGATGAGCAATGTGCGCGAACGCTCCAACGGCGAAAGCGCGCTGGGGTTCTTTGTGGAGACCATCGGTGAGAACGCGCTGTACCTGCTGGACGAGCCGGAAAACAGCCTGTCAGCCGAAAAGCAGATGGAGCTTGCGCGCCACCTGAGCGATTCGGCGCGCTTCTTCGGCTGCCAGTTCGTGATCGCCACCCATTCGCCGTTCCTGCTGGCGACCAAAGGCGCGAAGCTCTATCATCTGGATGCGCAGCCGCCCGCCGTGGCTCGATGGGTGAACCTGCCCAACATGCGCGCCTATTTTGATTTTTTCATGGCGCACCGGGACGAATTTGATCCAAGCGATGAGTAAGCGTTTTGCTCCTCACGCTTTCTGTTCATCGACCGTCTCTACGCAAAAGCTGTTGGAGCCGCACTGCGTGCAGGTAAGTTTGCGCGTTTTGGGCGTGTGTGGCGCGAAGAAGAACTGGCGATAGCGCGGTTTGAACAGCGCGTGACATTCCGGACAAATATAGGCGACGCTTCGGTAATAGTACCGCAGGATCAGCAGTACAAAGGCAACGGCCACCGCCATTCCGGCCGCAAAGAGGATCCATTGGCCGGTGCGGGCCCACAGCAGCAGCGCGCCGATCTCCAGCAGATCCACGCCAACGCCCACCGCCAGCATTGTTCCATGTACCTTGCGAAGTTTCTTTGTGTTTTCCATCACATGCGCTATGTCGTGAAGATGTTCAACGGACACCGCCTCAAAGCTCCGTATCTCCTGCCGCAGCCGACGGATGTGGGCCAACTGCTCCTGCCGCTGCTTCACCTCCTCGTTCAGCGTTTGCTCCTGCTGATCCAGCAGCAGCGTGATCACCTTTTCGCAGTTGTCTGCTTCCAGTATGTCCGCAATGCTGCCCAGCGACAGCCCCATGCTGCGCAGAAAGCAGATCACCTGCAGTCTGCGCACATCATCCTGCGCGTACAGCCTGCGCCCGCCCTCGCTCACGGCGCTGGGCGTGAGCAGTTTGCGCCCGTCGTAGTACTGCACCGTGCGCACCGACACGCCGCACAGCTTTGCGATCTCGCCCGTTGTGTATTGCGACATAGCCTTCACCTCCTTACGGGGCTGATGATAGCGCATGACGCAGCGTCACGAGCAAGCCCCAACGCTGCGTCACATTGCAATATTTTTTACAAAAGCCCGCGCCTTTGCAGATCCTGAAGCGCGTTCACCAGGGTGATATTGTCCTGCACCGTCAGCGCGCCAATGTGCCCCACGCGAAACACACGGCTGGCCATTTCGCCGCCATTGGGGCAGACCCAGATGCCGTATTCATCCTTGAGGCGGGTGAACACCTCATAGGCCGACCCCTGCAGCGGATGCAGCGCCGTCACGGCGTTGGACGGGCTTTCGGAAACGTTCTCCAGCGGCAGCTCACAGATACGGCTGCGGAAATCCAGCGCCAGCGCATGCGTGCGGGCGATCTCGCGCCCCACGCCTCCGCCGGCCTCCAGGTCCTTCAGCCTTGCATGGATCTGCAGCAGCACGCCCACTGCAGGGGTAAAGGGCGTTTGACCGCGCTCGGCGTTTTTCAGCGCCGCTTTCAGGTCCAGATACATGCACTTGCAGCGGCGGCTTTCCACGCGCTGCACAGCGCGCCCGGACAGCACCACGAGCGACACGCCCGGTGGGCAGGCCAGCGCTTTCTGTGAACCAGCGATCATCGCATCCGCGCCCCATGCCGCCATGGGGCAATCATCCGCCAGAAAGGAGCTGATCGCATCGGCAATCAGCCACAGATGATTGCGGCGGCAAAAATCGCTGATAAGATCCATATCATAGCGCACGCCGCTGGAAGTCTCGTGAACATTCACCAGCAGGGCGGTAAAGCCCTTGCCTTCATACGGCGCCAGATGTCCGGCCCGCAGTGCCGCGCCAAAGGGCAGCCGGATCGGCTCATACGGCACGCCGTGCAGCTCGCACAGCTGTGCAAACCTTTCGCCGAAGCTGCCGCCGTTCACTACCAGCACGCGGTCGTTTTCATCCAGCAGATTCATCACCGCAGCCTCCATGGCCGCCGTGCCGGAGCCGGTGAGGAACACCGCGCGGGCCGCTTCTTCCGCCTGCGCAAACTGCTTCACAAGCCTTTCATTTTCCAGCATCACGCTGGAAAACTCCGGCGTGCGGAAATACGGTACCTGCTCCGCGCCGATCTGACGAACCGTTTCACCGGACTGCACTGGCCCCACGGTAAAATTCAGCATGCTGATTCCTCCATGCCCATATGGTATTGCCACCATCCATTATACCACCAGTTGGATCAAATGAAAACACGCAGGGGTTCAGGCGCAGCAAAACGCCATGTTTCCTTCCTCATGGGAAACATGGCGTTTCTGTATCTTGTTCGTTCTGCTTATGAACAGGTCAGCTGGATCCATTCTCCTTTCCAGCAGACGGGCATATCGACGCCTTCCAGAAGTTCCAGCTTCGCGCCACGCTCCGCATGCATGGTACAGAGGAGGCGTCTGCCCTGATAGGCAAATGGGATCTCGTAGCCTTCCCAGCCCTCCGGCAGAACAGGATCGGCATACAAGCCAGAAGCATCCGCACGAATGCCTGCGAAGCCGACCAACATCGTCAGGTAAGCGCCTCCCATGCTGGCCGTGTGCAGTCCGTCGCGCGTATTTCCATGTGTGTCCAGCAAATCCAGCGTGGCCGTGCCCGCGAAGCCCTCTCTGGCCCGCTCCAGCATTCCCAGTCTGGCCGCCATCATGGCAAACACGCAAAGTGACAGAGATGAATCGTGCGTGGTCACTTCATCGTAGTACAGATAGCTACGCCGGATGGTTTCCCTATCCGCCGTATCCGGGAATAACAAATGCGCCAGCACTGTATCCGCCTGCTTGCACACCTGATGGCGATACAGGAACAGCGGATGATAATGCAGCAGCAGTGGGAAATCCTCGCTGGACAGGCTGCGCCAATCCAGCTTCTTCTTTTGTAGGAAGGAATCGTCCTGCGGACTCACGCCCAGTTCAGGATTGCAGGGCAGATACATGCATCTTGCCGCTTCCGCAAAAGCCGAGATCTCCTCGTCCGTTACGCCCGTATTGGCGTGCACCTTTTCATCCATCCCACGCTGCGCAAGTAAACTCACCACTTCGGCTGCGCCACGCAGATTGGCCTGTGCAACAGCGTTGGTATAGAAGTTGTTATTGACCAGACAGGTGTATTCATCCGGGCCGGTCACGCAGTCGATGCGGAAGCCATCCTCCTCCATGTGGCCCAGTTCCATCCATGCGCGCGCCGTTTCCACCAGTACCTCTGCGCCCATATCGGCCATGAAATCCGCATCGCCGGTGACATGCCAGTATTGCATGAATGCATGCGCAATATCGCCGTTGATATGATACTGAGCCGTACCGGCCAGAAAGAAGCCCGAGCATTCATCGCCGTTGATGGTACGCCACGGGTACAGCGCGCCGGTCTTCATTCCCATGGTGCGGGCGTTGGCACGGGCGCGGTCCAGCAGCGCATAGCGGTAGCTCAGCATGCCGCGCGCCATCTGCGGCTGTGTCCACAGAAAGAAGGGGAATACGTAGATCTCACTATCCCAGAAAGTATGCCCCTCATATCCTTCACCGCTGATGCCCTTGGCCGCCACATTGCTCACGCCGTCACAGCCGGTGGACTGGATCAGCTCAAACAGATCGTAATTCAACGCCTGTGGCAGGGGTTCGGGAGCATTCAGCTGGATAAAGCCCGCCTTCACGAAGGCGTTCATCGCCTCATGCTGACGTTTTTTCAGGCCGTCAAAGCCAAGCCGCACTGCCTCGTTCAGCAGGCAGTGTCCCTCGCTGTGCCAATCATCTGAGCGACGGCTGTCGGTATAGACCGCATACTTGATCAGGCGAATGCTCTCTCCCGGGCGAAGGCTGCCCTCAAACCGCGCTTCAATCTGCTGCTGACGCTGTTCCCATGCGCAGGGCCATGGGCAGTCATGCTTCACATGACAGCTCATGCTCAGTCCTGAACGGATGGTTGTGGCTTTCAGCCATGCAGTGTCCTGCTCCAGCCCCAGCTGCGGCGGCTGGAAGCAGCGAAGCGGTTCTGCCGCCACACGCGGGTCGCCCTGCGCAGCGTGATTGCGCACATCGCCCTGCAGGAGGGAGCCCAGCGCAACAGGGCCGGAAAAGCTCTCCGAGATCAGCTCCAGCTGCATCGCAAACACATGCGGCATTGCAAAGCTTGTCATACGGGTGAATACAATTTTCAGGCCATGCCAGCTGCTTTCGCGAATGGTGACGCCATCGGTGATGTCCAGCGTCTGCAGCCTTTCCGTCGTTTTCTCATCAAACATCGAATAGCGCTCGCCGCCTACTTCGATGGTCAGGGTCTGGGCATCAGGCAGGTTCACCAGCACCTGCTTGGTTTCTGGAAATCCGTACAGTTTCTCACCGTAGCTGATGTCCATCAGTTCGTAAAAGCCATTGATGTAGGTTCCGCGGATGCTGCCGGGAAACGTGCCCTCCTCCGGTGCATTTCGCACGCCCAGATAGCCGTTAGCATTGTGGTAGAGCGTTTCCATGCAGGCCAGCCCGCTGGCCGTCCATGTCTGCGACTGATTCATTCTTTCCCCTCTTCCAGCCATTCCAGCAAGACTGGCAGGTGGCTGTCCCAATATTTCCAGTCATGCATACCGTGATCCTCAATATAGGTGTGCGCAATGCCAAGGCTGTCCAGATGCGCATGAAAACGGCGATTGGGATCGACCGCCAGTGTATCCTCCGCCCCGCACCACATGCGGATCGCGGGCAGCGCCGCTTTGCCAGTCGCCTGCTGTGCAAGCAGGAACAGGTTGTTCTCCCCGTCATGCAGGAAACGTTCGCGCGATCCATAGGTGGCAAGGAACTGCATCATTCCCTGAAACTGCCGTGCGTCCAGCGTTGCCCGACGCTCATGCAGCTCCTCCAGCGTGGCGATGTCCGCGCATGCCTGAGGCAGCAAGGCCGTGCGGTCGCACCCAGCGGACATAACGGCGATCCGGCTGAAACGTTCCGGAAAGCGCAATCCCAGCTTCAAAGCGCCGTATCCGCCCATGGACAGACCAGCTGCCCACAGAGACGCACGATCGGTACGCACAGGCAAATAGTACGCGCACACCTCCGGCAATTCCTCCGCTACAAAGTCAAAGTAGCGCGAACCGGCATACTGGTTGGTGTAGGAACCCATATGGGTAGTCGGCATAACGATCACCATGGCATGGCAGCGCGCATGCTGCTCAAGCGCGCTCAGCCGCATGTAGCTGCTTTCGCAGTCCGACATGCCGTGAAGGAGCAGCAGCAGCGGCAGTTTTTCCGGTGCAGCGGTGCGCAGCACCTCCGGCAAAACCGCCTCCAACCGCACCTCCATACTCAGCACGCGGGAAAAATACGTCAATGTCAGATGGGCCATGTCATCATCCCTTCACAGCGCCGGCCATCATCCCGCCGATGATCTGCTTCTGCATGAAGAAGTAGAAGATCATCATGGGCAGCATGGATACCAACAGGCAGGCGAACACCAGCGGATACTGCGTGGCATGCTCGCCCTTGAAATTGTACTGGAACAGCACCAGCGTGCGTTCCTCCGGCAGCTTCAGCAGTAGGCTGGGCAGCAGATAGTCGTTCCAGAACCACAGGCAGTTCTTGATCAGCACCGTGATGATGATGGGCTTCATGACCGGATACATGATGCGGGTATACACTTGGAAGGTGCTTGCGCCGTCAATGTAGGCTGCTTCCTCCATATCATTGGGGATGCTGGCCAGATAACCGGTGATGAGGAACACGCCTTCGCAGGTCGCGCCGCCCAAATAGATGAGCACCAGACCAGTCTGGTTGGCCAGGTTCATGTTGTTGAGCAGCTTGATAACGGGAATCATGCGCACAAGGAACGGCACAAAGATACCCGCTACCATATAGTAGTACAGGAAATGATAGACCTTGGAGCTGTTCATGCGACGGGAGATGGGGTACGCCGCCATCGGCAGCAAGATAGCACAGCCGATCAAGCTGATAAGCGTGAGCTTGAACGAATTGAGCAGAGACGAAAGGAACACGGGTTTTTCAAAAATGGTCTTGAAATTGTTCAGGTTCAGTGTCTTAGGCAAGGCAAAGAAATAGGTGTACAGTTCCAAATCTTCCTTGAAAGCTGAAACGACGGTCAGGTAGAACGGAATGAGCACCAGCACCAGCCCCAGCGTGAGCACAGCAAAGGTGAGGCCGCGAATCATACGCTGCTTTCTCATTCGTACACCTTCTTTCGATTGGTCAGATAAATCTGCACCACAGAAATGGAAATAATCACCATTGCCAGTGTGATGGACTCTGCCACGCCCGTGGAGAATTTCAGTTCATTGAAGGCATGCTTCATGATCAGCATCGTCACGCTCTCCGTGCGTCCTGCGGGGCCGCCTTCCGTGAGGGCCAGAATATAGTCATAGATCATCAGGCTTTCCTTCAACGCCAGCACCAGAATCATGCTGATGGTGGGCAGCAGGAAGGGGATCGTGATATGTTTGAACACTTTCCAGCCCGTTGCGCCATCCAGCTGGGCGGATTCGATCAACTCATCCGGAATCGTCTGCAGTCCGGCCAGCACCAGCACCGTGGGAATGCACACGCCCTGCCACAGGTTGACAAACAGAATGCCAAACTGCGCTTTTGCAGGGTCAATGAGGATATCTGTCTTCATCCACTCAATGTTCAGCGCGTTGCCAATCGTGGGCAGACCGTGGCCAAAAATCTGGCGAAAGACCATGCCGCAGCTCAGCATACCGATCACCGCCGGAAAAAAGTAGGCTGAGCGGAAAAAGGAACGACCCGGGATCTTCTGGTTCAGAAGCAGCCCCAGCACCACAGCCAGCAGCACAAGCAGCACCACATACATCAGCACATAGGTGCCGTTAAAGCTGACGGCACGCAGAAAACGCGAATCCTGAAACATGCGCACATAGTTGCGCAGACCCACCATTTTGTAGGTGCGCTTAATGCCGTTCCAGTTGGTAAAGCTGTAATAAAGGCCGATAAAGATCGGGATCACGGTAAAAAGCGTGTACAGGACGAAATTGGGGGCCACAAACAGCGCATGCGTGATCTCCCGGTCCCAGTCCTTGCGCTTTTTTAGGTTGACGTTGGTCATGGTATTCTCCTTCCAGCACAACATAAAAGGCGTTCCCCGACGCCCATGGGTACGGGGAACGCCCTGAAATGCGGGTTTATTCAGCGTCGGCGTAGAAGTCAACGGTCATGGTGTCCATGCTATCGATGAAAGCGTTCACGTCGCCATCCAGCAGCAGCTGTTGCAGCAGGATCTGCACTTCGTCGCGGTAGCCGGCCGGCCAATAGGTGGAAGGGATCAGGGCAAAACGTCCATCCTGCATGGCCGCGGAGATCGCGCTCATGTGGGGGATTTCATAGTTGGTGGACAGCACCACGTTGGGATTCTTGTCGCCCTCAGCAAACTTCTGGGCAGGGCCCTCGCTGACGAAGTAGCTCAGGAACTTCTTCGCGCCTTCAATGTTGTCGCTGTCCGCGCCGATAGCCAGAGCAATGTCCACCGTGCCGCAGGTGAAGGGTTCCACGCCGCTGAAGGTGGGAGGCACAACGCCTTCATACTTCAGCTCGGCATTCAGGTTCATGAACACGCTGTTTCCCCAAGTGCCGCTGAAGAGCATGGCCACTTCGCCGTTGGCGAACATGCGGTTGCAGTCGTCATCGGTGGTGCTGAGGGGATCCACGCCGCAGTAGCGGGTCATGGCGTACCACTTCTCGATGTACTCGACGAAAGCGGGATAATCCTTGTGGGAAGCGCCGGCGGCAACGCCCTCAGCGATCTTCCACGCTTCATGATCCACGCAGCCGCCCAGCAGGCGCTCGTAGTTCTGGCCCAGGTTGCCGGCGCTCTTGCCGGGGATGGCCAGCGGGTTCACACCAGCAGCCTTGAGAGCTTCGCACACGGCGACCAGCTCATCGTAGGTGGTGGGCACGGTCAGGTTGTGCTGGGCGAAGATGTCGGTGTTGACATACATCGCATAGCCGTTCATGGTGATGGGCAGAACGTAGTTCTTGTCATTGCGGGAGGCCAGCGCAACGATCTCAGGGCTGACCTTGCTCAGGAATTCTTCGCCCGTCAGATCGAGGAAGTACTCTTCATCCATCATGTTGAAGTAAGCGCTCTGCAGGAATACGCCGCCGATATCAGGGATATCGTTGGAAGCAACGCGGCCCAGGAAGGTGCTGCCATCGGCCGTGGTGGTCTGCACGACCTTCACATCGGGATTCTCCGCAGAGAAATCAGCAATGATCTGGTCGTAGATCTCGATAGCTTCCTTCTTCTGGGAATAGAGTTCCACAGTGCCGGCTTCCATCGCGGCGAAGGCGGGAGACACGCTGACGATCATCAGCAGGCTCAGAAGGAGGGCGATGCATTTGCGATTCATGGTTCAATCCTTCTTTCTTTGTTCATCATTCGGAGCGTGTGTCCGCTCCAATGTTGGCTTTATTATAGAATTGCGCCTTTCAAAAAGAAACGCCGTTTCTTCAAATTTCTTACCATCATTTCGGATAATTTCCGATTTGGGCGAAAAGCCGCCGTTTATCGCTTGCTCTTTTGGCAAAGCATCATTACAATGAAAGCCGTTGATCCTTGCAAACGGGAGATTCCTTGTCATGAAAAAGCACCGTCCACGAAAGCCGGCAACCATCGCTTCCCGCCTGCGGGGCATTGCAGGCATACAGGTGGCGCTATGCGTCATCCTGTTTTTGCTGCTGGTCATCAACCAGCCCTTCCAGTCCTACCAGCACTATCAGCAAAGCACCCAACAGGCAGCCGCCCTGTTTTCCGCTATCGCGGCCGATTCGGTTTCCACCATGGAGGATGCCAGCAAATATGCCGGGCAGATTTTTGACAACGCCTCCAAAAAGACCTTTATCGGCTCTGCGCTGATCGATGAGAGCACCATCCAGAGCAACCTATCCTTCGGCCGTGAGCTGTACTCTCACAGCAAGGCGCTGATGGAGCAGCACAGTTACCTGAACAGCGTTTCCGTATTCGATTTAGAAGGGAACGGCGTGTATGTGACGCGCAACCATAACTCCTACTACCTTGCCAAATCCGCCTCCGACGCCGCGTGGCTCCAGCAGGCTATTGCAGCCCGCGGCGGCGTCATCATCCTACCGCCATCTGCGCAGGGCAAAGGGCTGCCGTCTTTTCTGAAGGGCGATCTTGTCATCGCCCGCGCCGTGTTCGATCCCATCAAGCTGCGCGCCAATGGCGTGTACCTGCTCAGCATCGCGCGCGACACTTTGGAAGCATGTTTCGATGCGTACCGTGTTGGCGTAGAACAGACCTATGCGCTGGTTTATCGCGGCGAAATACTGCTGCAGCGTTTCGATGGTGATCTGCCTTCCATCGATAACCTGCCGCTGCGCGAGCTGGTGTCCCGCATCATGCGTCAGCAGGACGGCATCTATCTGTACAGCTACTATCTTTTCGGCAGCGACAGCTATCTGGTGATCCGCGCCCCGCTCTCCGCCATTCTGACGCAGGTCTTCCAGATCAACGTTGCGCTGCTCACAGCGGTTCTGGTGGTTCTTTGCCTGTTTGTCGTCATCATCTGGCGGCTGCTGGAGGCGATCCTCCATCCGCTGCGCAGCCTGACCGGTGCGCTGGACGCTGCCACTGGTTCGTTCTTTCCCACCATCACGCAAAAGGACCTGCCTGCCGAGCTGGAACCGCTCTTCGATGCCTACAGCCGCATGTCGGTGCGTATCGACCATCTGATCAACGAAGGACTGCGCAAGGATGTTGCCAAACGCGAGATCGAATTGCAGCTGTTGCGCACGCAGATCAATCCACACTACCTGTACAACACGCTGGAATGCATCCACATGCGCGCCTACGTCAACCACGATTACGAGGTGGCGCGCATGGCTGAGCTGCTGGGCGGCAACCTGCAGTATGGGCTGCGGGCCACCACCACACGGGTGCCACTGCACATGGAGTTTGAAAAGGCAGAGGAATACATGACGCTGGTGAGCTATCACTATGGCGAGCGCGTGCGGCTGGTGTGCCATCTGGACGACAGCATCCGTAACTGCATGGTCATCAAGCTGCTTCTGCAGCCGTTGAT
The DNA here is from genome assembly GCA_964504385.1 of uncultured Oscillospiraceae bacterium. Lineage (GTDB taxonomy): Bacteria > Bacillota > Clostridia > Christensenellales > Aristaeellaceae > Limiplasma. Next base: position 26,522 of record CAZDEF010000018.1, read on the forward strand.
CGAAAACGCCATTCAGCACGGGCTCACGCCGGAACGTCCCCTAAACATTGAAGTATTGGGCTATCCGGCGGATGAGGAACGCATCTGTCTGCAGGTAAGCGACGACGGCGAGGGCATGAGCAGCGAAGCCTGCGAGGCGCTCATGCAGCGGCTGGACGCTGAGACCGGCGAGGGCGCCATTGGGCTGCGCAACGTACATCGCCGCCTGCGCCTGCGCTACGGCAATGTCTACGGCGTGCAGATCCGCAGCATCCCTCAGCAATCCACCGTTGTTACCCTTATGTTGCCGCGCGAAGAAGGAAAGGAAGAAGCATGAGTACCTACCATGTACTGCTGGCGGACGACGATGTCAGCATTACCAAGGGGCTGAGCGATATTCTCCGCACCCACTTTCCCGGTTATTTCACTCTGCACTGCGCCAGCAGCGGTACCGAGTTGAAAAGTCTGCTGTGCCGCATTCCGGCAGCGCTGGTGATCACCGATATCAAAATGCCCGGCATGAGCGGGCTGGACTGTCTGCAGTTCGTGCGCGATCAGGGGCTACAGTGCGAGGTAGTCCTGCTCAGCGGCTATGATGACTACGCGCTGATCCGTCAAGCGCTGAAGCTGCAGGTTCTGGACTACATGCTCAAGCCTGTGCATATTGATTCGCTCGTGCGGCTCATCCACGAAATTCTTCCACGGCTGGATGGACGCGCCTTTGCTCCGGCCCGCGACGAGATCTGCGTTCACCCCATTCAGCCTGCCGCCCCCTACTTCGACATTTCGGTATCAGAGCCGTTGGACGAGCGGCATCTGGGTGAAGCGCTGGACGATTTTGTGGACGGAATGCAAAACATGGACGGCAGTGCGGCGGAAGCAGCGCTGCGCCGCTTCTTCAACGGCAACGACGGCAGCATATGGGATGAATCCTGCACAAAAAGCGCGCTGATCCGTCGCGTCTATCAACTGATGGAGCGCATTCCAGCGATGATCCATATCATTGCCGACAGCAAGCTCACCCATTACGACGCGGTGAGCAGTATCAAAAACCTGCCGACCCTCAGTCAGCTGCGCGACCGGCTGATCGAAACCTTTCATCACGATGTGGAGCAGCTGCATAAAATCACCGCAAAACGCGATCAGTACTTGGTTGCACAGGCAAAGGCCTACATCGCCGAACGCTACATGGAAAGCCCGACGCTGGAGGACCTGGCTGGTGAACTGCACATCAACCCCGGCTATTTCAGCACGCTGTTCCGCCAGCTGAGCGGCGTGACCTTTCGCGAGTATCTGCGCATGGAACGTGTGCGGCAGGCGCAACGGCTGATCAACGAAGGCGGCTGCAGGCTGTATGAGGTAGCGGAGAAGGTGGGCTACCAAAGCACCAGTCATTTCAACCGCGCCTTCAAGGAAGTAACCGGCATGACACCCACGGTGTGGGCGCTGCACCACCGCAACAAACGATAAAACGATTGGAGAATATGCAAATGGCAGAAATCATTTTCAAACAAACCATCACGATGGGACTGTACATGCTGACTGGTCTGGTGCTGTTCCGCACCGGCAAACTCACAAAGGAAGGCAGTCGTTGTCTGGCCACCATGCTCTTATGGCTCATCCTGCCGGTGGTCATCATCCGTTCCTTTCTCAAACCTTTTTCCATGCAGAATCTTTCCGCACTGGGCGTGAGCTTTCTGCTTGGCGGCGTGTCCTGCCTTGTGGCGATGGCGCTATCATGGCTTGTGTTTAAAAATAAGCCATTGGACTGCTTCTCCAGCGCGTTCTCCAATGTGGGCTTTATGGGCGTTCCGCTGGTCACGGCCAGTTTCGGCTCGGAGGCGGTGTTCTACCTGTGCGGGCTGGTGGTATTCGTCAACACCTTTCAATGGACGTGGGGCGCGGGCATGCTGCAGAAGGAACGCAAGCCCTTCTCCTGGCGCGCGCTACTGCTCAATCCTATGGTTGCAGCCACAGTCATCGGCTTTGCTCTGTTTGTGACGGGGCTTGGCAACCGGCTGCCCGCTGTTGTCAACGGTGCGCTGAGCGGTGTTGCAGGGTTGAACGGGCCGCTGGCCATGATGGTGCTGGGAGTCTATCTGGCGCAGACGGATGTGAAAAGCCTCGTCCTGCAGCCCAAACTATACTGGACCAGTCTCATGCGGCTGCTGGTGGTTCCAGCCGTCACCCTGCTGGTGCTGGCTGTTCTGCCCAGCAGCACGGAAGCGCGCATGGTCGTGCTGCTGGGGGCTGCTGCGCCCGTAGGCTCCAACGTGGCGGTGTATGCGCAGCTGTACGGCAGTGATTATTCTTACGCCTGCCAGACTGTAGCGCAAAGCACAGTTCTCTCCATTCTGACCATTCCGCTGTTGATGCAGCTTGCCAGTCTGCTGTTCTGATGCGGGACAAAAACGCTGCAAAAAGCCTTGAGTCTTTCAGGGCTTTTTGCATGCGTCCAAACAGGATGATTTGCTTCCTGCGCAAACGGATGGTATAATAGGGTCTCATTCGATGCTGACAAAGGAGCGGGGCGGTATGCTGCACAAAAGAGGGCTGAAAGCCACCTACTACGCATGGTTCTTTCTGCTGGTCGTGCTGCCGATCATTCTGATCATCCTGAGCGCCACGCTGTTTTTGATCAACCGCGAGTTTGACGAAGCCGCCGAAACCATCGATACCCTGCACCATTCCGTGGCCTCCACGCTGGAATCCGAAGTGCGGGAGGCATCGCTGGGGCTGGCTTATTTTTTGCTCGGCAACGATCAGGAAATGGCGGCTCTGCTGGAAACAGCGCCCGCGTCGCAGGCGCAGCGCTACGCCAACACGCGCCAGCTGCAAAAGGTTTTTGAATACTTTGCTTTTCAGGATAAGGACATCGAGGCCCTGCATCTGTACCTGACAGACGGTACCTATTACGCGCTCAGCACGCAGCTGGCCCTGCCGGCGGCCAGCGTTCAGGAGGAGGCGTGTTTTCAGCGCGCTATGCAGACGCCCAACCAGATCACCGTCGGCAGCGTGAACCCCGATCTGCTGCACTATGCCACCACCCACCATGGAGAGGTGCTGCTTTGCGCCGCCATGAGTCTTCATGATCCGCGAATGAAAACCGCCCTTTCCGTTGCAGGGCTGTATTTTTCCACATCGGCCGAAGAAATGATCGCCAGCTACAACGATTCCATGCCCGCGGCGCGCAGCTTTCTGGTGGAGGGCAGCCGCGTGCTGGACGGGGATACGGCGATTGAGGATGCGGAGCAGTGTCTGCTTTCCGGTGGGCTCACCTCTGGCGCGTATGACTGGTACCGGCTGACCACCATTCCCCATACTCAGCTGGGCATTCTCACGCTGGTCAGCAACCAGCAGCTTTTCGCCTCCTATTACACCACGCTCGGGGCCATTCTGCTGGCCATCCTGCTCATTCTGTTTCTCTTTGCGCTGTATACCCGGCTGTTTTTCCACAGCATCATCCAGCCTTTGGACGAGCTGAGCCGCGGTATGGCCCGCCTGCAATCCGGCGATTTTTCACACAGGCTGAAGCCGCAGGGACATGCGGAGCTGCAAAGGCTCGAGGAAAATTTCAACGTGACCAGTGCCCGCATGGAAGCGCTGATAGCGGAAAACCAAGCGCAGGAGAACGAAAAATACCACGAAGAGCTGAAAGCGCTGCAGAGCGAGATCAACCCCCACTTTTTGCTCAACACCGTCAATACCATCCGTTTTATGGCGGAGATGGCCCATTACGATTCGATCCGCGATATGGCCGCATCGCTGATGGAGATCCTGCGCTGCATCCTGCGCAACCCGAACGAGCGCTATACGCTGGCCGATGAGCTGCGGCTGCTGCGCTCCTATGTGGCCATCATGGAGGTGCGCCTTCCCGGCGTTTTTTCCACCCAATACGATGTGCCGCCGGAATGCCTGAACTGCCGCATTCCCAAGCTGCTGCTGCAGCCGCTGGTGGAAAACGCCATCCAGCATGCCTTTGCGGATATGGAAACGACCGGCGTCATCCGCGTTTCCGCCCGTTTCAGCCAAGAGCGGCTCGTGCTGGAGGTGGCGGATAACGGCAGCGGCATCCCGCCTGAAAAGCTTGCCGCGTGGAAGCAGGCAGGCGCCGCTTCCCTCTCCATCGGCATGGCCAATGTAAAACGCAGGCTGGAGCTCAACTGCGGCGACTGCCACGCCATGGACATTGCCAGCGTGCCGGGCGAGGGCACGCGCATCACTCTCTCGCTGCCCGTAAGCTATTTGTCCAAAGGAGATCCGCATTGATGTATACCGCGATCGTGGCTGACGATGAAATCATGGTGCGCACCGCGCTGGAACGAATGGTGGACTGGCCGCAGGAGGGCTTCGACCTTCGCGGGTGCTACCCAAATGGCAAAGCCGCGCTGGAAGCCTGTGCCAGCGAGCCGGTCGATCTGGTGATCACCGATATCAAGATGCCCCTTTGCTCCGGACTGGAGCTCATCGACAGCCTGCATGCGCTGGGGCAAAAACCGGTGATCCTCATCCTCAGCGCATATGACGACTTCCCGCTGGTGAAAGAAGCCTTCCGCAAGGGCGCGGAGGATTATCTGCTCAAGCAGGATCTCAGCCCCGAAAAGCTGCAGGAAGTGCTGCGCGGGGTGAAGGCGCGTCTGGATCTTTGCAGCCAGCCTCAAGCCTCCCCTGTGCCCGCAGCCGCCCAGCCCCCTTCCGCCAGCCAGCTGCTGCGCGATGTGATGCTGCACGAAACGCTGCCGTCCAATCTGCCGGATCTGGACAAGGGCTGCGTGGTGGCGTGCTTCTTTGTGGACGAACTGTACCGCGAAATGGGGCGGCTGGGCAGCGATATTCAGAAAACGCTGATCGACCCGCTCACGCAGCTCGTGCGGCAGGTGCCCCTGCTCCGCCCCTGCGACGGCTTTTATTCGCTGGACGCTTCCCGGCATTTTCTGTTCTATTCCCTCTCGCCTGTCAAGCGCAGCACAGACAGCGCGCTCACCTTCTTCCGGCTGGTGAAAAAAGCATGGAAGGATTACATGAACATCTCCTGCACGGTGGGAGTCGCCTACATGGGACCCGGCAGCGCGCCGGACGCCCTCTACGATGCGCTGGAGCAAGCGGAGATCAACACGACCCTGCGCTATGTGCTCGGCCCCGGCGGCGTGTACGACCGCACCTGCTATGATCTGTTCGACCCGCTCTCTGCCCTGCAGACCGGGCAGGCGCAGCTGCCGCTGATCCGCGCCGCCATCGAATGCGATTTCATCCGCGCCGCGCAGGAGCAGCAGGCCCTGTCCGCCCGGCTGATGGACATGCCGCTGGACAAGGCGCGGGACGACGCGCTGTTCTACCTGTTCAACCTCTACTACGAGATCGGCTTTCTGGATCTGCAGATCGCCTACAAGCTGGGGCTGGATCATCATCTGTACGAACGGCTGCACGCGCTGCAAAGCCCGCACGATATCGTCATCTACTTTATGTCGCTGCTGCACAAGATCATGGAATACTTTGAGGTCAACTACAGCCAGCGCACCCCCGATCCCCTGCTGCGGGCGCGGCGCTATATGGACAGCTGCTTCATGCGCAGCGATCTGAGCCTGAAGGAAGTGGCCGAGCAGAGCGGGTACAACGAAAAGTACTTCTGCACGCTTTTCAAGCGGCGCTTCGGCCTGTCCTATTCGGACTATCTCACGCAGGTGCGCATCGCCTCGGCCAAGACGCTGCTGGAAACCACCGATCTTCGCATCTATGCCATTGCCAACGCGGTCGGCTACAACACACTGGAACACTTCATGCGCCTGTTCAAGCGTGAGACCGGCGACTCTCCTGGAAATTACCGTCAGGCCCATCTGAAGAAACATCAACTTTCCTGACAAAACATCGGTTCACCAAAGCGGCGGATCCAAACTTCTGACCAAACGTCAATAAAACCAACCCCGAATCATTTTCAGATCCGGGGTTTTATGCTATCCTCACTTCATCACCCACTAACGAAGGAGGATTCTTTCCCATGAAGAAGCTGATTGCTCTGTGCATGGTTCTGGCCATGGTGCTGTCCCTGACGGGTGTCGCCTGCGCCGAACTGGATCCCAATGTGAAGGCGACCCTGACTTTTGCTACTTTTGACAACGAAGCCATGCTGCTGTTTGACGAGCTGGATATCGAAGGCCGTTTCCAGGAGCTGTATCCCCGCGTTTCCATTGAGATCGAAGAGTTCAAGGATGACGATGAATATTTCAAGCAGATGAAGATCCGCGCCTCCGCCAACGAGCTGCCCGATGTGATGTATCTGCAGACCCGCTACTTCCCCGTGTTCAAGAATTACATGGTGGATCTGAGTGAGCTGGAAGCCACCAAGAACAACGTGATGGCCGAATCCTACGCTGTGGACGGCGTGGTGCTGGGCATTCCCGAGAAGCGCTCCGAGGACTATGTGTTCTACTGGGCGGATATGTTTGAGGAAGCCGGCGTTTCCGTGCCCAAGACCTGGGAAGAGCTGAACGTTGTGCTCGAGACCCTGCAGAACTATTACGGCGCGAAGGATCCCAACTTTGCCGCCATCGCCATGGGCGTGAAGGACAGCTGGCCCATCTACCCCTTCATGGAGTACGCGCCCGCCTCTTTCAGCGGCAACGGCACCTACTGGGATCTGATGGCGACTCAGGACGAGCCCTTCGCCGAGGGCACCGAGATCCGCGAAGCCTACACCAAGGTGTACAACCTCTTCGAGCGCGGCGTGCTGGGCAGCGATCCTCTCGGCATCGGCTACGATCAGGCGCTGAGCCTGTTCCTCAACCACAGCGCTGCCATGATGGCCGATAACTCCATGGGTCTGGCAAAGATCAAGAACAGCGGCGTCGATTTGACCAACCTCAAGACCTTCTACATGCCCTACACCACCGAGGACGGCTCCTTCAACCACATCGTGCAGGGCGACTTCTTCATGGGTGTTACCAATACTTCCGAAAATCAGGAACTGGCCAAGGCTTTTGTGGAATTCTTCTTCTCCGAAGCCTGGTATCCGGACTACATCTCCCGTCTGGCCAGCGACAGCACCATGGCGACTGTGCACAAGGACAAGGATCCCTACATGGTGTTTGCTGATCAGGAACAGCCCGTGCTCAACGTAGTCGGCTATGTGGGCGGCGGCGATGATTACACGGCCCTTGTGAACGAGAGCAAGTGGGACTACTGCAAGCTAGGCGCCGAAATGCTCATGGAGGATTTCGACCTGAACGCCGCCTTCGACAAGCTGAACGCTGCCTGGAAGGCCGCCCGTGAAAAGTTGGGCATGAACTAAGTCCTGGAGAGAAATATCATGAAGTCGATCAGTCAAAGCAGGAACCTGTTCATCTTGGTCAGTCTTGTGATCCCGGTGATCCTCCTGTTCCTGTTCGTGGTTTACCCCTCGGTCGATCTGATCGCCATGAGCCTGACCGATTGGGACGGCGTTTCCCCACACCGAGCATTCATCGGTGTGGGGAATTATGTTCAGATGCTCACCAAGTCTCCGGACCTGTGGCTGTCTTTGCGTAACAACCTGATCTATCTGTTGGTGCACATGGTGATGATGCCGATGGAGCTGGCGATTGCCGCCATGCTCAACACCAAATTCCGCGGTTCCAATTTTGTCAAGACCATTGCCTTCCTGCCCTTCATCATGAACGGCGTTGGCATGTCCTATGCCTTTTCCTACTTCTTCTCTCCCGTCAACGGCGGCTTCAACCAGATCCTGACTGCTGTGGGCCTGAGCGGATGGATCCAGAAATGGCTGTCGGATCCCAAGGTGGTCAACTATGTGCTGGCTTCGGTGTCCGTATGGCGTTTCTTCGGCTATCACATCGTGCTGTTCTCCACCGGTCTCACTTCCATTTCCACCGATGTGATGGAAGCATCCCGCATTGACGGCGCCAACGCGCTGCAGCAGCTGTGGTATGTTCAGCTGCCCTCCATGCGGCTGGTGTTCAGCTTTGTGCTGTTCGACTGCATCCGCGGCACGCTGCAGTGCTTCGATATCCCGTTCATCATGACCAACGGCGGCCCCGGCTACGCCTCCTCCACCTTCACGCTGTACACGATCGACACCGCCTTCAAGTACAACAGCTTCGGCATGGCCGCGACCATGGCTGTGGCGATCATGGTGATCGTGGTGCTGGTTTACGGGATCCAGAACCTGCTGCTCAAAAAGGTAGTAAAGGAGTAAGCGCCATGCACGAAAAAGTCAAAAAGGCGTTGATCCTCTGCGCCAAGTATCTTGTATCCCTCGCCATTCTGGCGCTGGTCATCGGCCCGGTGCTGGTCACGTTCTTCGCCTCCGTCAAAACGCAGGCGCACATGGCCTCCACATCGCCCATCTGGTTCCCGCCGGCCGGCGAGCTCACTTGGGCCAATTATCAGAAGGTGCTGGGGGCCAAGCTGCTGGTGCCCGCCATCCGCAACACGTTCAGCATCATGGTCGTCAGCATCTTTTTCAACGTGCTGCTGGGTTCTGTAACGGCGTACTGCCTGCAGCGCTTTCAGTTCAAAGGGCGCGCGCTGGTCATGGGCTGCTTCTATCTGGGCATGCTGGTGCCCACCTTCGTGGTCGAGATCGCCCGTTTCAAGGTGATCCAGTCCTTCGGCCTGTACAATTCGCTGGGCGCGCCCATCATCATCTATGTAGCGTCGGATCTGATGCAGCTGTACCTGTACATGCAGTACGTCAGCAAGATCCCCTCCGCGCTGGATGAGAGCGCGCTGATCGACGGCTGCAGCTACTTCGGCATTTTCTACCGCATCATCTTCCCGCTGCTGATGCCGGCCACGGCTACGGTGGTCATCATCAAAATGGTCAATATCATCAACGACATGTATGTGCCCTACCTCTACATGCCCAAGACCAAGCTCAAGACCCTCACCACCTTTCTGATGAACTATGCCAGCGCGCAGCAGGGCTCCTGGCCCACGCTGGCGGCCTCCATCATGGTGGTGCTGGTCCCCTCGCTGGTCCTCTATACGTTCTTCCACCGCCAGATCACCGAAGGTCTGGCTGCCGGAGCCACGAAAGAATAAGGAGGTTATTTCCATGAGTGATTTCATGTCCTACGATCCATGGTCCAACATCACCACCCGCAACGGCTATGCCGGCGATGAAATGGTGGCCATGCTGCAGAAGGCCATCCGCCGCGCCAATGAAGAAGACGCGCTGCACGCCGCCTACGAAATGTATGTAACCAGCCCCCAGTTTGAGGAAAAGCTGTGGCGCCGCCTGCTGTGCATCAGCGTGGAAGACATCGGCTTCGGCAATCCCGAAGCGCCCAACCTGATCTACACCCTGTTCAAGATGCGTCAGGAATTCCCCTACAACGACAGCGACCGCCCCATGTTCTTCGTGCACGCCATCCGCTTTCTCTGCCGTCAGGCCAAGGAGCGCTCCAGCGACCATGTGAAGAACCTGCTCAATGACGAATTTGCCAAGGGCAAGAAGTTCGAAGTGCCGGATTACGCGCTGGACATGCACACCCGCCGCGGCCGCGCCATGGGACGCGATGTGTACCACTTCCTGACCGTTGCCAGCAAGGTCACGCCTGAATTCGAAATGGAAGGCAACAAGGAGATCTTCGAAAAGTACAAAGCGCTTCTGGAAAGCGAGAGCAACGAGCCCAAGGATCCCAACGCGCTGGAGTTCAACCCCTGGCAGTATTGATCCCGTTCCCATTCCGCCCCGTTTTGATTTGCTCAAAACGGGGCTTTTTCATTGCCTGTACGCGGCATTTGTTGCAATGCGCCGCTTTCTGCTATATACTGGTGCCAAGCTGTTCAAGGAGGCGCTGATCCATGGCACAGACTGCTCTGCCCGCACTCGGTTCCCGCGAAGAAAAGCGGGCCTTTTACACCCGCACGCTGCGCATCACCCTGCCCATTGCCCTGCAGAATCTGATGGACGCGGCGGTCAATTCTGCCGACGTCATCATGCTGTCCTTTGTCAGCCAGAGCGCGCTGGCGGCTTCATCGCTGGCCGGGCAAATCGCCTTTGTGCTGTTCAATCTGATCTACGGTCTGTCCTCCGGTGCGGCGGTGCTGTCCGCCCAGTACTGGGGCAAGGGCGACCGGCGCACGGTGGAGCGCGTGCTTGGGCTCTCGCTGCGCACAGCGCTGCTCATCAGCGCGCTGTTCACGCTGGCCGCGCTGTGCGTTCCTCAGGCGCTCATGAGGATCTTCACCAACGATCCCGCGCTGATCGCAGACGGCATACAATATCTGCGTTCCGTCGCGTTTTCTTATGTGCTGGGCGGTTTTGCCTCCATTTACCTTGGCGTCATGCGCAGCGTGGGCCGGGTAAAAACCAGCGCCGCCATCCACTGCAGCGCTGTGGCGATGAATGTGTTTTTCAACGCCGGCTTCATCTTTGGTTTCGGGCCGTTTCCCAAGCTGGGCATTTTCGGCGTGGGACTGGCCACCAGCATCACGCGCTTGATCGAGGTGATCGTGTGCCTGTGGGACGGCACACACTGCCGCGAGATCCGCCTGCGTGCGCGCGATCTGCTGGCAAAGGGCGGTTCGCTGATGCGCGATTTCATCGGTTTCTCCATCCCGGCTGCCGCCAACGATATCATCTGGGGCATCGCTTTCAGCGTGTACTCCATCATTCTCGGGCATCTGTCCAGCGACATCGTGGCGGCCAATTCCGTGGCCTCCGTCGTGCGCAACCTGGGCACGGCCTTCTGCTTCGGCACCGCTTCCAGCGCAGCCATCATTCTGGGCAATGTCATGGGCGAAAGCCGGCTGGAGGAAGCGCGCGTCTATGCGCGGCGCTTTGTATGGCTGTCCGTGTGGACGGCGCTGGTCGGCGGCGTGGTCATTTTGCTCTGCCGTCCGCTGGTGCTGGATTTCATGCACATCTATGTGACTGTGACCGATATCGTGAAGCACGAACTCAACCTGATGCTTTACATCAACGCCTATTACATTCTGGGCATGTCGCTCAACACCATGTGCATCTGCGGCATCTTCCGCGCCGGCGGCGATGTGAAGTACGGCCTTGTATGCGATACCCTCGCCATGTGGGCCTATGCCGTGCCGATGGGCCTTTTCTGCGCCTTCGTGCTCAAGCTGCCGGAAATGTGGGTCTACTTCATCCTGTGTCTGGATGAGTTTGTCAAGCTGCCCGTCAACCTGTGGCACTACCGCAAAATGGGCTGGATCCGAAACATTACGCGCGATCAGCCGTAGTGATCCAGTCATTCAAAAAGGCCGCCAGTGCGGGTAGCACGTAATAAGACAGGTTTTTATAATGCTTAGTGAGAACAGCGTGGC
>CAZDEF010000019.1:0-37022 GCA_964504385.1 uncultured Oscillospiraceae bacterium
ACCCCGATACCCGCGTGAAGGACCTTACCGAAAACGAAGTCAGCAAGCTCCGTGACTACATCGAGCACAACGTGAAGGTGGAAGGCGACCTGCGTCGCGAGGTCTCCCTGAACATCAAGCGTCTGGTGGAAATCGGCTGCTATCGTGGCGTTCGCCATCGTCGCAACCTGCCCGTCCGCGGTCAGAACACCAAGAACAACGCGCGCACCCGCAAGGGTCCCAAGCGCACCATCGCCGGCAAGAAGAAGGCTGGCAAGTAATCACTGAACGATTGCTTATGTAGCATGGAGGGATAACAACTATGGCACCTAAGCAGAAGCTTAAGAAAGTAACGCGCAAGCGTCGTGAGAAGAAGCTGGTGGAGCGTGGCGCTGCCCACATCCGTTCTTCTTTTAACAACACCATCGTCACCCTGACCGATACCAACGGCAACGCCCTCAGCTGGGCCAGCGCCGGCGGCCTGGGCTTCCGCGGAAGCAAGAAGTCCACTCCCTTCGCCGCTCAGATGGCTGCTGAAACCGCCGCCAAGGCCGCCATGGAATTCGGCCTCAAGACCGTGGAAGTGTACGTCAAGGGCCCCGGCTCCGGACGTGAAGCTGCCATCCGCAGCCTGCAGGCCGCTGGTCTGGAAGTCAACATGATTAAGGACGTCACCCCCATCCCGCACAACGGCTGCCGTCCGCCTAAGCGCCGTCGCGTGTAAGGTATCATTAAGGAGGACAACATACAATGGCTACTAGCAAACAGCCGATTTCCAAGAAGTGCCGGACCTTTGATGTTTCTCCGGCCGTCATGGGATACAGCAACAAGAAGTCTACCCGCCAGCCTGGCAATAACCGCCGCCGCAAGGTTTCCGAATACGGCGCTCAGCTCAAGGAAAAGCAGAAGGTCAAGTTCATCTATGGCATTCTGGAAAAGCAGTTCGCCAAGTATTATGAGAAGGCCGCCCACATGAAGGGCATCACCGGCGATAACATGCTGCAGCTGCTGGAGCTGCGCCTGGACAGCGTCGTGTACCGTCTGGGCCTGGCCAAGACCCGCCGCATGGCCCGTCAGGTGGTCAACCATGGCCACATCTGCGTCAACGGCCGCAAGGTGAACATTCCTTCCTACTCTGTCAAGCAGGGCGACGTGATCACCGTGCGCAGCCAGAGCAGCCAGCTGGAAATGTTCAAGGCCCTGCGCGAAGGCACCACCGTGGTCACCCCCAAGTGGCTCACCTTTGACGCTGCCAACCTGACCGGCAAGGTCGTCGAACTGCCCCAGCGCAGCGATTTGGACTTCGAGGTCCAGGAGAACATGATCGTCGAGTTCTACTCTCGTTAAGAGTTGACCTTCCTCCCTCGAACAACTGGTAAAAAACAGGAGGATATATCGAATGATCGAAATCGAAAAAGCGCGCATCGAATGTGCGGAGCTGAGCCAGGACGGCTCGTATGGCAAGTTTGTCATCGAGCCGCTGGAGCGCGGCTTTGGCAATACGCTGGGCAACGCCCTGCGCCGCGTGCTGCTTAGCAGCCTGCCCGGCGTGGCCGTGACCAGCATCAAGATCGAAGGCATTCAGCATGAGTTTTCCACCATCCCCGGCGTGACCGAGGACGTGAGCGAGATTATCCTGAACCTGAAGACCCTGACCGCCAAGCTGTACTCCGAGCAGCCCAAGACCGTGATGCTCGATGTGAAGGGCCCCGCTGAAGTAACGGCGAAGGACATTGCCGCCGACGATGAGCTGGAGTTCATCGACCCGGACATGCACATCGCCACCCTCAACGAGGACGCCCATTTGCAAATGACGCTGACCATCGATAAGGGCCGCGGCTATGTGAGCGCGGATAAGAACAAGTATCCGAATATGCCCATCGGCGTGATCCCGATCGACTCCATCTTCACCCCCATCAAGAAGGTCAACTACACCGTGACCGATACCCGCGTGGGCCAGATCACGGACTATGACAAGCTGACCCTCGAAGTGTGGACGGATGGCAGCGTGCAGCCCGACGAGGCCATCAGCCTCGCGGCCAAGATCCTCACCGAGCACCTGACCCTGTTCGTCAGCCTGACCGACCAGGTGACCACCATCTCCTTCACCGATCAGGAAGATGACAAGAAGGAAAAGGTGCTGGAGATGACCATCGAGGAACTGGATTTGAGCGTGCGCGCCTACAACTGCTTGAAGCGCGCGGGCATCAATACCGTTGCCGAGCTGGTGCAGCGTAACCAGGAGGACATGATGAAGGTGCGCAACCTGGGCCGCAAGAGCCTGGAAGAAGTAGAGCAGAAGCTCGAAGCGCTCAATCTGTCCCTTCGTCCCAGCGACGAATAAACCGACCGATCCGCATAAGGAGGAAATACAACCATGGCACAGCGTAAATTGGGCCGTACCGCCGATCAGCGCAAGGCTCTCCTGCGCAATCAGGTGACCAATCTGCTTTGGTATGGCCGTATTGAGACGACCGAAGCCCGCGCCAAGGAAGTGCGCCGTGTGGCTGAGCGTCTCATCACCCTGGCCGTCAACGAATACGACAAGACTGTCGAAGTGACCAAGGAAACCCACAACGACAAGGGCCAGCTGGTCACCCTGACCGTGACCAACGACGCTCCCAGCAAGCTGCATGCCCGCCGCATGATCATGAGCTACCTGTACGAGCTCAAGGATGTGCAGAAGCCCGGCGAAGACAAGGCTGACTGGAAAGAGCGCACTGCCGGCATCAAGTACCCCGTGGTGGAGAAGCTCTTCCGCGAGTACGGCCCCAAGTTCCGCGCCCGGAATGAAGAAAAGAAGTGCGCCGGTGGCTACACCCGCATCTACAAGCTCGGACCCCGTCGTGGCGATGCTGCCGAGATGTGCGTGATCGAGATCCTGTGATCGGGAAACGGAGCACTCTATCAAAAAGCGCCTGCTGCAGAATCAAATCTGCGGCAGGCGCTTTTGTCATTTCATTTGGGATTTGTCAGCGAATGGTGATGGTCACCGTTACCTCCGGCTCGTTGGATGGTTCAGCGGGCTGACCGTTGCCCAGCAGCTCGGCGATGTCCAGCCGTTCCTGATTGATCTGGTCAATCACATTCCTGCGCTTGGCAGGGCTGCAGTGGGGGCAGGGCGATAGCTTGGCGTAAGCGCCCTCATCCAGCTGGGCGTAGGTGAAGCCGGTGAGCGGCAGGAATTTGTCGCGGACGCTCTTGCAGGTGGCGGTGGCGTGGTAGCTGGAGCCGCCGTTGGGGTTGTAGTACAGGGGGGTATCGTCCTCCGGGTAGGGCAAAGTGCGGCCGTCGTCATCCCAGATGAGCACTTTGGTGCCGCGCTTCAGGTTGTCCCACAGCCACGAAATGCACAGCCCTTCGTCATTTGGGGTGCGGGCTACGCGCACGCAGCCATGGCTGGCCTTGCGCCCCAGCAGCTGGCCGAATTTGGAGTAATCCTTGGTGCCGTCGGCGTAGAGGGTGTAGGGCACCATGTGCAGCAGGTCGCCGCCATTGAAGCGGATGCCCATTTCGCAGTACATGCCTTCGGAATCAAAGCCGCCCACCCAGCTGCCCACCAGATATTCGCCGGTGGCGGTCTCGTTGTAGGGCTGATCCTTGTTGGCCAGTCCGGTGGAGACGGCGCAGCTGGACCACAGCTTGCCGTCCACAAACAGGTAAAGACGCTGGGTCAGCTTGTCGATGATGATGCCGTACTTGCTGTTGGGGGTGACGGTCTTGAGCAGGCGGGTCTTGACATAGCCCTGGATCACCCGGTCGTAATAATCCAGCCCTTCGATGAGCGTCCAGCCGTCCTCGTCCTCGCCCAGCACATGCACGCCGGCCAGCGAGCCGTTGATGAAGCCGCCCTGCCACTCGTCCACCACCTTGTCGCCGTCCGGCGCATCGAGGGGATAGACCACCTCTTTTTCCTCCACATCCAGCACGGTGATGGGCCGCTGCAGCAGTTGCCAGCAAGCGGCTTCATCGGTGATGTCGTAGGCGAAGTCCTCGCCAAACCAATCTGCTCCGCTGCGGTAGCCGCGCAGATCGCCGATGGGCAGGTTCTCGGTGTTTTTATCCGCAAGCGCGTACAGCGGCGTAAGCGCCGTGAGTGCGCACAGGATGAGGCATAGCAGGTGCTTCATGCGTTTCTCCTTTTAGATGATGGGATATGATCCGTTACCAGATGGTGATGGACACTTCGTCCTCCGCATCGGTGGGCTCGTCCAGCGGTTCCTCGGGCAGGACAGGGGGCGGAAGCGTTTCGGGCGCATCGGCAGTCTCGCCGTTTTCATAGGCGGCGCGCAGGCTGGCGATGAGCGCATCGGACAGGCCCTGATCACGGTTCTGCTCGTCCACCTCGCTGAGCTTGGGCAGCGGGCTGCAGTGCGGGCAGGGAACGAGGGAGGACTTTCCGCCCTCCAGCTCAGAATAGGCAAAGGCGGTCAGCGGCAGCCAACGGCTCTTGACGGAATCGCAGTTCTGGTCGCTGTGGTAATACTTGCCGCCATTGGGGTTGTAGTACTGCACAGCGTCCGGGTCGGGGTAGGGGATGGGCGTGAGCGCCTGCTCATATTCCTCCTGCGTGATCGCGCCGCGCGCAAGGTTTTCCTTGGCGATCAGGCTTTTGCGCCGGGGCGGCTGACATTTCTGGCAGGGGGTGAGGTCGAGGAATTCGCCGCTGTCCAGCTGGGAATAGGCGAAGGCCGAAAGGGGCAGGAACTTATCGCGCACGCTGGAGCAGTACTGGTCGGCATGGTAGTAGCTGCCGCCCTCGGGGTTGTAGTACAGCTCGCGGTCATCTTCGGGGTAAGGCATCATGCGACCCGCATCGTCCCAGATGACCACCTTGGTGTTCTTCTTCAGGTTGTCCCACAGCCAGCGGGCGCTCAGGCCCTTTTCGGTGGGCTGGCGCTGGGTGCGCACGCAGCCGTGGCTGGCCTTCTGGCCCAGCAGCGCCTCCCAGCGGGAATAGCTGCTGGTGCCGTCGGCGCGGATGGTGTGCGGCACTTCGTGGATCATATCGCCGCCATTGAAGCGCAGCGCCGTGGAGCAGATCATGCCTTCGGAATTAAAATCGCCCACCCAGCTGCAAACCAAGTATTCGCCGGCGGCAGTCTCATTGTAGGGCTGCTCGTCGTTGGGCAGACCGGTGGACACCAGACAGCTGTCCCACAGCTTGCCGTCAATGAACACATACAGCCGCTGGGTCAGCTTGTCGATGATGACGCCGTACTTTGCGTTGGGGGTCACGGTCTTGAGCAGCTTGGTGCGCACATAACCGCGGATCACACGGTTGTAGTAATCCAACCCTTCGATGAGCGTCCAGCCGTCCTCATCCTCGCCCAGCACATGCACGGCGGCGGAAGCGCCGTTGATGAAGCCGCCCAGCTTATCGGTGTTCACCTTCTTGCCATTGGGCTCCACGCGGGGATAGATGGCCTCGCGCTGGTCTGCATCCAGCACGGTGATGGGCTTTTGCAGCAGCTCCCAGCAGGCTTCTTCATCGGTGATGTCGTAGGCAAAGTCATCGCCAAACCAGATGGCGCCCGTGTCGAAGCCTTCCAGCCATTCCTCCACGGTCTTGGCCTGCGCCGCCGTGAGAGGCGCACAAAGGGAAACAAGCGTCAGCAAGAGAACGATGACGGTGGATAAACGCCGCTTCATACCCAGTCTCCTTCTATCCGTGTCCTATGCATACAAACGCGCAAGCGCCGCGTTTTCATGCACCGTGTGCCGATCCATACACAGGAAGAATAGCATGCACATCCACGGGGTGTCAAGACAAACGGCGCAATCGTAACAAAGGCGTTCTTTTAGCCCATGTGCAGGAGGTTGAGCAGGATCAGCCACGCCAGCCCGTAGTAAGCCATGACCGCCACCAGATCGTTGACGGTGGTGATCAGCGGGCCGGAAGCAACGGCGGGATCGACTCCCAGCCGCTGAAAGAAGATGGGGATCAGCGTGCCGGACAGTGCGGAGACGAACATGGCCAGCATCATGGCAACGCCGAGACAGCCGGACACGGCAAAGGAGAAAACGGCTGCGCTGCCCTTCAGGCACAGGTACAGGCCGATGGCGGCGCAGGACAGCATGCCCAGCAGCACGCCGTTCAGCAGGCCGATGCGCGCCTCCTTCCACACCAGCCGCGCCTTGCTCCTGTGGCCCAGCTGCGTGTCCATCAGCACCCGGATGGCCACAGCCAGCGACTGCGTGCCCACGTTGCCGGCCATGTCCAGGATCAGCGATTGAAAGCACATGATGACCGGCAGCTGCGCCACGATGGATTCGAACAGGCCGACGGTCGCGGATACGCCCAGCCCCAGCGCCAGCAGGATGCACAGCCATGGCAGACGCTTGCGGATGCTTTGCGCCACCGGCTCGGCCAGATCCTCCTCGGAGGACAGACCGGCCAGCCGGGCGTAATCCTCATTCATTTCCTCGCCCAGGATCTCCACAAAGTCCTGCGCGGTCACTACGCCGATCAGCTTGTTTTCATCGTCCAGCACAGGCAGCGCAGCCTCGGCGTATTCCTGAAAGAACGGCACGCAGTCCTCGGCTGCGGCCTTCGCATACAGGTACGGATAGGAAAGCGTGGTGATCTCCGACAGAGGCGTTCCCTCGCGCGCAAGGATCAGATCCTTCAGGTCGATCGCGCCGCAGAAGGTTCGGTGTTCATCCACCAGATAGAGGACGGAAATGTTGTCGTGCTCAGCCGCCTGCCGCACCAGCTCGCTCATGGCCTCCTTCACGGTGGCTGTGTCGCGAAGCTCGATATAATTGGTGGAGATGCGGCTGCCGATTTCCTCTTCATCAAAGGACCACACCAGCCGTATTTCCCTGCGCGCCTCTTCGGGGATCAGCTCCAGCAGCGCGGCCCGCTCCTCCTTGCTCAGGTCCTGCAGCAGCTCTGCAGCCACTGTGACCTCCATGCAGGCCAGAACGTCGGCCTTCTGGCGGATGCCCAGCAGCTGGAAGGCGTCGGCGGCATCCTGCGCATATTCCAGCACAGCGGCCAGCGTTTCCAGCGGAAGAATGCGGAAAAGGCGCTGGCGCTCCTCGCGCCCCAGCAGCGGCAGGGCGGATGCGATGTCCTTTTCGTGACAGGCACAGATCTGCTCCCGCATTTTCATGGGGGCCAGATTGCTCCGGATCGTGCGGATGACATCGCCGCAGGCCTGCGGCAGCATGGTCATTTCATGGATGTTTTTGGTCATTGCTCATACCCTCCTTCAACACATTTGGCAGGGCAGCCGCACACGACCTGCAGCGCTTGCAATGGACAGAAAAAGCCATTGCAGGCAGCAAGCAGGCTCCTGCACGACCCGCCCGGGGTTGTGTAGAGTTGCGCTGCAACAAGCAATGGCGTTTTTGTATGGACAGAAATGAACGGTCAGCGCATGGACGGACGGCAGCTGACCATTTCTGCGCAATGCAAAAGCACCGTGTGCACCTGTTGGAAACGACAACTGCTACTGTCCATGGTCTCACCTCACATTCGTAAAGATCATTCCATCTGCATTATACGCGCTCGCGCGGTGGATTGCAAGCCGCCGGCTTTTCCGACATATGTTTGCATTCGATGCATTTGTTTGCTATAATACATGCATGAAACGTGATGGGAAAGGAAGCGGCCTATGTTCAATATCGGCTTTTCAGAGCTGATCCTGATCCTGCTGGTGGCCTTTGTGATCGTCGGGCCGAAGGATCTGCCCAAGGTGGCGGCCGCTCTGGGACGCGCTGTGCGCACCGTGAAGCGCTACATCAAGGAGTTTCAGGACGAAAGCGGGCTGGGCGAAGCGGTGGATGAATTCAAAAAAACATCGCGCGATCTGGAACGCACCCTGAAGGAAAACGACCCGATCGCCGATCTGAAGCAGGCGCGCAAGGAGGCGGAGGACGCCGTGCGCAGCAGCGCGCAGGATGTTCGGGACGCTGACCATACAGAAAAGAACTGACTGAACAAGGAGGATGCAAAACATGAGGCTTGGTATTACGGAGATCCTGCTCATTCTGGTGATCGCGCTGGTGGTGTTCGGCGGCGGCAAGCTGTCGGGCGTGGGCAAGGCGCTGGGACAGAGCATTCGCGAATTCAAAAAGGAAGTCAATGCTGACAAGACGGAGGACGGAAAGGAAGAATGAGCGAGGGCAAGAAGCAGGCGCTGTTTGAGCACATTCGTGCGCTCCGGCGCGTGCTGGTGGTATCGGTGGCGGCCGTGGCGGTGCTGTTCGTGCTGTTCTTCTACCTCTGCTGTGATCCGCTGGTGGATTTTGTGCTGGCGCCGGTGCGCCAGCGCGGCATATCCGTCATTTCCACCGCCGTGTCCGAGGCACTGATGACCCAGTTGAAGGTGTGCCTGATCGCGGCTGTGGTGGCTGCCATGCCGGTGATCATCCAGCAGATCTGGAGCTTTGTGTCTCCCGCACTGTATCCGCACGAAAAAAAGCTGTTCGCAGGGCTGTTTTTTGCGGCGCTGCTGCTGTTTCTCACCGGTGTTACGTTCTGCTATCTTTATGTGTTCCCACTGGCCATCAACCTGTTCTGGGCGGCGGCGGATACGGTGGCCACGGCCATGTGGTCGGTGCAGGAGTATTTCGACTTTGTGCTGTCCTTTGTGCTGCCCTTCGGGCTGATGTTTGAACTGCCGGTGGTCATTTTCATGCTGGCCAAGCGCGGCAAGGTGAGCTACCGGAAGCTGGCGGGCTGGCGCAAATATGTGATCCTGATCGTTGCGATCGTGGCGGCTGTGCTGACCCCGCCGGATGTGGTGTCGCAGTGCATGCTGGGGCTGCCCATGTATTTGCTGTACGAGATCGCCACACAGTTGGCGCGGTTTGTGAAGCCATCGTCCGCGGAGGGCGCAAATGCCTGACAAAAGCAGGTTGTTTTGTGCCAAAGTACAGTTTTGTTGAGGTACAATACATAGGTAACAAAAAGGAATAGAAAAGAGAGAGCCAAGTGGTAAAATGAGTTTGTCACACCACAACCACGAAGGAGGCTCTCTGCATGGACAGGATAACACAGGAAGCATGGAATCGTCAACGGATGCTGAAATATCTGGAGGGATACAGCGTAACGCAAACGGCAATACGGTAAGCCGCAAAACAGTCTGGAAATGGCAAAAGCGTTATGACGGCACACTGGAAAGCCTGAAAGACCAAAGCCGGAAACCGCATCACAGTCCGCGGCGGCAAAGCGAAGAGGAACGTCAACTGGTAAAGCGGCTGCATCGGAAATACGGAAGCGACCTGATCTTTGCGTATCAGAAGGCCTGCGAACAGGGATACAAGCGCAGCTACGGGTGTTTCAAGCGCACAGCACTCGCGGATGATACGGCTCATGCAAGCAAGTCCTCAAAGAAACCGAAGCCCTACGAACGTGCTGAATATCCGGGGCAAAAGGTGCAGATGGATGTAAAGTTTGTACCGATGTATTGCTCCGTAACGGGTCAGAAGTATTATCAGTACACGGCGAAGGACGAATGCAGCCGGTGGACGTATCGAGAGCTGTACGACGAGCACAGCACATACAGTTCGTTTCAGTTTCTCAAGAACCTGATCAAGGCAGCACCGTTTCCCATCCGCAGAATCCAAACAGACAACGGGACGGAATTCACCAACGCACTTGTCTCGACCAAATGCGACCACGCCACCCTTTTTGAGAATGCATTGGTGGAATACGGCATCGAATACCAGCGCATCCGAATTGGAACGCCGCAGCACAACGGCAAGGTAGAACGCCAGCACCGCCTTGATGAAATGCGTTTCTACAAGCACATCCGCATGTTCTCGTTGGAGGATGGACGTAAGCAGTTGGCGCGTTACCAGCGTTTGTCCAACAATATCATCATGACCTGTCTGAACATGAAATCCCCCAATCAGGTGCTTGAATTGTACCGAGGCATCATCTAACGGTTAGCGTCAGTCGGAACATTCTGTCCCGACTGACCGTATCTCATTTTCTTTTGCTGCTCTCAGTCAAGGTCGGGTCGTATTTGCTCCGCAAATCTCCACCCTTCCCTTGACTTCCTGCTTGGCTCTTTATGTTACCGATGTTTGACACCCGTACAGGTTGTTTTGTGCCAAAGTACAGTTTTCTCTTGCTTTTTTGCATTTTCAATGCTAATATAATATGTCTATATTCGCCAAGGAGGGACCCCTGATGACTGTGTTTGTTGGCATTCTGCTGATCGTGGTTGCTCTGGTCATGATCGTGACTGTGCTTCTGCAGAGCAGCGAAAGCTCCGGTTTGGGCGCTGTGAGCGGCGCCGCCGAAACCTTCTTCGGCAAGAACAAGGCTAAGGGCATGGAAGCCAAGCTGGCGCTGGTGACCAAGATCTGCGCGATCGCGTTTGTGGCGCTGTCTGTGCTGATGATGTTCCTGGGCTGATTCGCCGAAAGCGGTATGAGAAGAGCCTGTTGCAGAAAATGCATTCTGCAGCAGGCTCTTTTCTGTTTACCGCGCTTACAGCTGCGCGGCCAGCGCTTCCAGATGCAGACGCGCCGCCTCGGCGTTGTCCGGCTTGGTATCCTCCAGCGTCATCTGCACATAGGGCTTGCGCTCCTTCACAAAGCGCAGCACGCGGGTGTAGTCCATCACGCCTAAGCCGCAGGCGCAGGGGGTGTAGCGCGGGCCGCCGGGGATGTAGTCCTTCATATGGACGACCATGGTCTCCTCGCCCAACAGATCGATGGCTTCGGCAACCACTTCATCGCGGCGGTGGAAGTTGTCCGGATGCAGCAGGTTGACCGGATCCAGAATGATCTTCAGGTTGTCGGACTGGATAACGTCCAGCACCTTGCGGGCGGCCTTGCCGTCCGTCACGATATGCTCGTAGACCGGCTCGATGGCAAGGGTCACGCCGAAACGCTCGGCGCACTCCACCACGGGCGCAACGCGGCGGATGAACATTTCCAGCGCCTCCGGGGTATGGCTGCGCAGCGGGTCGTACTTGTATTCCGCATTGGGGTTGCCGGTCTCGGTGCCCACCACGCCGGCGTTCATCCAGCGCGCCAGCTGCAGGTGGGCCTTGTACTTCTTCAGCGTTTCGCGGTAGACGCTTTCGTCCGGGTGGGTCAGGTTCAGGTAGCAGCCCAGCACAGCCACGTCCAGATCGCCAAGGGCGCGCTTCACGCTGGCCGCCACGCCGGGCGTGGCCGCTGCGGGGGCAGTCAGCTGCGGGGAGATCACCTTGCCCAGCGCCAGATGCACGCAGGTGAAGCCCTGCGCGCGGATGGCCTGCGCGCGCTCCTCGATGGTGCCGGGTGCGGCGTCGTGCATACGAAGTCCGATATTCATGCTTTATTCCTCCCAGTTGATTTGTTGTACTTCCGTGGTTTCCAGCGGAACGGGCGCGTCGATGGTGACATTGTGCAGGCGGATGCACTGCACGTTCTGCGCGATCAGGCCGCGGCCAACGCAGGGCTCCACGCCGTCCGCCATAGCGGGCACGAAGGGCTGGGCGTTGGGGTCAAAGGTAAAGGCGGCGTCCTCCAGCGTGACGGAGCCGATGGGCATTTCCGGCAGACCGAGGAAGTAGCCCGCGCATGCGCCGCAGTTTTCCGCCTGCACATGGCGGAAAACGATGCTGCCGATGCGCGGCGTGCCCTCGTCCACGGGCTGCTTTTCGCGGCTCTGCACATAGGGCGTGTGGCCGTCCGGATCGCAGAAGTACAGGGCGTTGACCACAAAGGGCGCGCCAACGTGCTCCATCTTCACATGGTCGAACACGATGTCGTCGATCACGCCGTCCTTGCCGCGGCCGCGCCGGGTCTTGACGCGCAGGCCGCGGTCGGTGTTGCGCATCAGGCAGTGCGCCACGCGCACGCCCTTCACGCCGCCGGCCATCTCGCTGCCGGCGGTCACGCCGCCGTGGCCGTTTTCCATCAGGCAATGGGTGATGGAAATGTCCTCGCAGGGCTGCTTGTATTTGCGGCCCATGTAGATCTTGCCGGATTTGATGGCGATGCAGTCATCCCCCAGCGAGAAGTGCACGCCCGCCACCATGACATGCGTGCAGCTTTCGGGGTCGAAGCCGTCGGTGTTGGGGCTGTCGGCCGGGGCGGAAACGGACAGATCCAGAAAGGCAAGGTTCTGGCTGAAAAAGGGGTGCAGGTTCCATGCCGGGCTGTTGCAGAAGCGCAGGCCCTGTACGGTGATATCGCGGCAGCGGCACAGGTACAGCAGTCTGGGCCGCCATGCGCCCTGCTTCACCCGCCGGGTGGGCCACCAGTCGGACAGCTGCGCCTGACCGTCGATGAGGCCGGGGCCGATCAGCGCCACGTCCTCCACCTCCACGCCGGTGAGGGCGGCGGCGAACATGTCCAGCGGATTGCCTTCCCAGCTGCCGTAGTGATAATCGCGGGTCTCATCGGTGCTTTCGACCGCGCCGGGCAGGATGGGGAACTGCCAACGGTCGGTGCACAGCTTCAGCTCCGCGCCCTCAGCCCACTCGATGGTGATGTGGCTTTTCAGGAACAGGGGCTTCACCGCATAGACGCCCTTGGGGATGAGCACGCGCCCCTGCTGCGTGCAGCAGGTGATGGCTGTCTGAATGGCGATGGTGTCGTCGTGCACGCCGTCGCCTACCGCGCCGAAGCGCCGCACATTGAGCGTGCAGCTTTCCGCCTTTGTGCGCAGGGAGAGGCGCGCGGCTTCCGCTTCGCCGTCCATCAACTGCACGGTGTAGTCGGTATCCGGCCACAGGCCATACAGACTGGTGATCACCTTCTGCGTCTCGCCGTATTCACGGCCATTGAGCAGAATGCGGTAGCTTTTTTGGGTGTGGTACAGCCCGCCGTCAAAGCAGCGGAGAACCGCTGAACGGCAGGAGAGAAACAAAACGCTGCATTCCATCTGCTGCATCCTCCTTTACTGCTGCGCCTGCAGGGCTTCAGCCCACGCCATCAGGAACGGGCCCACGCCCTTGCTGTCGTCGGCCACGCGCGACTCGCTGAGGTAATATGCCACGGAGCCGTCGCGCTTTTCGCCCGGCCCCAGCCCGGCCACCGCGCAGATATCGCACAGGTGCCAGCCGGTCTCATTGCGGCGCAGCTTTTCGCGCACCAGCCCGTTGAAGGTCTTGCGGGCGAAGGGCAGGTATTTTTCTTCGTTGAGCACCTGCAGCCGCACGCCCTTGAACAGCGCGTAGGCCACCATGGCGGAGCCGGAGGTCTCCAGATAGTTGTCCGGGTTTTCGGCATGGTCGATCACCTGATAGAACAGCCCGGTCGCCTCGTCCTGATAGCGCAGGATGCCGCGCAGGCTTTCGCGGAACAGGTCGATGAGGGCGCGGCGGTGCTCGTAGAGCATTTCGGTGCACAGATCCAGCGTATCCACCAGCGCCATCAGATACCAGCCCATGGAGCGCAGCCAGAAGTTGGGCGAGCAGCCGGTCTCCCGGTCAGCCCACGGCTGCACCTTTTTCAGGTCGCAGGCGTGGTAGCACAGGCCCTTTTCCTGGCAGAACAGATATTTGCGCACGTTCTGGAACTGGCGCACGATGTCCGCCACATTGGCCATGCCGCCGAAGCGCATCTCATAGGCCATGTAGAATGGCTGGGCCATGTACAGGCCGTCCAGCCAGATCTGGTGGGGATAGAGCTCCTTGTGCCAGAAGCTGCCGCATTCGCAGCGGGGATGCTCCCGCAGACGCTGCATGTGGAACGCAATGGCCTTGCGGTAGCGCTCGTCGCCGGTTTCGTCCAGCGCGAAAAACAGGGCTTTGCCGCAGTTGATGGAATCAATGTTGTACTGGCGCAGCTCGTAATTGGGAATGCTGCCGTCCGGCTGCACAAAGGTGCTGAGATAGTTCAGCACAAAATCGCGGTACGCCGCTTCGCCGGTGGCGCGGTACAGGTCGGCGCAGCCCTTGAGCACGCAGCCGTCCTCGTAGTTCCAGTAGGTTTTGTAGGGCTGATATCCGCGCAGGAATCCCGCCGCAAAATCACGAATCGAATCCACAGTTCATGCACTCCTCATCTGCCATGTAAGCGTTCCCATGGCGGTTGGGTTTATTATACATTCAAGGTTTGGAGACTGTCAACCGAAGGGCGAACAAAGAAGCCTGCTGCATCTGCAACAGGCTTCGGTTTGTGGAATTCGGATCATTCATCCGGCCATTTCAGGGGATAGTCCGCCACGGCGTAGTCCAGCCGCTTTCCGTTCTGGCACAGGGTCTTGACAACGGCCTCGATGTTGGTGTCCTTGGTGTAGGGGGTGGGGGCGAAGTCGTTGTAATCCGTGCGGGAGGAGATGCGGATGGGAATGATCTTGATGGCCTCGCTGCTGGCCGCGCCGTCTTTCACCCGCATGCGGATCTGGAAGATGAAGGAGGCCATGTCGCTGGGCTTGTTGTTGCCGGCAAAGCAGAAGTTGCCCAGCGAATAGCAGATATACTTGCCATTGTAGTACTCAATGGGGTTGATGCGGTGGCTGTGGTGGCCGATCACCAGATCTGCGCCCGCGTCCACGGTGGCGCGGCCCAGCCGCACCTGATTATCGTTGGGGTAATAGTCCAGCTCTGCGCCCCAGTGATAGCTGACGATGACCACTTCGCAGCCTTGGTTGCGCAGGGCGGCAATGTCATCGGGCAGTTTGCGGATGATCTCGTCATGCCGGCCGCCGAAGGTCTGATAGGCCAGCGAGCCGATCTTGACCCCCTTGACGTAGAACACGGCGGGGTCATCCTCGCTGGCGTAGGGAATGCCGGCGGAAAGCAGCGTGTCCTTGGTCTCCTGCAGACCGTCCTGCCCCATGTCCAGCACATGGTTGTTCTCCAGCGATACGGTGTCCACGCCGCCTGCGGGCAGCATGTCCACAAAGGAGGGATCGGCGCGGAACAGGTAGTCGTTGTTCAGCTTGTCGGGGTTGCGCCCGGCGGTGGTGAGCGTGCCTTCGAAGTTGACCATGGTCATGTCGTCGGCCAGCAGGATGTCCTTCACATTGCGGAAGGGAAAGTGGATATCCCCGTCCTGCTTCTTCAGCTCTTTGTCAAAGATGCTCGTTCCGCTGTGCTGCACGTTTTCGCCGATGGTGAAATCACCCGTGAAGCTCATGGTGAGCAGGATGGAGCCGTCCGCCTCGTACTGGGGCTGGGCCGGATCCGGCGTAGGCTCCGGGGTGGGCTCCAGCTCGGGGGCGATCTCCTCGCTCATGGTGCCGTCGGAATCGAAGATCATGATGGAGACCTCCTCCAGATCTTCCTCGCCCATGGCGCACAGGCACAGCGTGAGCAGCATGCACAGCACCAGCAGCCATGCAAATGGTTTGCGGTTCATTGGTCTTCCTCCCTTGGTCCTCACAGGGACTGCACAAAGTCGGCCATGCGGGCCAGCGCTTCGTCCAGCTGCTTCAGTCCCGTGGCGTAGCTGCAGCGGATGTAGCCTTCGCCGCTTGCGCCGAAGGCCGTGCCGGGCACGCACACCACTTTCTTTTCGCGCAGCAGGCGCTCGCAGAAGGCATCGCTGCTCAGGCCGGTCTTCTGAATGCCGGGGAACACATAGAACGCGCCCAGCGGCTCAAAGCAGCTCAGCCCCATTTCGCGGAAGCTCTTCACCATCAGCCGCCGCCGCTGGTCGTAGCTTTCGCGCATGCGGCGCACATCGGCGTAGTGATCCTCGCGGCCGCGGCGCAGCGCCTGCAGGGCCGCCACCTGTCCCTGCCGCGGCGCGCACAGGATGGTGTACTGGTGGATCTTGCACATCACATCGCAGAAGGCGGCGGGCGCGCAAATGTAGCCCATGCGCCAGCCGGTCATGGCGAAGGATTTGGAAAAGCCGTTGAGCACAAAGCAGCGCTCGCGCATGCCGGGCATGGAGGCGATGCTCACATGGCCCTCCGGGCTGTAGCACAGCTCGGCGTAGATCTCGTCGCTGATGGCGATCAGGTCATGGCGGACGATCACTTCGGCCAGCTTGGCGGTCTGCTCGCGGGTGAGCACCGCGCCGGTGGGGTTGTTGGGGTAGGGCAGGATGATGGCCTTGGTGCGCGGGGTCACGGCGGCCTCCACAGCCTCCGGAGTGAGGACGAACGCATCCTGTTCGCTGGTGGGCATGGGCACCGGCTTGCCGCCGGCAAAGATCACGCCCGGCGCATAGCTCACATAGCTGGGCTCGGGGATGAGCACCTCATCGCCGGGGCATACCACCACGCGCAGCCCCAGATCGATGCCCTCGCTCGCGCCCACGGTCACGAGGATCTCGTTTTGCGGGTCGTAACGCAGGCTGAAGCGGCTCTCCATGTAGTGGGCGATCTCCTGCCGCAGCGGGAGCAGGCCCCAGTTGGAGGTGTACTGCGTCTCGCCGTCGAGCAGACTGTTGATGGCCGCATCGCGGATGTGATAGGGGGTCACGAAGTCCGGCTCGCCCACGCCCAGCGAAATGGCGCCCGGCATGGTGGCGGCCATGTCGAAGAACTTGCGGATGCCGCTTTTGGGCACGGCGGCGATATCGGGGTTGAGATAACGGGAAGGATCGAACGTCACGCCGTCACCACCAGCCTCTTGTCCGCGTCCTCGCCTTCAAAGATAACGCCGTCGGACTTGTAGCGCTTGAGCACAAAATGCGTGGCCGTGCCGGTCACGTGCTCCAGCGTGCTGAGCTTGGTGGACACAAAGAACGCCAGCTCCTTGAGCGTGGGGGCCTCCACCAGCAGCAGCAGGTCGTATGCGCCGCTCATGAGGAAAACGGACTTTACTTCGTCAAAGCGGTAAACGCGGCGCGCAATGGCGTCGAAGCCCTGATCGCGCTGGGGGGTCACGCGCACCTCGATCATCGCCTCCACGCGTTCGCGGTCGGTGCGGTCCCAGTTGATGACGGGCGCATAGCGCAGGATCACGCCGCTGCGCTCCATCTCCTCAATGGCTGCGGCCACCTTGTCCAGCTCTGCGCCGGTCATGACGGCGATTTTCTCAAGAGGGATGCGGCAATCCTCCTGCAGAAGATGTAGGATCTGCATCTGTAAATTCTGCATAAGTACGCTCCTTTCGGAAAGAGAAGTCAGGCTTGTATTATATCATCATTCGCAGCGGTTGAAAAGATGCGGCTTTGAAACAAACGCCTTGCGGCAAGCCCGTGCAGATCCGCAAAAAATCCGCCGTCCAAAGGGCTTCGGCTATTGATTATCCACCTCGTTCCAGCGTATAATATCATTGGTTGAATCTGCAAACGGTTTGGCCGCACCAATTGGAAATGGGTGAAAAACATGTCCGTACCCCATATTCGCGATTATCAGGGCAAGCATATCCACATGATCGGCATTGGCGGCAGCAGCATGAGCGGGCTGGCGCAGATGCTTCAGGAAAAGGGCTATGTCATTACCGGCTCGGATAATCTGGAAACCTACGCCACCCGCCACCTGCGCGATGATCTGCACATTCCCGTCACCATCGGCCACCGGCCGGAGAACGTGCACGGCGCAGATCTAGTGGTGTACACGGTGGCCATCCTGCCAGATAACCCCGAGCGGCTGGAAGTGGAGCGGCTGGGGCTGCCCAATATCGAGCGCGCCACGCTGCTGGGCCAGCTGATGGAGGGCTTTGAGACCGCCATCGGCGTGTGCGGCGCGCACGGCAAGACCACCACCACCTCCATGCTTTCGCAGATCCTGATGCAGTGCCGCATGGATCCCAGCATCCACATCGGCGGTAATCTGGATTTCATCGGCGGCAGCACCCGCATCGGCAAGAGCGGCACCTTCTTGGCGGAAGCATGCGAGTTCAACGCCAGCTTCCTGCATCTGCGCCCCACCGTGGCCGTGGTGCTCAACATCGATGCGGATCATCTGGACTTCTACCGCGATATCGACCACATTCAGGAGACCTTCGGCCGCTTCTTAGGACTGCTGCCTGCGGATGGCACGGCCATCGGCAACGGCGACGACCGCCGCATTGTGGAGGAGCTGGGCAAGCTGGGCTGCGAGACCCTCACCTTCGGCGTGGAAAACCCGTGCGATTATATGCCGCAGGATCTGACGTACGACGAATGCGGCCACGCGACGTTCGACTTTGCCTTCCGCGGCGAGGTGATCGGCCATGTGAAGCTGCAGGTGCCCGGCGCATTTCAGGTGTACAATGCGCTGGCTGCGCTCAGCTGCGCGCACCATCTGCACGCGGACATGGCGGAGGCCTGCCGCGCCATGAACGATTTCAAGGGCGCGCATCGCCGGTTCGAGCTCACCAGCGTGATCGACGGTGTGAAGCTGTACCACGACTACGGCCACAACCCCACCGAAATGCGCAATGCCGTGGGCGTGGCGGTGATGCAGCCCCACAACCGCGTGTGGGCGGTGATGCAGCCCCACACCTACAGCCGCGTCAAGCGCCTGTTCAATGATTACCTCACCTGCACCGAGGCGGCGGACATCACCCTTGTGACCGATATCTACGCCGCCCGAGAGAAGGATCCCGGCGATATCCGGGCCGAAATGGTGGTGGAGGGCATGCGTGCCCACGGCGTGAACGCCATCCACACCCCCACCTTTGACGATACCGAGGCGTACCTGCGCGCCCACTGGCAGCCGGGCGATCTGGTGCTCACCCTCGGCTGCGGCAACATCAACCAGCTTAACGATCAAATACTTGCACACGAAGAAAAGGAGTAAATCATGCTTCAGCTCAACGACATCAGCCTTCAGTTTGCCGGCGACCTGCTCTACAAGCACGTCGACCTCATCTTCCAGCCTGACCACTGCTACGGCATCATCGGCGCCAACGGCGCGGGCAAATCCACTTTGCTGCGCATCATCTCCGGCGAGCTGCCGCCCACGACCGGTACGGTGAGCATGCGCAAGGAAGACCGCATGAGCGTGCTGGAGCAGAACCACTTCAAGTACGACGAGTACCCGGTGATGGATACCGTCATCATGGGCAACAAGCGCCTGTACGAGATCATGAAGGAAAAGGACGCGCTCTACGCCAAGGAGGACTTCAGCGACGCCGACGGCGAGCGCGCCGCCGAGCTGGAGGGCGAGTTTGCCGAGCTGGGCGGCTGGGACGCGGAGACCGAGGCCGCGCAGCTGCTCAACGGCATCGGCATCCCCACCGATCTGCACTACGCCCAGATGGAAAGCCTGGACGGCCGCCAGAAGCTAAAGGTGCTGCTGGCGCAGGCGCTGTTCGGCCATCCCTCCATCATCCTGCTGGACGAGCCCACCAACGGTCTGGATGTGGAAAGCACCGTGTGGCTGGAGGATTTTCTGGTGGACTGCAACGCCATCGTCATTGTGGTCAGCCATGACCGCCACTTCCTCAACGCCGTGTGTACCAACATCGTGGACGTAGACCATCAGGCGTGCAAGATGTACGCCGGCAACTACGACTTCTGGTACGAGACCTCTGCCATGATGCAGTCCCTCATGCGCAACCAGAACAAGAAGCGCGAAGAAAAGATCCGCGATCTGCAGGAGTTCATCCGCCGCTTTGCCGCCAACAAGTCCAAGAGCCGTCAGGCCACCAGCCGCAAGAAGGTGCTGGACAGCCTGCAGTTGGAGCAGATCCCCGCTTCCAGCCGCAAGTACCCCTTCGTGGGCTTCGAGCCGGAGCGCGAGGCGGGCAAGGACATCCTGACCGTGGACGGTCTGAGCAAGACCATCGACGGGGTGAAGGTGCTGGACAACGTGTCCTTTGTGGTCAAGAAGGGCGACAAGATCGCCTTTGTGGGCGACAACGAGGCCGGTGTGACCGCGCTGATGCGCATTCTGGTGGGCGAGCTCAACCCCGACGAGGGCAGCTTCAAGTGGGGCGTGACCATCTCCCAGAGCTATTTCCCCAAGGACAATACCCGCTTCTTTGAGAACTTCAACGGCAACCTCATCGAGTGGCTGGCGCAGTTCTCCTTCGATACCACCGAGACCTACCTGCGCGGCTTCTTGGGCCGCATGCTCTTCTCCGGCGATGATGTGTACAAACCGGCCAAGGTGCTCTCCGGCGGCGAAAAGGTGCGCTGCATGCTCAGCCGCCTGATGCTGTCCAAGGCCAACGCACTGCTGCTGGACCAGCCCACCGACCATCTGGATCTGGAAAGCATCACGGCGCTGTCCAACGGCCTGCAGGCCTACCCCGGCAACCTGTTCTTCTCCGTGCACGATCATCAGTTCATCGATGAAGTGTCCAACCGCATCATCGAATTCCCGCTGGGCCGCCCCGGCTGTCTGGATTACGAAGGCAGCTACGACGACTTTGTGCAGTGGAAGAAGGAGCGCGTGTGACGGAGCTAAAGCCCGGCGTGTACCGCCATTTCAAGGGCAGCCGCTATCAGCTGCTGTATGTGGCCACGCATTCCGAAACCATGGAGCCCATGGTGGTGTACCGCGCTCTCTACGGCGAAGGCAGCGTGTGGGTGCGCCCCGCTGCCATGTGGAACGAGCATGTGGAGCGCGACGGCTACAGCGGCCCGCGCTTTGCATGGGCGGAGGAGCCGCCAGCCGATTAAATATGAAACAGAAAAGCAAGCCTGTCACAGCTTTTACACTGTGGCAGGCTTGCTTGCTGCTGATGAAGGGTTGGATAGCCTTAATCCATGCGGGAATAGTTGGGGCTTTCCTTGGTGATCTGAATATCGTGGGGATGGCTCTCCTGCAGGCCCGCGCCCGTGATGCGGATGAACTCCGCCTCCTTGCGCAGCGCCTCGATGGTGGGCGTGCCGCAGTAGCCCATGCTGGAGCGCAGACCGCCCACCAGCTGGTACACGGTATCGGCCAGAGTGCCCTTGTACGGCACGCGGCCTTCCACGCCTTCGGGAACGAGCTTTTTGTTCTTCTCCTGGAAGTAGCGGTCGCTGGAGCCCTGCGCCTGTTCCATCGCGCCCAGAGAGCCCATGCCGCGGTATACCTTGAAGGAGCGGCCCTGATAGATCTCGATGGCTCCGGGGCTTTCCTCCACGCCGGCCAGCAGGCTGCCCAGCATCACGGCGGAAGCACCCGCGCCGAGGGCCTTGGGGATATCGCCGGAGTACTTGATGCCGCCGTCGGCGATGACGGGAATGCCGTACTTGTCGGCCTCCTTGGCGCAGTCGGCCACAGCGGTGAGCTGCGGCACGCCGATGCCCGCCACCACGCGGGTGGTGCAGATGGAGCC
This sequence comes from uncultured Oscillospiraceae bacterium, assembly GCA_964504385.1. GTDB lineage: Bacteria > Bacillota > Clostridia > Christensenellales > Aristaeellaceae > Limiplasma. The sequence goes on from CAZDEF010000019.1 coordinate 21,039, forward strand.
GGGGCCGATGCCTACCTTGATGCAGTTGGCACCGGCGGCGATCAGATCGCGGGTGGCGGCGGCGGTGGCCACATTGCCCGCGATGATGGGCAAATCGGGATAAGCGGCGCGGATCTCGCGGATCTTTTCGATGACGCCGCTGTTGTGGCCGTGGGCGGAGTCGAGGGAGACTAGGTCTACCTTCGCGTTCACAAGGGCCTCCACGCGGTACATGGCGTCCTTGGTGATGCCGATGGCCGCGCCGCACAGCAGGCGGCCCTTCGCGTCCTTGGCGGAGTTGGGATACTTGGTGGCCTTTTCAATGTCCTTGATGGTGATCAGGCCGCACAGCTCGAAGTTTTCGTTCACGATGGGCAGCTTTTCGATGCGGTGCGCTGCCAGAATGGCCTTGGCCTGCTCCAGCGTGGTGCCCACCGGCGCGGTGATGAGGTTCTTGGAGGTCATCACTTCTTCGATGCGGCGGGTCATGTCGGTCTCAAAGCGCAGGTCGCGGTTGGTGAGGATGCCCACCAGCTTCTTGCCGCGGGTGATGGGCACGCCGGAAATGCGGTACTTGGCCATCAGCGCATCAGCGTCGCCGATGGTATGATCGGGGGAGAGGAAGAACGGGTCGGTGATCACGCCGTGCTCGCTGCGCTTGACCTTGTCCACCTGCGTGGCCTGCTCCTCAATGGTCATGTTTTTGTGGATGATGCCAATGCCGCCTTCGCGGGCCATGGCGATGGCCAGCCGGGCGTCGGTCACGGTATCCATGGCGGAGGAGAGCATTGGCACATTCAGCTTGATCCCCGGGGCAATCACGGTAGAAGTGTCCACATCGCGCGGCAGCACATTGCTTGCACGGGGCACCAGCAGTACGTCGTCAAAAGTCAGTCCCGTGCGGATATTTTCCTCCAGCATCGTTCGTTCCTCCCTTTCTTGCTTTGGATTGCAGCTATTTTACCAGCCTGTGCCTGTAATGTCAAACGCTTTTCGTAAGAATACTGTATTCATTCGTGTTGCCATTCCCTGCACTGAGCGATATAATCATATCGGTTCATCTCAGTAACACAGCAGGAGGAACACAATCATATGAAGAAGACCGTTTTGCGCAGCTATGCCAAGCTGATCGCCTGCGCCGGCGTGAATATTGAAAAGGGGCAGGAGGTCATCATTCTGGCCGGGCTGGATCAGCCGGAATTTGTCAAAATGGTGGTGGAGGAGTGCTACCGCGCGGGCGCGGGCAAGGTGACGGTGGACTGGACGTATCAGCCGCTGGAGAAGCTGCATGTGCGCCATCAGAGCGTGCGCACCCTCAGCCATGTGGAAAAGTGGGAAGAAGAAAAGTTTCAGCACTATATCGACGCGCTGCCCTGCCGCATCTATCTGGACAGCGACGATCCCGACGGCCTCAAGGGCGTGAACATCCAGAAGATGGCCAAGGGCCGTCAGGGGCGCTACAAGGTGCTCAAGCCCTACCGCGACCAGCTGGAGGGCAAGTACCAGTGGTGCATCGCCGCCGTGCCGGGCAAGGCGTGGGCCAAGAAGGTGTTCCCCCAGCTCAGCCCCGCGCAGGCGGTGGAAAAGCTGTGGGAAGCCATCCTGAGCTGCTCGCGCGTGACGGAAGACCCCATGCAGGCATGGGCGGAGCACAATGCGGATCTGGCCGCGCGCTGCGAATACCTGAACGCGCTGGGCATTCAGGAGCTGCGCTACCGCGCCGCCAACGGCACGGACTTCACCGTCGGCATGATCCCGCAGGCCGTGTGGCGCGGCGGCAGCGAAACCAGCCTGACCGGCCATACCTTCAACCCCAACATCCCTTCCGAAGAGGTGTTCATCTCGCCCATGAAGGGCAAGGCGGAGGGCATTGTCTATTCGTCCATGCCCCTGTCCTACGAAGGGCAGCTGATCGAGCATTTCTCGGTGCGCTTTGAAGGCGGCAAGGTGGTGGAGGTGAAGGCCGAGAAGGGCGAGGAGCTGCTGCGGCAGATGGTGTCCATGGACGAAGGCGCGGCGTATCTGGGCGAATGCGCGCTGGTGCCCTACGACAGCCCCATCCGCAATTCCGGCGTTCTGTTTTACAACACCCTGTTTGACGAAAACGCCGCCTGCCATCTGGCGCTAGGGCGCGGCTTCATCGACAGCATTGAAAACTACGGCGACTACACCCTGCAGGAAATGGCCGGCATGGGCGTGAACGAATCCATGATCCATGTGGATTTCATGATCGGCACGCAGGATCTGTCCATCGATGCGGTGGATCGGGATGGAAAGATCGTGCCCGTGTTCCGCAACGGCAACTGGGCGTTTTGAGATTTTTCGATGACTGTGCGTTGAATTTTCAAGACGCTTGTTGTATAATAAATCTACTGAAGGAGTCTTGATTCAAAATCGCATCGGAAACGGGGGATGTGCATGATCATTACCATTGGCCGTGAATATGGAAGCGGCGGTCGCGCGATTGGCCGTCTGGTGGCGGAAAAGCTGAACGTGCCTTTTTACGACAAGGAGGTGCTGACCCGCGCCGCGCAGGAAAGCGGGCTGTGCGAGGAAGTGTTTGAACGCCACGATGAAAAGGCCACCGTGGGCTCCATGATCACCGGAGCGCAGAGCATGCACATGGGCGCAGCGAACGTTGGGCTGCAGATGCCGCTGAACCAGCGCGTGTTTCTGGCGCAGTTTGACGCCATCAGCAAGATCGCCCAGGAGGACGGCAGCTGCGTGATCGTAGGCCGCTGCGCCGACTATGTGCTGAAGGATCAGCCGAATGTGACGCGCGTGTTCATCTACGCCTCGCAGGAAAAGCGCATTGAGCGCATCATGCAGGTGGAGCATGTGGAGCGCGACGAAGCGCGCGACCTGATCCGCAAGACGGATAAGCAGCGCAAGAATTACTACAATTTCTTTGCCGACGGCAACTGGGGCATGCGGTCAAATTACGACCTGATGCTGCGCACGGACGGCAAGAACTTTGAGCGGATCGCCGAAACGATCATCGCGTACGCCAAGGGCAACGTGGGCTGACCCAAGCGGCCCGCCCTGCGCATACAAAGCTAAAAAACCATCGTCCCAGCCTTCATTAGCTGGGACGATGATTCAGACCGTCGAAAAAGCTCGCTAAAGCGATCTTTTCCGACGAGGGAAAGCGCCGTTTGCCTACTCGCCTTCGGCTCGCCGGGCGGCAAACGGCGTAAGGAATGTTTCCGCGTGAACGCGGAAACGGCCCGCCCGACCGGCAAAGCCGGTCGATACGATTCCCCTTGGAGGGCTGCGGCCCTCCAAACCTCCCATTCGTTTTTTTGACAAGCTAAACCATCGTCCCAGTCTTTATTGGCCGGGACGATGGTTTTTATTTGAGTTTGGTTTTGCCGTCAATAGCCGCCGCTCATGTCGGCCTCACCGGCGGGGGCTTCGGTCAGCTTGCCGCGGGCATAGCGGGCTTCCGCTTCTTGCATGATCTTTTCCGTGGCGGACACGCCGCAGCGGGTCGCGCCGATCTGGCGCGCAGCCAGCACAGTATCCAGATCACGGATGCCACCGGAGCCCTTCACCTGCACGCTGGCGGGCACAGCCGCGCGCATCAGGCGCAGGTCAGACAGGGTGCAGCCGGCGCTGCCGTAGCCGGTGGAGGTCTTCACCCAGTCCGCGCCCACCTCGGCGGCCAGCTCGCAGGCGCGCTTCTTCTGCTCGTCGGTGAGGTAGCAGGTCTCGATGATGACCTTCACCTTGGCGCCGCGCGCATGCGCCACCTCCACGATCTGGCGGATCTCGCTCTGCACATACGCTTCGTCACCGGCGATCATCTTGCCGATGTTGATGACCATGTCCAGTTCCACGCAGCCGTCGTCCAGCGCGGCCTTGGCTTCGGCCACCTTGATGGCAGTGGTGTGGTTGCCGTGCGGGAAGCCGATGACGGTGCACACCTTCACGTCGCTGCCCTTGAGCAGCTCGGCAACGAGCTTCATGTCGCCGGGACGGGCGCACACGCTGGCGGTGTCGTACTTCAGGGCGATCTCGCAGCCGCGGCGGATGTCCGCTTCGGTCAGGAAGGGCTGCAGGGTGCTGTGATCCAGCATTTTGGCAATGTCATGGGGCGTTAGGCTCATGGGGAAACTCCTCCTTTTCATTCTTCATCGTCTGTGGGGAATGCGGCCAGAAAATCCATTTGTTCATACCACTGGCCGTTGGAAGCCTGCTGACGGCGCGGCGGATCCGGCGGGGGAGGCGGCGCTTCGCGGGCGGGTTTTCGGTACAGTTCGGAAAGGCTGGCGGTGTGTGCATGGGCGCGCATGGCAAAGCCGCTTTCGATGCATTTTTCGCGGTAAGGGTCGGTATCCATCACCGCGTCTCCGGCACGGCTGCCCGACAGTTTTTGCAGATAGGCGATGTCCGCATCGTATCCGCTGCGCTGGGCGCAGGTAACGGGCGCATTGCGCACGAGGGCTTCCAGCCGCGCCACCTTGGCGTCCAGCACGTCTTTGGCGCGTCCGTAGGCGATGGAGCCGGGCTGCATCTGGTTGAGCGCGCTTTCGCGGCGGTACATCGCGTCGATCAGCCGCCCCTTGTGCTCCTGCCATTCAGCCAGCGCCCGCATGCGCAGCAGTTCTTCCTCAGCCACGCGCAAATTGACGCAGGTGATGGTGTGGCTTTCCGCCGTCAGCCGTCCCTTAGCCAGCAGATCGGCGCTGTTCTTCAAAAACACCAGTTTGTTCAGCAGCCCCGCAGGGTTCATGCCGGTGCCGTAGGCGGGGTTGTTGAGCGCCTGCGCCACCATGGGGCGCAGGGTGCGGTCCACCACCGTGACCAGCCGCAGCCGGTTGGGGTAGCAGCCGCCGCGCGTGTCCGCATCCGTGGCGGGGGCCAGCTGAAACCCTTCGCACAGGGCGCGCACATCCAGCGTGCGGCTTTTTTTGTCCAGATACTGCGCCGCGTCCTGCCACGGCAGCCACAGGTCGCTCTGAAAGGTGTCGCCCTCAAAGTACAGCTGCGCAAGGCGCGCGGTCTGCCGGGTGACCGGTTCTTTCTCAAAAAAATCGCAGGCGTAGCGGTAGGGCACATACTGGGTGATCGGCTCGGCCTGCTTGCCCGCCTCGGTGAACAGCTCCAGCTGCGCCTGCTCGGGCTGGGTCAGCTCACGCACGATGGACAGATCCTGCATCGCGCGGGCCAGCGTCTTTTGCGCAATGGCCAGCGTGGTGAGCTGGTACAGGGCCAGATACTCCTCCTCAAAGCGCAGCGCGTCGTAGGGATCGCCCATTTTCAGCCGCTGCTCCAGATAGGCGGTGAAGTGTCTGCACCGCGCGGTGACGCCCAGCTCGCGCTCCGCATTGGCCAGCACGCCGCCGCCCAGCGGGTACAGGCTCTGCGGCACGGCCACGCCCTGATGCCCGCCGCCGATGAGGTGCAGGCACAGCTTTTCACCGGCAAAGGGCTGATACTGCGGGAACATCTTCACCCACGCTTCATCCACGGTGACGGGCCCGCCGGTGAAAACATCGTCCCGGAAGCAGCGCTGGCGGTTGAGCCCGGCATACAGCTCGGGGCATTCCGCGCTGAGCTGGCGGTGATAATCGTCCATATCGCGCGAAAAGCCCGCGCGCCCCAGATAGGGCATGTTCACGATCAGTTCCAGCGGAAACACCGGCAGAAAGCTGCGGAACCGCTCCGGCACAGGCGGATCCGCCTGCGCAAAGGCGCGGCGCGCTCCTTCCCACAGGGCCGCTTCATCCAGACCGGCGTAGCTGATGACGCTTGTCTGACGGGTGGTAAGCCTCACGAGTATGCCCTCCTTCCGTCAAGGGGTTCAGATCTCGTAGACAAATTGCAGCTTGGGCAGCAGCCTGTCCAGCCCCAGCTTGAGCCCGAGGGGCGGCTCATCGCCCTCCGCGCGCAGAATGTACGCCTGTCCGTCCTCGGCGGCGATCATCAGCAGGATGGGTTCGCCCGCATCGCAGGTGGCGGCCATGCAGTAGCCCAGCGGCCACTGGGGATGCTCGCGCAGGTACAGCTGCGCCTCCTCCAGCGCCCGCGCGGGCGGCGCGGACAGCGCATTCTTGCGGGTCTCAAACACGCGGCCGTACAGGAACCCCAGCGGCCCGTTGCCCGCCGCTACCGGTAGCCGGAAGCGGATCTCCAAAAACTGGCACATGGTGAGATAATCCAGAATGCTCTGATGAAACCCTTTGCCCGCCTTGCCGATGCGGGGCTGCCCCTTGGGCCATGCGATGGGCTGCCAGAACGCGCAGCCGGGGCGGGAGCAGCCGGGCAGCATCAGGTCGTCGTCGATGGGGGAGCGCAGATAGGTGACCGGGCGGCGGCCGGTCTGGCGGATGGCGGTCTGCTGGTAGCGCACCAGCGTATCGCGCAGGATGGGCGCAAGCGCCGTTTGCATAAACGGGTCCCTCCTTTGGTATCAGCGCGCGGCATACAGGATGCGCGCTTCGGCACGGCCGGTGAACGGATCCGTGGAGATAAACAGTTCGCCAAACGGGCAGGATACATGCACGTTTTCCATGGTATCGGGGCAGGGGTCGGTCAGCTCCAGCCGGTCGAACAGAAAGGCGCGCTGCCGTTCCGCCTTGCGCATGGGCCGGCTGGCCACGGAGGAGATGCTGAGCGTCACGCTCTGCACCGCGCCGCCGGCCACGCTGCACACAGGCACCAGCCGCCCGCCGGCCACAGAGTGGCTCTCCAGCCGGATCACCGCATCCGTGCGGCCATCCAGCCGCTGCGCCACCTCGCCCATCGCCATGCCCGGCGCCAGCTTCAGGCCGTCCGAAAAGGTCAGTGCGCCCGTTTCTCTATTGAGCAGTGCCATGCAGGCTCTCCTTACATGAAGCAGTGGTAGGAATGCGAAAAATAGCGATACATCCCTATCATCCAGTCTATCATCGATGGCTGGGACTGTCAACTGCGGCAGGGGGATTTGGCGACGGGGACATTCACAATTTGGCTATGAAAACACCCGCCTTGCACCCAGCGCCGGACTTGTGTATAATGAAAGCTGCATTGTCCAAGTTGAAGGGGAGGAACAGCCATGAGCGAGACCAAGGGCCGTCTGTGGGTGCGGCTGATGAAGCGCCACCGTGTGGAGCGCGATGCGCTCATCGAGTGCGAACATGACGAGGCGGAGGAAGCCCTGCGCGAGCTGCTGCCCAAGCTGGATCTGAGCCAGCCCATGTGGCTGCCGCGCCATCATCAGGACTGGGCGGAGTACTCCCTCACGCGGTTCCGCCCTGAGCACTTTGTGGAGAGCGTGAACTTCGATTATATGGAGGTCAGCTTCATTTTTCCGGAGGACGAAAAAAAGCAGGGGCGCAAGCGCCATCTGCTGGAGGATGTATAAGAAAACAGAGGGATGCGTCTTGCAGGGCGCATCCCTCTGACCATCGAAAAAGCTCGCTAAAGCGATCTTTTCCGCCGAGGGAAGACAACGTTTGCCTACTCGCCCGCCCGACCGGCAAAGCCGGTCGATACGATCACACTTGGAGGGCTGCGGCCCTCCAAACCTCCCACTCGCTTTATCCTTTCAAAAAAGCCATCACCTGCCGCAGGTGCTTCTCACCGGCTGCGCGCCCTTGGTCGTAGGCCGCCTGCAGCTTGGCCGGGTCGCGCTCTGTGCGGCTTACGTCCAGCGCCGTCTCCGGGCGGATGACCAGCGCCTCGCCCTCCCGTTCGCGGCGGTCGATGTAGGCGCTGGTTTCGTTGTACACCTCGTGGCGCACGGCTAGCGCCTGCGCAATGCGGGGGTGGTCGTGCAGCAGCGGCTTCATCAGCGGCAGGGCGCGGGAAGGCTGCTTCACAAAGCCCTTCGGCTGGGTGAGGATCAGCACATTGCGCCGGTAGCCGATGCTTTCAAAATAGCGCACAGGCACCGAGTCCGCCACGCCGCCGTCCAGATACGCCCGCCCTTCGATCTCCACCGGGCGGCTGACCACCGGCATGGAGGCCGATGCCCGGAACCAGTCGCGCTCCACGCCGTCGGCACGGTCGCAGCGGCGGTAGACTGCCTGACCTGTGGCCGCATCCGTGCACACCACATAAAAGGGCATGGGATCTGCCGCATACGCCTCATAATCAAACGGATCCAGCGCTACCGGCAAGGTCACATAGCAAAACTCCGCGCCGTACAGGTCGCCCGTTTTCAGCCACGACCGCACACTGCAATAGCGCCAGTCCCGGCAGTAGCGCAGATTGTAGCGCAGCGTGCGCCCGCGCTGGCCGCTCTTGTAGTTGCAGCCGAACACCGCGCCCGCTGATACGCCGATGGCGCCATCAAAGCGCAGATCATTTTCCATCCATACATCCAGCACGCCTGCGGTAAACAGGCCCCGCATCGCGCCGCCTTCCAGGATCAGTCCGGTCATCACTATCCCCCCTCCTGCATTTCCGGAGTATATCACATTTTTGGTTGTGTTTCCAACCCCGTTTGCGCTATACTGGCATCACAGCAAAGGAGGCTATGCACCCATGGAGCAGATGAATCTGTTTGACGACCGTACCACAGCCGCGCCGCTGGCCAGCCGTCTGCGCCCCGAAACGCTGGAGGAATACGTGGGGCAGCAGCATCTGGTGGGCAAGGGCAAGCTGCTGCGCCAGCTCATCGAGCGCGATCAGATCTCCTCCATGATCTTCTGGGGCCCTCCCGGCGTGGGCAAGACCACGCTGGCGCGCATCATCGCCAAAAGCACGCAGGCCTCCTTCGTGGAGTTCAGCGCCGTCACCAGCGGCATCAAGGAGGTGCGCGAGGTGATGGCGCGCGCCGAGGAAAACCGCCGCATGGGCATGCGCACCCTGCTGTTCACCGATGAGATCCACCGTTTCAACAAAGCGCAGCAGGACGCCTTCCTGCCCTATGTGGAGAAGGGCTCCATCATTCTGGTGGGCGCAACCACGGAAAACCCTTCTTTTGAGATCAACTCCGCCCTTCTGTCGCGCTGCAAGGTGTTCATCCTCAAGGCCCTGACCGAGGACGACCTGACCCAGCTGCTCACGCATGCCATCCGCAGTCCCAAAGGGCTGGGCGATCTGCGCCTGCAGGCAGCGGAGGAACAGCTGCGCGCCATCGCCCGCTTTGCCAACGGCGATGCGCGCACGGCGCTGAACACGCTGGAAATGGCCGTGTACAACGCCCACATGGACGAGGACGGCACGCTGCGGCTGACGGACGAGATCCTGTCCGAATGCATGAACCGCCGCTCGCTGCTGTACGACAAGCAGGGCGACGAGCACTATAACATCATCTCCGCCCTGCACAAGTCCATGCGCAATTCCGACCCGGACGCGGCCATCTACTGGATGCTGCGCATGCTGGACGGCGGCGAGGATCCGCTCTACATCGCGCGCCGGCTGGTGCGCTTCGCCAGCGAGGATGTGGGCATGGCGGATTCCAACGCGCTCAACGTGGCCGTGAACGCCTATCAGGCGTGCCACTTTCTGGGCGTGCCGGAGTGCGACGTACACCTCGCCCACGCCGTTACCTACCTTTCGCTGGCTCCCAAGTCCAACGCGCTGTATGTGGCCTGCACGCAGGCCAAGAAGGACATTCACGACAAGCCTGCCGAGCCCGTGCCCCTGCACATCCGCAACGCGCCCACCCGGCTGATGAAGGAGGCCGGTTACGGCGAGGACTACCAGTACGCCCACGACACCCGGGAAAAGCTGACCCGCATGCAATGCCTGCCCGACAGCCTGAAGGATCGCCGCTATTACCTGCCCACCGATCAGGGGCGCGAGGAACGTGTGAAGGAACATCTGGAAGCGATCCTTGCATGGAAGAAGCAGTCCTGAAAACGCAAGCCAGCCATCGCTGCAAACGGCGATGGCTGGCTTTTCATTTTCGTTCAAACATCCGCCGGGATCCCCGGTCAGTTCTTGCGCGAGATCACGATCTCCGCGCTTTCCTCCGGCAGTGGATCGCCAAACACGTCCCTGCCGTTCTGGGCATAGCGCTTCACGCGCAGCGTATCGCCATCCGGCGCTTCCACGGTCAGGTAGCCGGTCTGCAGCACGGGGCTGCTGCGGCGCTGGTTCAGCAGCGCTGCGATCTGGCTGCGCAGGGCTTCATCCGCATCGTCCCACGCCATGGGCGCACGGTTCCACGGATCGGCCATGCCGGTCATGCCGATCTCGTCGCCGTAGTAAAGGGTGGGCGCGCCGGGCAGGGCGCACAGCAGCTTCACCGCCTGCACGAAGCGGCGCTTGGCCACCTGCACTTCGTGCGTGCCCAGCTGCACGCAGCCAGCCTCGCTGCGCTCCATCTGCACTGCGCCGGGGCGGTCGTAGCCGCACAGCGCGTTCAGGATGCGCACGCGGTCGTGGCTGCCCAGCAGGTTCATCAGCGCATAATAGAACGGCGCGGGGTACACCTCCTGCTGGTGCAGGATAACGCGGCGCAAACGGTGCGCGTCGATATCGCCATTGAAAAAGTCGATCACTGCGCGGCGCAGGGGGTAGTTCATCACGCTGTCCAGCGTATCGCCCAGGCAGTAGCAGCGCGGCATGCCATAGGCCACCTTGTTGCTGGCGTCCTCCCACACCTCGCCCAGCAGCACGCCATCCGGTCGCACGGCCTTCACCGCAGCGCGCATCTGGCGCAGCAGATCCATGGGCAGTTCATCGGCCACATCCAGCCGCCAGCCGCACGCGCCTTTTTTCACCCAGCGGGGCAGCACGCCGTTCTCGCCATCCAGCAGATAGCGCCGGTACTCCGCGTTTTCTTTATTCAGGGCGGGCAGGGTGTAAAAGCCCCACCAGCTGTTGTAGTGATCGGGAAAATCGTAAAAGGTATACCAGTCGGCATAGGGGCTGGCCTTGCTCTGGTATGCGCCCAGCGTTGGGTAGCGGCCAAAGCGGTTGAAATACTGGCTGTCCGCGCCGGTATGGCTGAATACGCCGTCCAGCATCACATGCATGCCGCGCTTCTCAGCGGCGGCTGTCAGCCGTTCAAAGCTGTGCTCATCGCCCAGAATGGGGTCGATCTCCTCATAGGTGCCGGTGTCATAGCGGTGATTGGTGCGGGCGCGGAAAATGGGGTTGAGGTAGAGTACATTCACGCCCAGCTGCTGCAGTTCGTCCAGCTTCCGCTCGATGCCCTCCAGCGTGCCGCCGAAGAAATCCAGCGCCATGTTGTCGCCATTGGAGGTATCCATGTTGAGCTGCGGCCGCTCATGCCAGTCCTTGTGAAAAACCGCTTCCGGGTGCGCAGCGGCGATCTTGCGCCCGTCCGTCTTTCCCGCCCGGCAGAAGCGGTCCGGAAAGATCTGATACACCACGCCCCTGCGCAGATATTCCGGGGTGGTATAGTGCAGGTCGTACACCGTCACCTGATAGCTGGCGGGCTGATGCGGGCAGTACGCGCCCACGCCGCCCATCTCCTCCGGCCCCACGCCGTAGTAGGCCACATCGTCTCTGCGGGGGATGATGAAGCTGTACCAAAACAGCATGGGCGTATCGGGCACGGTGATGGCCGCCTCAAAGCGGTCATCGCCCACCGGCTGCATGGGGATGCGCTGTTCGCTCCCGTCCCATGTGCGCAGGATGACCGTATCGCTCTCGTCACACCAGAAACGCAGGGTGAGCCGTTCCCCTGCGGGAATGGCGCCCAGCGGCTGGCGGTACTTCGCATCGTGCGAATCGTGATATAGCATAGGGGGATGTTCCTCCGTTCCTGTGTTCGCATCTGCGCCCTTCCGGCGCGGCAATGCGTATTGTAACACACCCGCGCGGGAATGACAAATCCCCCTGCGAAACGCTCGAAGCAAATGCAAAACTGCGAATAGAGTATTTGCCAAGCCTTCAAACGTTTTCATAGCCAGATTGTGAACAATGGGTGAAAGACTTCCGCTGGAAGGGGAAAGTGTGTTATACTGATCATTACCACCATAAACAACAGAGGAGAATGAAACCATGGCCAAGAAAAAGCATGTCTACCGCGTATCTGCCAGCAAACGCCGCGAGGCCAAGCGCCGCGCGTTCTACGAGGCGCACCGCAAGGGCGTTATGATCGGCTGCATCGCCGCCGCCGTTGCGGTGGTGATCGGCATTCTGGCGTTCGATTACTTCTATACTCCCGGCGGCTCCATGCGCCTGTTCCTGGGCAACCTGCTGGGCGCGGAGGAAAACGCCATCATCCGCGAAGTGAAGGATGGCCGCTACTATACGCTGGGGTATATGGACGTGCCGGATGGCTATGCCGTGGAGGAATACGAGAGCATCGCCGATGAGGCGCATGCCCAGTACCGCTATCTGGTGGAGCAGACCGGCGAGAAGGCCATCCACAGCGTGTACGTGTCCGGCGTGAAGAACAATACCGGCGAAAAGATGGTGTCCACGCTGGCCGCGGCCGGCTACTATACCGTGACCGGCGAACCCGGCAAGGCCACCATCGGCGGGCATGAGGTGAACTATCTCTACACCCAGAACGCCGAAACGCAGGAGGAGGATTCCACCTACTTTGCCTCGCTGATCGCCTATGTGGACACCGTTCAGGGCTGCACCGTGCTGCTGAGCTGCAACACGCCGGAAGGCATGGCGCAGGAAGACCTGCCCGATGAGGCGGCTATGCTGGCCGGTCTGGAGGACGTGCTGCCCTGCCTGACCATTCCCGAAAAGTAACCCTTGCCCATAGCGGTTCCGTGATGTGTATGCGGAACCGTTTTTTGTATGCAGTATAGGGTTGGCGATCATACGAAAAGTACTACAAGTCTGAAAGAACACCGCAAAAGAATGGCTGCGTCAGTCGCAGAACGCCAAAATGCGGCGTAGGAGAGGTAAACGAAATGACAGAAAAAACTTCCAATTCTGCATCCAAGAGGAAACGAGGACTGGAAGAACTGAATAGATTCGCTGCGCAAAGCTGCATACTCAAAGAATGGGACCCCGTAGCCTTGGTGGAAGAGGGCACCTTTTCGCGCATCTTCAAGGTGGTCAACCGCCAGACCGGGCAGGAGGCAGTGCTGAAGTTCGTGCCCAATCCCATCGAGGAGGACGACTGCGGCCAGCCGGGCAGCCCGGAGGACGCATTCTACCGCAGCCGTTTTGAGGCCAGCAAGCGCGAGGCGGAAATCATGAACCGCTTCCGGGGCGAAGACAATATTGTGCAGTATCTGGCGGAGCCGGAATACCTGCGGCGCACATTCGAGGGCGCACATGGGGAAAAGCTGATGCAGTACGCCGTGATGATCTGCATGCCCATGTACATCAACCACAAGGAGTGGATGCCCGCCATTGCGCAGGATCGCAGGCGGCGCATCCAGATGGGCATTGATATTGCCCATGCGCTGATGGTGTTTGAGAAGAAGGGCGTGTACCACCGCGACATCAAGCCCGGCAATATCATGATGGACGGCAATGGCACGTTCTATCTGGCGGACGTGGGCGAGGCGAAGCTGGAGAGCGAGTTCACCACCCTCGGCTTCCACGGCACGCGCCCCTACATGGCGCCGGAGGTCTACCGACAGGAGAACGAACGCAGGAAGATGCGATCCGACCACCGCTCGGATATCTATTCGCTGGGCATCGTGCTGTACCGGCTGTTCAACCACCAGCAGTTCCCGTTCCTCACCGACGAGGGCAGCCTTACCGTGGACGCCAGCCGCAGCTACAGCCAGTATGAAAAGAAAAACGGCATGGAAGGCTCCCTGTTGCCGGACGGCGAGCGTGCGCGCCTGCTGCGCTATGACGGGCAAAAGCTGCCCCGTCCCGCCGAGGCCGACGACCGGCTGGCTGAAGTAATCCTGCGCGCCTGTGCCTACAAACAGGACGACCGCTACCAAACGGCGGAGGAACTGTACCATGCCCTGCGTGCCTGCCTTGAACAGGGGAATTCATCCCTGCGCAAACAGCGCCGCACCGACTCCAAGACCCGCGGCTGCATGAAACAACTGCTCTGGCTGTCAGTGGCGCTTCTGGCGCTGCTGGTGGGCGTGATATTCTTTGCCGTGCGTGCTCCCCAGCCGACGCCCGCAGCCCCCACCACCCAGCCCCCGCTGACCGCAACGGCTGCACCGACGGCAACGGCCGTGCCGACTGCAACAGCTACGGCTGCGCCGATGGATGCACCGACTGCTGCGCCAGTGGTGACGGCTACAGCCACGCCGACCGCTGTACCGACCGCCACGCCTACGCCCACGCCAGTGCCGACTGCCACCCCCATCCCCATTCCCGCAGGCTTGGAATATACAATCGAGTCAAACAGCAGCTGTACCATTACAAATTACACCGGAGATGCTGCTGAACTGGTCATTCCCGAAATGATCGAGGGGAAAACAGTCACCAATATTGCGTATGATGCCTTTGGAGGATGTACTTCCCTACGCTCAATTGTGCTGCCGGATACCATAACCGGCATTGGCGACACTGCCTTTAGCGGCTGCGCATCGCTGAAAACGATCGAATTGTCAGATGCGCTAGAGTACATTGGCGATGGCGCTTTCAGCGGCTGCACATCCCTGCAGGCGGTCAAAGTGCCGGATAAGATAGAGTACATTGGCGATCGCGCTTTCAGTGACTGCACATCCCTGCAGTCACTCGAATTGCCAAACAGCCTGACCAGAATCGAGTGGGCAGCCTTCAGCAGCTGCGCATCCCTGCAATCGATCGAATTGCCGGATAGTATAATCAGCATTGGCGGAGAGGCTTTCTGCTGCTGCAGTGCCTTGCAGTCGATCAAATTGCCAGATAAGATAGAGCACATTGGCGATGGTGCTTTCAGTGAGTGCACATCCCTGCAGTCACTCGAATTGCCAAACAGCCTGACCAGAATTGAGTGGGAAGCCTTCAGCAGCTGCACCTCTTTGCAGACGATCAAATTCCCAAACAGCCTGACCACCATCGAATATGGCGTCTTCAGTAACTGCACATCCCTGCAGTCCATCGAATTACCGGATAGCTTAGCCATAATTGGCCAATACGCTTTCAGCGACTGTACCTCTTTGCAGTCGATCGAATTGCCGGATGGCGTAACCAAGATTGATGACTGGGCCTTTGCTTACAACTATAGTCTTGAAAGCATCACGATCCCTGAAAGTGTAATCGATATTGGCGATTACGCTTTCGAGCAGTGTAGCGACAACCTCACCTTTACCGTTCCAAAAAACTCTTATGCTGAAACCTATATTGAGCAAAAAGGCTTATACCATCTGCTGATTTCTGCTACGACTGCTTCAGATCCGTCCGTTCCGGCGGGGCTGAAGTATAAGCCGTATGGAGCTACCGGCTGCATGATCACGGATTACACCGGCAGTGCTAACGAATTAGTGGTTCCTGAAAGGATTGATGGGAGGACTGTGACCCACATTGGCAGCTTCGCTTTCATTGGCTGCGATTCTCTGCAATTTGTCGAATTCCCGGACAGCGTAACCAGCATCGGTGACTCTGCCTTCGAGGACTGCAACATTTTGCAAACGATCGACTTGCCTAATGGCATAACCAGCATCGGTAAAGATACCTTCGCCGGCTGTAACTCTTTGCAGGCAATCAACTTGCCGGATAGTGTAACCGGTATTGGTGGTTTTGCCTTCTATGGATGCAGCTCCTTGCAAACCATCGAGTTGCCAGCCAGCATGACCAGCATTGGTCCATATGTCTTTGAAGATTGCAGCGATGACCTCACTCTCATCGTGCCGGCGAACTCCTATGCAGAAGAATATGCCAAGCAAAGCGGTCTGAAGTATCAGGTCGTTCCCTCAGGCATAAGCCTTCCGAATCCAGATGAACTGTAGTATGCAGTGGACGAGCATTGTTGAAAGCGCCTTTCAGCCCTGCAGTAACATGCTGACCATTCCCGAAAAGTAACCCTTGCCCATAGCGGTTCCGTGATGTGTATGCGGAACCGTTTTTTGTATGCGGAATGCAGGTTTGTCAAACATCTTGTACAGTGAAGTTCGAGAGCCGCTCCTTCGGAGATAGCCAGTGCAGCGGGTGTAGGGGGCGGGCGTTGCTGCGACTTTGGTCTTCGCGGTGGCTACGCTCGACCTTACCGTTATGCCTGGGAGTGTACGG